>JAUIIM010000025.1 GCA_030431785.1 Acidimicrobiia bacterium | reverse complement strand
CGAACGATGAAGGTCGGCTTGGTGATGGGGACGGTGACGTCGACGATCAACCACCCGTTCTTCGACGGAGAGCGACTCCTCATCTGTGACCTCGTCGATGACGACGTCGCAACAGGTGAGTACCTGATCTGCACCGATCGTGTCGATGCCGGAACGGGCGACACGGTGTTGATCCTCGATGAAGGCTCGTCGGCTCGTCAGATCTATGGAATCCCGACCGGCCCCATCCGTTCGGTCATCGTCGGCATCGTGGATGAAGTGCACGAAACCGCGGGCTGATCATCGATCATCGATTGTCGGATTGTCGGATTGTCGGATTGTCGGATCTCGAGCCAGGTGCACCCCTTCCGGCGCATGGCTCAAGGCTCATGGCGCATGGCTCACGCTTGGCGCATGGCTCAAGGCTCAAGGCTCAAGGCTCATGGCGCATGGCTTGGCGCTTGGCTCAAGGCTCATGGCGCATGGCTTGGCGCTTGGCACATGGCTCACGCTTGGCGCATGGCTCAAGGCTCAGGGCCCAAGGCTCACTTCCAGCTCCCTGTCGAAGGCAACACCTATCGGTCTTACTCGCCTACGCTCCCGGCCATGACACGAAACCTTGCTGTCGCACTTGCGCTGCTGCTCATGCTCACCGCCTGCGGTGGGGGAGAAGCGCAGACCTGCGATGAGATCGCAACGCAGACCGTCGACCTGATCCAGGATCTCATCGACGATGTCGATGCCGAATTCGAGGAGATGTCCATCGAGGAGTTCCTTGCGCTTGGCGACGATCTTCCGTCGCTCGAAAGCTTCCGTACTGAATCGGAAGCGATCGACGAGCGGGCCGCAGAGCTCGGGTGCACCCAGACCGAACTGGCGGCCGATGTCATCGCACAGGCGGACCGGCTCGAGGCCAACACTGAACTCGGTGAGTTCGTGATCGAACTCCTGGTCGGCAACTGAGGACGAATCCGTTGGATTTCCGGATTCTCGGATTCTCGGATTCTCGGACTGTCGGCTCAAGGCTCATGGCTCATGGCTCAAGGCTCAAGGCTCACGGCTCACCAGGAGCCAGGAGCCAGGAGCCAGGAGCTCAACTCCCAACCCGAACTATCGTCTTCTCATGCACCGCATCGTTCTTGCCGACAAGTCTGCCGTGGCGGCCTACGCCGCCGATCTCGTGGAACAGGCGATCTCGGCAGACCCGACGGTCGCCATCGGGCTGGCCGGTGGATCGACACCTGAGGCGACCCACATCGAGCTTGCCTCGCGGGGCATCGATTGGAGCCGGTCCGTTGCATGGATGACCGACGAACGTTGGGTATCCCCGGACGACCCCGAGAGCAACCAGGGCATGGTGCGTCGGACGCTGATCGATGCTGTCGATCTGGCATTCCTGGCTCCCGACACAACGCTCCCCGAGCCGGTGCTCGCCGCCAATGAATTCGCTTCGACGTTGCGAGCCGCGGGCGTCGGCGTGGATCGGGGAGGGCTCGCGATGCTGGGTATGGGAGACGACGGTCATACCGCGTCGCTGTTCCCCGGCTCCACCGCACTCGACGATGTGGGCTCCTACACGGCAACCTGGGTCGAGAAGTTCTCAACGTGGCGCCTGACTGCGACGTATTCGATGCTCGCTGCGATGGATTCGATCGTGTTCCTCGTCACGGGTGAGGGCAAGGCGGCCATGATCGAGCACATCGCACATGGCGGCGATGCCCCTGCAGCACAGGTGGAAGCCCGCGGCGAGGTCGTGTGGATCCTGGACGAGGCCGCGGCTTCGAGGCTGTGAGCTCGTCGTGACGGACACATCGCTCGCCACACCGATCGGCACGATCGAGCTTCGTACCCCCGCCTCCCTCGATCGTGTCGTCATCCTCGCTCACGGAGCCGGAGCGGGGATCGACCACCCATGGATGCGTGAGATGGACTCGGCGCTGGGTGTCCGTGGCTTCGATGTCGTGGCGTTCAACTACCTGTACACCTCGGAAGGTCGCAAGGCCCCGGACCGGTTGCCCAAGTTGCTCCAGGTGCATGCCGCCCTTCTCGACTGGGTCACCGATCAGACAGGAACGCCGCCCGTTCTCGCCGGCAAGTCGATGGGTGGACGAGTGGGTGGTCACCTCGCCGCCGATGTCGGAGACCGCATCGGTGGTGTCGTCTACCTTGGGTATCCGCTCGTGGCGATGGGGAAGACCGAACCAAGGGACACTTCGCATCTTGACGAGATCACGGTCCCGCAGTTGTTCATCTCAGGGTCACGTGACCGTATGGGCCCGCTCGATCTGCTGAGTACGATCGCCGACCGCGTACCCGACGGTCGCCTCATCCCGATCGAATCGGGGAACCACTCCCTCAAGCCGCTGAAGGCGACCGGCCGGACCCAGTCCGATACGATCAGCGAGGCCGCTGCTCACATCGCTGACGCGTTCCTTGGGTCCTGACGAACGACGAAAGACCAACGACTTAGGACCTGCAGACCGCCGGGTGACACGCTCGTCCTTTGTCCTTTGTCCTGGCTCGGCGCCGCAGGCGCTATGCCATCGGCGGAACGTACTCCCCGGACACGATCCGGCCACCGATGGTGCGGAGATGCCAGATGCTGCCTTTTTCCCATTCCATCGGGCCGTCCATCGGCAGTCCCTCGGCGAACAGGTGGCCGATGAGCCCCGAGATGACGTCGCCGTGCGAACAGAGGACCGCCGCCTCCTGTTGAAGAGCGTGGATGAGTGACACGATTCGTGTCGGGTGCGTTCCCTCCACCAACGCGATCTCACGCTCGACCGGGATCCCAATCGTGTCCGAGAGCCGCTGCACGGTCTGGACGCAACGGTCGATCTGGGAACTGCCGATCCGGGTGATCGGATAGTCGAGGAGATGGTTGAGGATCGCCTTCCGCTGCTTCTTGCCGCGCTTGTCGATCGGACGCTTGTCGTCGTCGGGGTTCGTGCGGTCCCGCACTCCGGCTTGGGCGTGCCGGACGAGGTGAATGGATCCTGCGGATCGGTCGAGGACCATGTCGTTTGCTCGATCGAGCACAGTACGGTCGTTGCGGTACTGGAGGATCTCGTTGGCTTCGTCGAACGTAGCCCACGCGATTTCATCGACCTCTTTGTTCTTCTTGAACTTCTTCGCCTTCTTCGGTCGTGTCAGCCACCAGCGCACGACCTTCGGATTGCCGGCTTTCGTCATATAGCCGACGGTGCCGATCGGCCGCGGGTTGTTGCTCTTCACCCGCGTCTCTTCCTTGACCTCACGGATGGCGGCGTCGAGAAAGGTCTCGCCCTTGTCGAGCTTTCCCTTCGGTATCGACCAGTCGTCGTATCGCGGACGGTGGACGATCAGATAGCGCGGTTCGGACCCGGTCGTGTCGGCGACGACACAACCTGCGGCCCAGATGGACTCCTTCGGTGGACGCTCTACGGGCGTCATCCGCTCGCTGACCCCGAGGGATCGAGTCCGGCGCGTTCGAGCGAGCGGGTGCGGAGGGTCTCATGGGTGTCGATTCCGTCGACGGTCGGGACCTTCGTCCACGTCGTGTCGCCGAGTTCCCATGCAAGGACGTCATCAGAGAGGGTGACGTCGAGGATCTCTTCGAGCCGGTCGATCAGTTGGGGATCGTTCACCTGTACGAGTGCTTCGACGCGACCGTTGAGGTTCCGGGTCATCATGTCGGCCGAACCCACGAAGTGCTTCGCCGTTCCGGTTGCGGTGTCACCGAACTTGTAGATGCGGCTGTGTTCGAGGAACCGTCCCACGATCGACCGCACGGTGATGTTGTCAGACAGGCCCGGCACGCCCGCACGGACGGAGCAGTTGCCGCGGATCACCAGGTTGATCCGGCACCCCTTGGCGGAGGCTGCGTACAGCTCGTCGATGATCTCGGTGTCGACCAGATGGTTGATCTTCCACGTGATACGACCGCCCTCTCCCAGCGCCGCCTGCTCACGGATGAGCTCGACGATGCCTGAGCGGAGTGCATGTGGAGCGACGAGCAGTCTCCGGTAGTGGGTCGGTTTGGCGTGTCCGGTGAGGAGGTTGAAGAGCTCCGACAAGTCGGTCCCGACGTCCGGATCCGCCGTGAACAGGGCGAGGTCTTCGTACAGTCGCGCGGTCTTCGGGTTGTAGTTGCCGGTCCCGATGTGTGAGTAGCGGCGAATCTCGCCCCGTTCCTTTCGCACGACGAGGAGCACCTTCGAGTGCGTCTTGAGGCCGGAGACCCCGTATACGACGTGGACTCCGGCAGCTTCGAGCATCTTCGCCCAATTGATGTTGGCCGCTTCGTCGAATCTCGCCTTCAGTTCGACGAGGACGACGACTTGTTTCCCTGCTTCGGCCGCCGCCATCAACGTGCGGACGATCGCCTCTTCACCTCCGATGGCAGGGTCGTCTGCCATCGAGGTCCGGTACAACGTCTGTTTGATGGCGAGGACGTTGGGATCGGCAGCCGCCTGTGACAGGAAGGCTGCAGTCGAGGTAGCAAAGGATTCGTACGGGTGATGGACGAGGATGTCGTGCTTGCGGATCTCGGCGAACAGGTCGGGTGCGCGCCCATCCACTTCGACGAGTGCCGGTTGGGTCACCGGCTTCCATGACTCTTCCTTGAGATCGCGGCGTGGGAGACCGTACAACTCCCACAACGTGCCGAGTCCAAGCGGTGCGTCGCGACGCTGCACCATTTCCGGTTCGAGCTGGAGACCGTTGAGCAGCATCCGCAGGATTCCTTCCGAGGTCCCGGAACGGACTTCCAGTCGAACGGCCTGCGCTGCACGCGATCGGTAGCGGAGGACCGACTCCATCGCAGCCAGAAGATCGTCGGCCTCGTCCTCCTCGACGGCGATGTCTGCGGACCGTGTCACCCTGAACGTCGACCACGCGAGCACATCGAAGCCACCGAACAGGCGGGACAGGTGCGTCCCGACCAGCTCTTCGAGTCGGATGAATCGGCCGCCGTCCTCGAGTGGTACGAATCGCGCCACGTTGGCGGGGATCTTGACGCGGGCGAACCTGGTCTCGCCCTCGTCATCCCGCACCAGCACGGCGATGTTCAGCGAGAGGTCGGAGATGTAGGGGAACGGGTGCGAGGGATCGACGGCGAGTGGCGTGAGGACAGGGAACACCTGTGTTTCGAACACCGTGTCGAGGTAGGCGCGGTCTTTGGGGGACACGTCATCGAGCGAGACGATCGAGATCTGTTCTTCGGCGAGCGCGGGAACGAGGTCCTTCGTGAACACGGCATCGATCCGCTCGTTGATCGCCGTCACCCGCTCGTTGATCGCAATCACCTGGTCACCGGCGGAAAGGCCGTCCGGCGACAGGGATGTGACGTCGTTCCGGTGCTGCTCGAGGAGCCCGGCGACTCGGACCTGGAAGAACTCGTCGAGGTTCGATGACACGATTGCGACGAATTTCACCCGTTCGAGGAGCGGAAGATCCTCGTTCTCTGCGAGTGCGAGAACGCGCTCCTGGAAGTCGAGGAGAGAGATTTCGCGATTGAGGTATCGCGACGCGTCGGCGGCGGTGTCGGTGACCATGCGGCGAGTCTAGAGCGACCAGCCGTCTGGCTGTCCGGGCTCAGCCGCGGTTCCTGTCCAATTCGACCACTTTGCGGAGCCGGCGTGCATGACGCTCCTCCCCGCTGAAGGTCGCACCGAGGTAGGCGTCGACGATCTCGATCGCCGTCGTCTCCCCGATGACGCGCGCTCCGAGTGCGAGCACGTTCATGTCGTCGTGTTCGACTGCCTGGTGTGCCGTGTAGTGGTCGTGGACGACTGCTGACCGGGCCCCGGTGATCTTGTTCGCAGCGATCGATGCTCCGGCGCCGCTCCCACAGACGACGATGCCACGCTCGGCGGTGCCGTGCACCACCTCACGTGCCACGGCCGCGGCAAAGTCCGGGTAGTCGACGGACTCCGTCGAATCGGTACCCAGGTCCTCCACGAGGTGACCCGCCTCGGTGAGGTGCTCGACGAGGCACTCCTTCAGCGGGAATCCCGCGTGATCGGCTCCGATGGCGACCCGCATTGCATCTCCTTGTTCAAGTCCCGAGTGTGCGTCCATCGTAGGCTCGACCGGTTCGGTGAACCGATCCGAGGATGGGCGACCCGATCAGAGGCTCCGAACGGACGCGAAGACGATGTCGGCGTGCTGCTCCCACGAATCGTTCGGTGCGCGCAACTCGACCCCGATCGCATCCTCGCCTTCGAGCGGATACAGCAGGTGCCACATCGTTCCGGACTCATGCTGTCCCCAGGATCGCTCGGCACCGCCGAGCATCCGGGCGGAGCGACGGAAGGTGCCGACATCCGCCCGTTCGAGCAGTGTCCAGAACGCCCGCGCCACCTCGGGCGTGGTCGTCGGCCACTGACCACCTGCATTCTCGACGAGGGCTCGTTGATTGATCTCCCCGGCGGTGAGGAATGTCGTGTCCGGAGCCAGCTCATGATGGGCGGACACGTAGGTGTCCCCGACCTCGACGTCCCAGCCATCGGGGACGGTGACGCAGAACGAGTCCGCACACACCTCCGAGCCGGTCCCCGGGTCCGGTGCTGCCGGCCCGCTCGAGCACGCTGCTGTCAACGCAACAGCCATAGCGGCCAGAACGATTCGCTTCATGCGCGGAGGGTAGGACCGGATCCGATTTCCGACCTCCGACATCCGATGCCCGATTCCCGCTCATGGCTCATGGCCTGTGGCGTATGGCTCAACCCCCATCGCTCCTACCGAATCCTGCTCCCTATGGCGGTGTTCTCCTAACCTCACGCTGATGTCCGACACGATCGTGATCGACGGTGGCCGCCGTCTCGAAGGCTCTGTCCCCGTTCTCGGGGCGAAGAACGCCGTCCTGAAGCACATGGTGGCGACGCTGCTCGCCCCGGGTCGGCACCGCATCGAGAACGTCCCGGACATCGTCGACGTTCGGATCATGACCGAGGTGCTGCGTCACGTCGGGGCGAGCTGCCGGTTCGAGGACAGTGTGCTCGAGATCGACGTTCCGGATGCTCCAGCGCCCGAAGCTCCGCTCGACCTCGTCCGACAGATGCGCGCCTCGATCCTCGTCCTCGGCTCGTTGCTCGCCCGTTGTGGGTCGGCGCGTGTCGCACTTCCCGGTGGTGACGACTTCGGTTCCCGTCCAATCGACTTCCACGTCCGCGGCCTCGAAGCGATGGGGGCGACGTTTGAGCTCGACCACGGTGTCCTCGTCGCGTCGGCGCCCGACGGCCTGCACGGCACGGATGTCTTTCTCGAGTTCCCTTCGGTCGGTGCCACCGAAAACCTCTTGCTCGCAGCGGTTCTCGCCCGAGGGGCCTCCACGATCCGGAATGCAGCCCGGGAACCGGAGTTGGAGGACCTCGCCGAGTTCTTGATGAAGATGGGTGCCAAGATCGACGGCGCCGGGACATCGACCATCGAGATCCACGGTGTTCCCGATCTCAGTCCGGCAGTCCACCGAACCGTTCCCGACCGTCTCGAGGCCGGCACCTACCTGGTCGCCGGTGCGATGAGCGCGGGCACCGTCACGGTCGTCGATTGTGTGCCGGAGCATCTGCGGATGGAGCTGGCAAAGCTTCGTGCCGCGGGATGCGAAGTATCGACGACCCCATCATCGATCACGGTGACCGGGCCCGAACGCCCCCAACCGGTCGACATCGCAACGCTGCCTTATCCCGGGTTCCACACCGACATGCATCCGCAACTCGTGTCGTTCCTTTCGGTCGCAGACGGAACCTCGATCGTCACGGAGAACATTTACGCCGGTCGCTTCCGCTACCTGGGTGAGTTGGGACGCATGGGTGCACAGGCGGTCGCAGACGGGCAACACGTCGTGATCCGGGGAGTCGAAACCTTGTCCGGATGTGAGGTCGACGCCTGTGACATCCGCGCCGGGGCAGCGATCGCCATCGCAGGTCTGCGCGGCGAAGGCGTCACCACCATCCACGATGCCGCCCACATCGACCGGGGCTACCAGGACTTCGTCCTGAAGCTTGCCTCCTTGGGCGCAGCGATCGAACGGCACTAGTTCCCGATCTTGCGCGGCGGAACCGGAGATCGGTGATCGACACCCGGAGTTGGTAGCGCGCCGGCGTAGCATCACGACCATGGACATCGAAGTCGAAGGCAGCATCATCCAGATCGGCGGTGTGGCGGATCGCCCCGCCAGTGGCGAGTCCGACATCGATGTCGACCTCGTGCACGAGGCGCTCGACTATTTGCGTCCTGCCCTCCAGGCCGACGGGGGAGACGTGGTGTTCGACGGTGTCGAAGGGGGTACCGTGTTCCTCACGCTGGTCGGTGCATGTGGTGGTTGCCCGATCTCGGAAACCACGGTCACGGTCGGGATCGAACGCATCCTGATGGACCGTGTACCGGGCGTTACGCGGGTCGTCGCAAAGGGCTGACAGCCTCGACGATCGACGACCGAAGGACCTCGGGCGATGTCCGTCATCACAGTAGGTTCTCGCTACGCTCGACCGCATGACTGCTGACGACCGGATCCAGATGGCGCGCACCGACGACCGAGTGCTGGGTCGCCTGCTCACTTCGATCGCCGATGATCCCTTCTCCGAAAGCGAGATTCTCGCCCGCCTGTTCAGGGAAGGCGGGGGCGCCCACACCATCGGCGTCACAGGGCCCCCGGGGGCCGGCAAGTCGACGCTGACGAACGCACTCGTCGCAGACGTGCTCGCTCGCACCGAACCCGATCAGCGGGTCGGCGTCATCGCCGTCGATCCGTCGAGTCCATTCACCGGTGGTGCCATCCTCGGTGATCGGATCCGTATGGGGGACCACAGCGGTGACGCCAGAGTGTTCATCCGGTCGGTGTCGAATCGGGGCGTCCTGGGAGGCATCGCTACGTCGACCCCGGCAGTCGTCGCCGCCCTCGACGGTCTCGGTTTCTCCCATGTCCTCGTCGAAACGGTCGGTATCGGACAATCAGAGATCGACATCGCATCGACTTGTCTCACGACGGTCGTCGTCGTTCCTGCCGATTGGGGCGATTCGGTGCAGGCTTCCAAGGCCGGGTTCCTCGAGGTCGGGGATGTCTTCGTGGTGTCGAAGGCCGATCGTCCCGGTGCGGAACGGACGGTCGCCGACCTCTCGGCGATGCTCGACATCGTGCCGTCCGAGGGTTGGAGGGCGCCGGTGTTGCCGACTACGGCGTTGGATGGGGGCGGTGTGGCGTCGGTGGTCGATGCGATCGAGGCTCATCGTCGACACCTCCGGCAGTCCGACGCCGAGCGTGCACGCCAAAGGTCTATCGCCGTTGCGACCGTCGAGGCCGCAGTCGAGACCCTGACTCGACGTGCGCTTGCCGAGCGTATGGCTCCCGATGTCGATGCGGTGGTCGACCGCTCGACCGATCCATGGTCCGTAGCGGCGTCCTTCGTCGACAACCGGTAGCCTCCGGAGCCCCGACGAAAGGACGCAGCATGGAGTTCGTTCGGTACGAAGTCGACGACGCCGTCGCATCGATCACGCTGGATCGCCCCCCGGTCAACGCATTGAACAAAGACCTGATCGCCGATCTCTCCGAAGCGTTCGAGGAAGCATCTGATGCTGCGGTGCGGGCAGTGGTCCTGTCCGGTTCTCCGCACTTCGCTGCGGGTGCCGACATCACTGGATTCCAGGAATCATTCGAGCGTGGGGACGACGACCGTCAGGCGAGTGGATTGACCGAGGTGGTCGCCGCACTTGAACGACTCGAGAAACCGACGATCGCTGCGATCACGGGCTTCGCCTTGGGTGGCGGACTCGAACTTGCGATGGGAGCCGACTTCCGATACCTCGGACACGGAGCGAAGGTCGGACAGCCCGAGATCAAGCTGGGGATCATCCCCGGTGCGGGAGGGACACAACGCCTTGCGCGCATCGTCGGAGCACAGCGCTGCAAGGAGATGTGCATGACAGGGAGACACGTCGAAGCCGAGGAAGCGCTTGCGATCGGTCTCGCCGACAAAATCGCACCGGATGACGAGGTGCTCGAGTTGGCGCTCGTCGACGCCCGGAAGTTCGCCGCAGGCCCGACCCGTGCGTATTCGGCGGTCAAGACCGCCATCCGCACCGGCTACGACATGCCGCTCGAGGGTGCGATCGCCATCGAAGCCGAGCAGTTCTCCGAGGTCTTCAAGACCGGTGATGCCCGCATCGGTGTGGCTGCCTTCCTGGCCAAGGAACGCCCCGACTTCCAAGGCGACTGACGGCCCGGATGGCGATCAGGATCCCCAGCTGGACAGGGAGAGCTGCTCTCGGTGTCGTCGTGGCATTGTTCTAGGCATGGTTCGTGCTCGGCTGGTTCCACGCAAACACGTTGCGGTCCGAACTGATGCTGCCGCACCCGGACGATCAGCCCTTCGACATCATGGTCCGCGGGCTCCAGGCGGGTCGTATCACGGTCGATGCGACCGACGAGACGACCCGTCAAGGAGTCTGGGGTCTGGAATCGGATGCCAAATATGCACAGTTGGGTCCGATCGTCCGCGCCGACGACGATTCCGTCGAACGAGGTGTGACACCACAGGTCGGGATGTTCGCCCCCGGTGATGCGGCACGCATCGACGTCGACGCCTACACGGGCGATCCGACGTCGGCGCTGTCGATCGGGTTCGAGGCGTTGCGTTCGCCCGCCGACATCGGTCCACAACCCGCCTGGTTCATCGATGGGCGCCGACCGACGTGGGTGATTTTCGTCCACGGGTATGGCAGCGACCGCCTCACCGAGTCCCTCCGGATCACGCCATCGCTCGTGAGCCAGGGGTATCCGGTTATGTCGATCACCATTCGCAACGATGTCGATGCCACACCGAGCGAGTCGGGGTTGCGGTACTGGGGTCAGGAGGAATGGCGTGACGTCGATGCGGCCATCGAGTCGGGGCTCAGAAAGGGAGCCCGTGATTTCGTCATCGTCGGGAGCGGCTTCGGAGCCAGCGTCGTCTCCGCGTTCCTCCATGAGTCCGAGCAGGTGGACCTCGTCCGTGCGGTCGTCTACGACTCGCCGGTTCTCGACCTCGAGTCCGTCGCCGTCGGAATCGCAGAAGACAGCGGGACTCCCGGGGCAGTCGGCTGGCTCGGCCGACGATTGACGGCACTCCGATTCGGAATGGACTGGGGAGCGGCCGATCAGCTCGACCGTACCGACGAGTTCGACGTCCCGATACTCTTGCTGTACGGAGCGCAAGACCCGGTCACCAGCGTCGACACGTTCGAGGAATTCGCCGATGCGCTTCCCGAGATCGTGACCACGCATCGTTTCGAACAGGGTGGACACACCGACCTGTGGAACGTCGACGCCGACCGATACGAGCTCGCCATCGAGGACTTCCTCCTCGATGTCATCGGAGACGAATGACCAACATGACCGACGCCCTCTATCTCGATCACGCCGCGACCACGGATGCCCATCCAGAGGTCGTCGATGTTGTCGCAAAGGCGATGACGGACACGAACGCGAACGCATCCGGTCTCCATGGTCCCGCGCGAGCGGCGAAGAACGCGATGGAGGAAGCGCGCGAAGAGGCTGCGTCCTTGCTCGGCGTCGGACGTCCGCTCGACATCGTGTTCACCTCGGGAGGCACCGAGGCGGACAATCTCGCCATCGGAGGCATCCGGGTGGGGGACCGACGGACCGTCGTCACGACTGCGATCGAACATGAAGCCGTGCTCGAGTCTGTCGAGGCACGGCGTCGGCGAGGTGATGAGGTGCGGATCGTCGGTGTCGATGTGGAGGGCCGAGTTTCGCCTGCGGATCTCGTCGACCACATCGACCCTTCGGTGGGTCTGGTCTCGGTCATGGCAGCGAACAACGAGACCGGAGTCATCCAGCCGGTCCCCGAGATCGCCGACCAGGTCAAGCAGGTGGATCCGAACGTGCTGGTCCACACCGATGCCGTCCAGGCCTTCGCCACTCAACCCGTCGACCTCGCAACGATGGATGTCGATGCGCTCTCTCTCGCCGCACACAAGTTCGGCGGCCCCAAGGGGGTCGGCCTGCTCGCCGTTCGCAGCGCGATCGCCATCGACCCAGTGCTCCACGGTGGCGGTCAGGAAGCCGGGCGACGATCCGGCACCTACAACGTTCCCGGCATCGTGGGCATGGTGACGGCGATGCGGATCACCGTCCGTGACCGCGATGCGAATGCCGAACGTCTGAAGGCAGAGCGTGACGAGTTCGAGCGGATCGTGACTTCGGCGTACCCCGATGCCGTCGTGACCGGGGCCGGTGCGGATCGTCTCGTGTCACACTCCCACATCCACTTCCCCGGGACACTCGCCGAGACGTTGCTGATCAGGCTCGACACCGAGGGCATCGCGGCCGCAGCCGGCTCCGCCTGCCAGTCCGGTGCGGTCGAACCGAGTCACGTCCTGACGGCGATGGGGTTCGACGACATAGCGGCAGGGGAGTGCATCCGGTTCAGTTTCGGATGGTCGAGCCCCGCGGGGATCGGCACGGATGCCGCCAAGAGGGTCGTTGCGGTGCTGGAGCAGGTCCGATGAAGGCTCTCGTCGCGATGTCGGGTGGTGTCGATTCGTCCGTTGCTGCGGCGCTCATGCTTGAACGCGGGTTCGACGTCATCGGTGTCACGCTGAAGCAATGGGAGGGACCCGACGGTGCGATGCCGGTGGCTGGCTGTTGCACCTTGTCCGACGCCGAGGATGCGCGTCGCGTCGCCGCCCAGCTCGACATCCCCTACTACGTCCTCGACTACGTGGAAGAGTTCACCGAGGCTGTCGTCGAGCCGTTTGCACAGGGGTATCTCGACGGCTTGACCCCGAATCCCTGCATCGAGTGCAACCGCAATGTCCGGTTCGATGCACTGCTTGACCGGACCGACGAGCTCGGATGCGATGTCCTCGTGACCGGTCACCATGCACGGGTCGAGAAGGTCGGTGATCGGTACCGATTGCGAAAGGCCGTCGACGGGACCAAGGACCAGAGCTATGTACTCCACATGCTCTCGCAGGAGGCGCTGTCGAAGGTGATTCTCCCCGTGGGTGAGATGACGAAGACCGATGTTCGCGCCTACGCCTCCACGATGGGGCTGCGGACGGCGACGAAGCCGGATTCCCAGGACATCTGTTTCGTCACGTCCGGCGACTACCGCGATTTCCTCCGTGGAATGCACCCCGAGGTCGATGCTCCGGGCGATGTGCTGGACACGTCGGGAGCGGTCGTCGGGTCGCACGGTGGTACGACGAACTTCACGATCGGACAGCGAAAGGGACTCGGTGTCTCGGTCGGCGAGCCCCGATATGTCCTCGACATCGAACCGCGCGAGCAGACCATCACCATCGGTACCTACGAGGACCTGTTGGTGGACGGATGCACAGCCATCGACATGCGCTCAACGGGATCACTTCCCGGTGTCGGTGATGCGATCGATGTAAAGGTGCGCTATCGGTCCGAACCCGTACCGGCGACCGTGGCGGAGGCGGGGGAGCGCTGGACGTTCCGTTTCGATGAGCGACAGCCGAAGCCCGCGCCCGGCCAGGCGCTCGTGATGTACGACGGCGAGTATGTCCTCGGCGGTGGCACGATCGTCGCAGCATGACGGTCTGGCCGTTTGCGTCGTCCACGCGGCGTAGTCTGCGCTCAGCAACCACCACGGAGTGACGTTGGAACCCGCCGATCGATACCGCCAGCTCCTCGACGAGCTTCGCGAGCACAACTATCGCTATCACGTGCTCGACGCGCCGATCATCGACGACAACGAATACGACACGCTCTATCGCGAGCTCGTAGCCCTCGAGGAAGAGCACCCCGAGCTCGTCGATTCGTCGTCGCTCACTCGGCGGGTGGGTGGCCCGAGCGATGCGACGTTCCAACCGGTTCGACACCGCCAGCCGATGTTCTCGCTCGACAACGCGATGAACGAGGAGGAGCTCGACGCCTGGCATGACCGTCTCGTCGGTGCTCTCGGTCGCGCCCCTGACGCCTACAGCTGTGAGCTCAAGATCGATGGTCTGGCGATTTCGATCGTCTACGAGGCCGGTGAACTCGTGCAGGCAGCGACCCGCGGCGACGGAACGGTCGGGGAAGACGTCACCGCAAACGTGCGCACCCTGAAGTCGGTACCTCTACGGCTTCGCGGCGACGCTCCGGCCGTGCTCGAAGTCCGGGGCGAGATCTATCTCCCGGTCTCAGAGTTCGAGGCATTGAATGAGCGCCAGGCCGAAGCTGGTGCGCCGCCGTACATCAACCCGCGCAACACGGCCGCTGGCTCGGTCCGTCAGAAGGATCCGTCAATCACCGCTTCACGCAACTTGGCCGTGTGGATCTATCAGCTCGGCGTCGTCGAGGGGGGTCCGGAGCTCGCAAGCCACACCGAAGCCATGCAATGGTTGGAAGGTCTCGGTTTGCGGGTCAATCCGGCGAACGAGATCGTCGGTTCGCTCGCTGAGGTGAAGAGCTTCATCGAGCAGGCGACCAAGCATCGCCACGATCGCGATTATGAAACCGATGGGATCGTCATCAAGGTGGATTCGTTCGCCGCACAGGAGGAGGTCGGCTTCACCGCTCGGTCGCCGCGCTGGGCGATTGCGTTCAAGCTTCCCCCTGAAGAGAAGAACACCCTCCTGAAATCGATCGAGATCAACGTCGGGCGTACCGGGGCGGTCACTCCGTACGCCGTCATGGAGCCCGTGTTCGTCGGTGGGGTCACGGTCACGAACGCAACGCTGCACAACGAAGGGGAGGTGCACCGCAAGGACGTTCGTCCCGGCGACACCGTCGTCGTGCGGCGGGCAGGCGACGTCATCCCGGAGGTCGTGGCACCGGTGCTCGCACTCCGACCCAAGGGTCTTCGGAAATGGAAGATGCCAGCGAAGTGCCCGTTTTGTGGCAACCCGATCGTTCTGCCCGAAGGACAGGCGAAGGCGAAGTGCACCGGCGGGTTCGAATGCCCGAGCCGTCTCCGTGAGTATCTCTACCACTTCGGATCTCGCGGTGCGATGGACATCGAGGGGCTCGGATACAAGACGGTCGACGCCTTGATCCGTGCAGGGAAGATCGCCGATCCGTCCCACATCTACGAGCTGTCGGCGGAAGACATCCTCGAGCTCGAGGGGTTCGGCGAGTTGTCGGCCAGCAAGCTCATCGCTGCGATCGAGGTCTCGAAGGAGCGACCTCTCGGAAAGCTCCTGTTCGGCCTCGGGATCGACCACGTGGGCGGCACCGTGGCAGCGACCATCGCTGACCACTTTCGCTCGTTGGACCGTATCCGGACGGCATCGGTCGATGACGTGGCCGAGATCGAAGGCATCGGACCCGAGATCGCCTCGTCGGTGGTTTCCTGGTTCGCCGATGGGACCAACACCGCGATGGTCGATCGACTGGCGGCCGAGGGAGTCGCCATGGAACTTCCCGAATCCGAAGGACCCGAGCTTGAACAGACACTCGAGGGTCTCACGTTCGTGATCACCGGAACGCTCGAGGGCCTGTCGCGCGACGAGGCCAAAGCAGAACTCGTCGCCCGCGGTGCAAAGGTCACCGGATCCGTGTCGAAGAACACGACTGCCCTCATCGCGGGGACCAGTGCCGGATCCAAACTCGCCAAGGCGGAATCGCTCGGTACCCCCGTCCTCGACACCGAAGCCCTCCACCGACTCCTCACCGAAGGCCCCGACGACCTCCTGCGAAGCCGATGAACGAAGAACGACGAATGACGAATGACGAATGACGAATGACGTCTAGGTCGCTAGAGCGGTCTCGAGTCGCGCGATTCTTGCTCTGACGAACTCAAGGTCCTCCTGGAGTGCGATCGCACAGTCATGATCCATGTACCCGAGTTCGGCTGAGAGGTCGAGCTGGGTGTCGAGCTCGTAGGCCGATCCGAGTGCGATTCGTAGGAACCTCGCGAACTCCTTGTTCGAACGTCGCGAAGAGCCTTCGGCGATGTTGGACGGTATCGAAACCGCTGCTCGTCGCATCTGGTCGGCCAGGCGGTATCGCTCCGCCCGCGGAAAGGACTCGGTTTCGCGATAGACACGGGCAACCAGGTCCTTTCCATCTGACCAGATCCTCAGCTTGCGGTAGTTGTGCATGTCACTTTCATAGCACGCCCAACCAGAGCCGAGAAGGGGGCCCTGTGCGTCCTTCGTCTTTTGTCCTTTGTCGTTGTTCGGGCGCCAGCCCCATACCCTTGGCATATGAACACCACCGGTTACCGCGTCACCTACACGCTGCTCGGGCTTGCGCTCGCGGGAATCATCGCTGCATCGATCCTGTTCATCCCGTCCGGTGATCCGGAGAGCCTGCCTGATGCGGTCGAGAACTATGCACCGCGCGATGGCGACCTCGTCACGAATCCCATCAAGGTGATGATCGACCTCCTACCGAACTACGAAGCAGTGTTCGTCATCGACGGAACGACGATCCCCGCTGATCAGGTCGATGCGATCCCCGAGACGGGCCGATACCAGTTCACCCCGGGCCCCGGCAAGGTATTCGAGCGGTGGGAGCCGGGCGAACATACTGTGGTCGCCAGTTGGTCCGGCGGAACCGCCGGCATCGATGCTGGGAGCCTCGTCTGGGTCTTCAGGGTCCAGTAGCACTACCAAGAGCAAGGAAGTGGCATGACGACGTATGAATACGATCCCGACGCCTGGCACCCGGCACTCGCCGGGGCGGTCGCCGGCGCAATCGCTGGTGTCGTTGCGGCACTGATCTCATTGGTCCTGCGGAGCCCGGACGAGATCGTCGCCAACAGCCTCTCCGTGACGCTCGTGTCGATCGCTCTCGGTGCAGTGTCGGGCATGCTGTGGCGTCGCCTTCGCGCCACGGACAGGCCCTTGTGGACATTCGGCTGGTCGATGTTCGGCGGTTGGGTTGTTGCGATGCTTGCAATCTCATTCGGTCATTGGTTCGTCCTCGACAACCTGCTGGGGTATGCGGCGCCGCTGGCTGCGATCATCTTCATCACCCTCGGATTCCTCACGCCGCTGCTCGCCCGTGTCGCGCTCGCATGGTGGATTGGTCTCGTCGTCATCGCCGTTGCGGTCGTCCTCGGCGTTCTCCTGTTCGGCAGAGGAAACGTCGCCTCCGGAGACCTTTCCCTCGACGATCTCCCCGCCGCGACGACGACCACCACCGTCGTCGACACCGAATCGCAGTCAACCGGGGGAGACCCGACGTCGACGACGGCCGCTGCCGACCTGTCCGGTGAGGTAACGCTTCCGGACGATCTCGCGGCGTCGTACACCGTTGCCACGGGAGTCGCGACCTATGAGGTGCCAGAGGTCCTCCAGGGCCTCTCCACCGTCGGTGTCGGTAGATCTGAGTCGGTATCCGGGTCGTTCAGTCCCGAAGGCGCGTTCTCGTTCACGCTCGACCTCCAGTCCTTCGTGTCTGACCAGAGCCGTCGCGACAGCAGAGTCCGTGGATGGTTCACCGACCACCCGGAGGGAACCTTCTCCGGATCCACGTTCACGCTGCCAGCATCCGCCGTGGTTGGGGAACCGGTGAGCTTCACGATTTCCGGTGACCTGACGATCAACGAGATCTCACTGCCAACGGAGTGGACCATCGAGGCACGGATCGAGACCGACGGGTCATTGACGATTCTCGGCGAGACGGACATCGTGCTGTCGGATTTCGAGATACCCGTCCAGACGAGCGGTTTCGTCACCATGGAGGACGCCGCCCACCTCGAGATCCTCGTCTCGGCCGTCCCCGGCTGACACGCGGCACCCGAGGTCCCACGCTCTTCGCCTACGCGCTTCCGCGCCAATACGCTTCGCTCCATGCACCTCAACCCAGCGCTCGCTCGACTCGGTAGCTACCCGATCGCGACGATCCAACAGCGTGCCCTCGATCGGCGCGAGGCTGGCTTGCCCGTCATCGACTTCTCGATCGGCGACCCTCGCGAGCCGACACCCGAGTTCATCCGCGACGCTGCGCGTGCGGCCGTACCGGAGGTTTCGCAGTATCCGACGGCGAAGGGGCGCGCCGATCTGCGACGAGCGATCGCTGATTGGGTCGACCGACGCCACGGCGTGACGGTGGATCCTGAGACACAGGTCATCCCGACGAGCGGTTCGAAGGAGTCGATCTTCAACACTCCGTTCGCCTTCGTCGATCCGGCGGCGGACGACGTCGTCGTGTATCCGACGCCCGGGTATCCGGTGTACGAACGTGGCTCGGTGTTCGCCGGAGCGACGATCCACCCGATCGTGCTCGATGGTGATTTCGTGCTGCGTGCGGGCGACGTGCCGTCCGATGTCGCTGCCCGGATGCGGTTGCTCTGGATCTGCACGCCACACAATCCGAGCGGCTCTGTCACCTCGTCCGACGACCTGGCCGCTCTCTACGCCCTCACGCGATCCAACGATGCCTTGCTCCTGGCCGACGAGTGCTACGCAGACACCTACGAGGAAGATGTCTTCCCGGACGGTCCGGCCTCGGCGCTCCAGGTTGCCGATGACGAGCTCAACGGTGTCCTCTCCTACCTGTCGTTGTCGAAGCGGTCAGGGATGACGGGGTATCGATCCGGAGCGATCGTGGGTGATGCTGCGGCGATCAGTGCCCTGAAGGATCTCCGTTCGACCACTGGGACCGCATCTCCCGACTTCGTCCAGCAGGCCGCGCTGGCTGCGTGGTCTGACGACGATCATGCGGCAGAACGAAGCAGGATCTTTGCTGCGAAACGGGCGATCTTGCGACCCGCATTCGAACAGCTCGGTATGGAGGTCGTCGAGTCCCACGCCGGTCTGTACTTGTGGGTGAAGGTCGGCGATGACATGGCCGTCACCGATGTGCTACTCGACCAGGGGGTCGTCGTGTCACCCGGACGCTTCTTCGGGAAAGGCGGCGAGGGCTACATCCGTCTCGCGCTCGTCCCGGAACTCGATGCATGTGCCGACGCCGCCGATGCGCTCGTGGCTGCCCTGCGCTGACCGATTGGCTCACCGATAGAGTGAGGGCACCGGCCCGACCTTGGGTCGCGTACCCAACGTGTTTGAAGATGGACAGGAGCGATGTGGATCGAGAAGCGTTGATCGGGGCCGCGTACGCCGGCGATGTGCCGCTCACCGACGCCAAGGATGCGGTGTTCCAGACGATCGCGGAGCTGGATGCCGGTTCGATCCGCGTCGCCGACAAGTCGGGCGACGATTGGGTCGTGAACCAGTGGGTCAAGCAGGCGATCATGCTGTACTTTCGCCTCACCGAGGTCCGCACGATGGGAGCAGGCCCGTTCGAGTGGTTTGACAAGATCCCGACCAAAACCGACCTCGAGGCAGCGGCAGTCCGTGTGGTACCTCCGGGTGTGGTCCGCTACGGCGCCTACTGCGAACCAGGGGTCGTGGTGATGCCCGGCTACGTCAACATCGGTGCGTGGGTGGGTCAGGGCACCATGGTCGACACATGGGCAACCGTCGGATCGTGCGCCCAGATCGGGCGTGACGTCCACCTCTCCGGTGGCGTTGGGATCGGTGGAGTCCTCGAACCCCCCGGTGCCCGACCCGTCATCATCGAAGACGGCGCATTCATCGGGAGCCGGAGCATCGTCGTCGAAGGTGTTCACATCGGTGCTGGGGCCGTGCTCGGTGCGAACACGACGATCACCTCATCGACTCCCATTATCGATGTCACCGGCGATGAACCCGTCGAACAGCGAGGCTCGGTCCCTCCCAATGCCGTTGTCGTCCCCGGGACCAGGCCAAAGGAGTTCCCTGCTGGCACCTATGACCTCCAGTGTGCCTTGATCATCGGCAAGCGAACGGAGTCGACGGACAAGAAGACATCCCTCAACGACGCGCTCCGCACCTTCGAGGTACCGGTGTGAGTCTCCTCGACGTCCTCAAAGAGATCATCGACATCCCGTCCGTGACGGGTGACGAGGACGAGTTGTGCACGTGGGTGGCAGACCGCTACGACGGTCGCTATCCGATCCAACGCATCGGCAACTCGGTGATCGTCGGTGATGCTTCCGATGGGCGACCGTTCTATGGCTTGTATGGCCATCTCGACACCGTCCCCGTCCAGGGTGACCCGTCCGCCCGTATCGAAGGTGATCGTCTCGTCGGGCTCGGGGTCAGCGACATGAAGTCGGGCGTGGCCGTCATGCTCGGTCTCCTCGACGAAGGCATTGCTGACAACACCGACCACAACATCGTCGGTGTCTTCTACGACAAGGAGGAGGGCCGTCACGACGAGAACGGGTTGGAAGCGGTCCTCGACGAAGCGCCGTGGCTGCTCGACTCGGTCCTCGCCATCGTGATGGAACCAACCGATCTCCACCTCGAGATGGGCTGCAACGGTGTCCTCAACGCCGACATCGTGTTCCGCGGTTCGAGTGCCCACTCCGCTCGTCCGTGGCTCGGCGAGAACGCTGTCACCAAAGCGGGGGGTTGGTTGGCGAAGATGCATGCGCAGCAGCCCGACCCGGTCGACATCGATGGACTCATCTACCGAGAGGTCTTCTCCGTGACGCGGGCAGAGGGAGGCATCGCCAACAACATCATCCCACCGGAGATGGTGATCAACCTGAACCACCGGTTCCCGCCCATTTACTCGCTGGAGGAGGCCGAGGCTCGTCTCCGTGCCGTGGCCGAGGGTGCTGACGAGATCCGTATCAAGGACCGGGCCCCGTCGGGATCGGTTCCGTCCGGGAATCCGCACGCCACCCGACTCGGTGAACTGGTCGGTGGCGAACCGCAGGCGAAACAGGGGTGGACCGATGTCGCCCGCCTGACGTCCCGCGGCGCCGACGCCGTCAACTACGGCCCCGGCGAGGTCGCCCAGGCCCATCAGGTGAACGAGTCGATGCCGATCGAGAATCTGGATCATGCCTATGAGGTGATGCGGCGGTTCCTGAATGGTGGAGCCGTGAGCCGTGAGCCATGAGCAGCCTCCCGAGCCGCGACCTGAACATGCGCTGGTCGGTCGCCTGAGCGTGGAGCGAAGAGCCGAGAATCCGAAGCTGCTCGAACAGCTCTTCGGTCAGCGCGACGACCTGCTCCCGCTCTGGATCGCCGAGCCGTACGTCGAACTCGCTGCTCCCGTCACGGATGCGCTCACTGCTCGCGCCGCCAACGGGTGGTACGGGTACGAAACCCGACCCAGAGAAACCCGTGACCGGTTCATGCGTTGGATGGAACGTCGTCACGGCTGGACGATCGAGACCGAGAAGATGCTGTTCAGCCCGTCGATCGGGACCTCGATCGCGCTGTTGATCGAGATGCTCACCGAGCCGGGTGATGGGGTGATCATCCAGCCGCCGGTGTTCACCGACTTCAAGCCGCTGGTGGTGGCTGCAGATCGCCGGGTGGATCGCGCACCGCTCATCTTCGACGGTGATCGGTACACGATGGACCTCGAGCGTCTCGAAGCCGTTGCCTCCGAACCGACGTCCAAGGTGATGATCCTCTGCAACCCGCACAACCCCGTCGGTCGCGTGTGGACTCGGAAGGAGTTGGCCGAGGTCGCCGAGATCTGCGCCAAGAACGATGTGTTCATCGTCGCTGACGAGATCCATGCGGACCTGGTCCTCGGTGACGGATCGTTCATTCCGATCGCATCGGTTGTAGAGGGCGACCGCTGGGCTGCGCTTCATGGTCCGATCAAGACGTTCGGGCTCGCCGGCGTGTCCGACACGCTGGTCGTCACGCGGAACCGTGAAGCTGTCGAGCACCTCAGGGCTGCGGACCGACGCTTGCACCTGAATCGCAACAACGTCTTCTCGCTGGCTGCGACGGCGGCCGCCTATGCGGAAGGCGACGCGTGGCTCGATGAGCTGCTGTCGACCATTGCCGGCAACGTCGAGCTCCTCAACGATCTGCCGCACGGCATCCGATTGGTCGTACCCGAAGGCACCTATCTGGCGTGGATCGACTTCCGAGCGCTCGGTCTCGGTGCCAAGGAACTCGCTGGCTGGTTGTCCGCCGAGGCCGGTCTCGCCCTCAGCCCGGGCCACTGGTTCGGCCGGGAAGGCGCCGGCTTCGCCCGCATGACCATCGCCGTCGACCCCGCCACCATCAAAGAAGTCATCACCCGCCTGACCGCAGCGTCCGTCTGACTACTGAGCGCTATGAGCGCCCCCCTATCCTTGCCGTCACTATCTCGACGAAGGAGGTTGCAATGCGGCGGAACGGCCGTTGCGGTGTAGTGCTCCTCAGCGTCTCGATTGTGCTGCTTGTTGCCGCCTGTTCGTCAGCCGGTGACGGTGGGTCGGACGATCCGTTCGACCAGAGCTGGTATCTCGGCTCGATGTCGAACCAGGCTGGGGAGGTCGCGTTCGATTCACCGGCGCCACCTTCGGTCGACTTCCGACCAGCCGTCCGTGCGTTCGACGGCTGCCGATCCTACGAGATCGATGCCTACCGCTGGGACGACCCGACACTGACGTTCGATGGCATATCAGTGGTCGTTCCCGACAACGGCGACCAGCACCCATGTCCGGACCTTGTCGATCCGGCTACCGAGGCGATGCAGCAGGCGCTGACACAGGGCGTTGAGATGGTCACACTCACCGCCGACGAGATGGTCTGGGAGATTGACGACGCGACGCTTGTCTTCTACGCGGGCGTCGAGGGTTGACGCGACCGCTACGACCAGCCCAGCGCCCAGCGTCAACCTGCGCAGTGAGCTCACTCTTCCTGGCTGGAATCTGAGATCTGAGATCTGGAATCCCTCTCGAGCCGAGGGAGAGACAGCGCAGGTAGGAATACCGCAATCAGCGGGCCCATCCCGAACGCAAACAGCAGTGTCCCGATCCCAACCGTTCCGCCGAGCAACCAACCGAGGACCAGCACCGTGATCTCGATGACTGCCCGTGCTACACCGACGTTCCAGCCCTTCCGTGCAAGACCCGTCATCAACCCGTCGCGGGGTCCCGGACCGAGACCGGCACCGATGTAGAAGCCGGATCCGATGGCGACCAGCAGGATCCCGCCGAGAAGGAGTACCCATCGGAGCCAGAGTTGATCGACCTCGCTCGGTGCGAGCCACAGGGTCAGATCGATGACAATCCCGATCACGAACACGTTGAACACGGTTCCGATACCCCATCGCTCGCGCAGGGGAATCCAGAGCAGCAGGACCGCGATCCCCGTGAGGATGCCGACGGTCCCGATCGGGATACCAGTCTGG
>JAUIIM010000024.1 GCA_030431785.1 Acidimicrobiia bacterium | reverse complement strand
GATCAGCGCGAACAGGATCAGGATCGCTGCGGCGGCGGCACTCATCCATCGCCAAGCGCCAACGAGTTTCCCGTCGGGTCCGGCCTTCCGGCCTCCGTATACGACGGCGCCGAACGGGGCGCCGAGCACAAGAGCGACCTGGAACACCGCCAACGCGGCAAACAGGAGCGCAGCGATCCAGGCGACGACGACAATGTCCATGGCGTGTACGTTAGGCGCGTTCGCGTGTGCCGGGCCTACCCCGGTGAGCTGCGCGGGTCGAGCTGCTCGCCTCGATCTCTGGTGAATTGGATCACGTGATCCCGGAGTGAACCGTCGGGTGGCTTCCCGCAGTTCGGACACTCACGGATCTCTTCACGGTGTACGTCCAGCACTCGACCGCATTCGTCACACGTGTGCGACAGCCAGCAGGCCGAATCTCCCATCAGGTCGTCAGGCTTCCTGCGCCTGGAGCATCCACAGTTGCTTCTCGAGCTCGGCCGATGTGGCGATCAAGATGTCCTGGCTGATCGGATCAAGGGAATCGAGGATGCCGATGCTCTCGCGTAGGCCCTCGATCGTCGTGGCCATCCGATCAGCGAACTCCGACACCGTCGACTCGACCGTCAGGAACCCTCCGGGGAACGGGTCGAGTCGGGTGCTGCTCTCGACGGCGCTGATACGGCCGTCGGGGGCCGAGCCGAGTGTTGCCATCCGTTCGGCGACCTCGTCGGACCCGAGCCTGGCTGCATCGATGATCTCGTCCAGCTGCAGGTGGACGCTTCGGAAGTGGGGGCCGGCGAGGTTCCAGTGGGCCTGCTTCCCCTGGAGCGCGAGGTCGATCAGATCCACCAGGTTCGTCTGGAGGGCAGCGACGGTTGCGTCTCTGTCTTCATCGTTGAGAATGGTCCGTCGTGCGCTCGTCATGGGTCGTCTCCTTCGTCGTCGGCGGGCGGTGCGGCCCTTCAACTCCATACGGTTCGTACAACCAGAACGGATGGTGCCCAATTCCTGGACCGTATCCGGTCAGCCATCCTGTGCTTCCGCAGCAAGTCGCTCCGCAAGCTCCGATAGCTCGATCCATCGCTCCTCCGCCGTTGTTTGGTCGGCGATGACCTGCTCCAACCGCGCCCCGATGCGGGTCACGAGTTCAACATCCGATCCGGCCGCGACGAGGTCGGACTCCAGAGTGCTCCGCTCTGCTGCAAGCTTGTCAATGCGGCGGGTGAGTTGGTCGAGCTCCCGCTTGTCGTTGTACGTGAGGGATGTGCGCCGTCGCTCCCTCGGTTGGCGCTGGCTTGGAGCTGCGTGGTCTTCGGGCGACGACGCAGGCAATCGAGTCCGGACCGCCGTTCGATAAGCGGACCACCCGCCCGGGTGATGGATCACCGACCCGTCGGACTCGAGGGAAAAGATGTCGCGGCAGACCCGGTCGAGGAAGTATCTGTCGTGGCTCGCCACCACCATCGCCCCCTCCCAACCGTCGAGGTATTCCTCCAGCGCATGCAGCGTGTCGAGATCGAGGTCGTTCGTCGGCTCGTCAAGAAGCAGGAGATTGGGCGACTCCATCAGCACCAGGAGCAACTCGAGCCGTCGCCGTTCGCCGCCCGACAGATCAGAGACAGCGGACCGTTGACGCGGCCGGGGAAACTGGGACATCTCAAGCAGCTTGGCCGCCGAGGCCGTCCGCTTGTGATCCAGCCGGACATACTCGGCGCGCTCGGCGACGGCATCGATGACGCGAGTCTCAGGCGGCATCGGTGTCGGGTCCTGGCCGTACCAGCCGGCAACGATCGTCGAACCCATCACGACCTTCCCAGTGTCCGGTTCAATCCGTTGGGCGATCAAACTCAGCATCGTTGTCTTCCCTGCACCATTCGGACCGACGATGCCGATTCGAGCGTCGGGAGCGAGCAAGTGGTCGACGGACGCAAGCACCGTGTTGCCGTCGAACGACTTGCCGACATTGTGGAGATTCACGACCTTCGAGCCGATCCGTCTTGTCGGGAAGTCGAACACCAGCTCCGGTCGCGGCTCGGGGAGACCGGCGCTGATCAGTTCTTCCGCTCGTTCCACCCGATACCGGGCCTTGGACGTCCTGGCCTTCGGTCGACGACCGAGCCACTCGAGCTCCTTGCGGATCCGCTGTCGGCGACGACGGGTGTCCGCCGCCTCGATCGACTCCCGCACGGCCCGGGCTTCCAGGTACTTCGAGTACGACCCGGGTTGCGGGAACACGCGATGGTCGTACACCTCGACGATCGTGTCGACCACCCGGTCGAGGAGATACCGATCGTGCGTCACGAGGAGCAGGGCGCTTCCGATCGAAGCGAGGTGGGATTCGAGCCAGTCGATGGTGTCCACATCGAGGTGGTTCGTCGGCTCGTCAAGGATGAGGAGGTCACACTCCTGGGCGAGCGCGAGGGCCAGTGCCAGTCGTTTGCGCTGTCCACCGCTCAGGACGTCTGCAGGTTGCTCGGGATCGACCAAGCCGAGTCGGTCGGCAAGGGCGATCGCCTGTCGGTCGTCTCCGACGACCTCCGCCACGGTGGCGCCGGCCGGAAAGGTGGGGTCCTGGTCCAACGATGCGATCCGAAGATCGGTCTTGCGGATGATCTCGCCACCGTCCGGCTCGATCGTCCCTTCGATGATGCCGATCAAGGTGGACTTGCCCGATCCATTCTGCCCGATCAGGCCGATTCGCTGGTCACTCGAAATCGACAGCGACGCCCCATCGAGCACCTTCGTCTCGGGGTAGGCCTTGTGGATGCCGTCAAGCGTGATCAGCTGCATGCCCCGAAGTATGGGGCAGTACCGATCTCAGAACTCAGATGTCCGATCAGTGAAGGAAACAGCTCTGCTCAGAACGGCAGGCCAATCGCGTCGCACAGGAACTCCACGTACGGCGCCGACCGCTGATAGATCTTTGCCAGGTCATCGTCGAACGAGGCCGAGGTCACGGTCTTCTGGGTCAGCCGCGCACCGGCCGTGAAGCTCTTCTTACGGACGTCGTCGGGGAACTCGGGATCCTCGTACTCCTTCGGGATCCGTTTGAGCATTTCGTCCTCGGCGTTCTCGACCTTCCACAGGTCGGTGAACCGTTTGGCCTTGGTCGCCTTCTTCCACCCGACAGGGTCCTGATAGATCCTGTCGCGGATCTTCCTCGCCACTTTCGCCTCGGGTCTCCACAAGCCGACTCCGGCCCAACACGCTCCCGGTTCCAAGTGAAGGTAGAACCCCGGTGCGTGCACGTCCTTGCCCATCACGTGTCGGAACTGGATGCCGACGTTCGTCTTGTACGGGGTCTTGTCGCTTGAGAAACGGGTGTCCCGATACGGCCGCATCAGCGAGCCACCGTTCGTCCTCGTATCGGCGACGAAGTTGTCAGAGATCGCAGTCAGCCGAGGCGCCATGTCGGCGATGAACTCCTTGGCAGGCTCACGGATCGTCGAGATGTAGCGGTCCTTGTTCTCGTCGAACCAGGGCTTGTTGTTGTTGGCCTCCAGCTCACGGAGGAACTTGAACACTGCGGGGGTGAAGTACGTAGTACGCGGCATGCCCCCCACGGTACCTGCTGATGCAGTCCGCTTCTAGGGGGGCGCTCGTCGAGAGATGAGGGACGAACGACGAACGACAAACGACGAACGAAGCAGAGAGCCAAGTAGAAAGTAGAAGGCAGGGCCTCACGCTCGGTCCTGTAGGTCGGTACCTTCTCCTTTGTCCTAGAGCGAGCGCAGCGAGCGGTCTTTCGTCACCGAGCGCAGCGAGGCACGAGCGCAGCGAGCGGTCTTTCGTCATCGAGTGCAGCGAGGCACGAGCGCAGCGAGGCAGTAGCCTGCTCGCCATGGCTCTTGACTACGCACTCCAGGTTTCCGGCGACTACGACAAGCTGCTCGATGCGGCACGGTTTGCGAAGGATCGCGGGATGGTTGCTCTCGCACTCCCCGATCACTATCTGATGGCACTGACAGAGGAGGAAGCCGCAAGAGCGTCTGCTCCGGATGCGCTCATCCAACTCGGCGGTCTCGCTCGCGAAACCGATGGGATCGAGCTCGTGGTACTGGTCGCCCCGATCACGTTCCGACACCCCGCTGTCCTCGCCAAGACGGGTGCGACGTTGGACATCATGTCCGGAGGGCGTTTCACCCTTGGCGTCGGCACCGGCTGGATGGATCTCGAACACGAAGTGTTCGGCATCCCGTACCCCGAACGCAGGGAGCGCTTCGACATGCTCGAAGAAGCGCTCGCCTACCTCTACGCAGCCTTCGACCCGGAACATCCCGGCTACCAAGGTGAGCGATATCAGCTCCGCGACTTCCCGATCGCACCGATGTCGGACCGCCGCGTCCCACTGCTGGTCGGTGGCGTCGGAGAGCACAAGACTCCCCGTCTCGCCGGGACATACGCTGACGAGTTCAACGTCTACCCGGGACCGAACTTCGCCGAGCGCATCCAACGCTGCCGCGAGGCGGCCGTTGCCGCAGGACGCGATCCCGATGCCATCCTCATCTCCTCCGCCGGTCAGGTGATCGCCAAGGAAACCGAGGCCGAGTTCGACGAGTACCTCGACGAGGTAGCCGCAGACCGCGGAATGGAGCGCGAGGAGCTCGACGCCTACTTCGCCGAGCGACGGCCTCCACAGGGGACGTTTGAGCAGGTCCGCGAGATCCTCGACGAGATGCACGACGCCGGGATGCAGCGCTTCTACTTCCAGGGCATTTACTCGGAGACGGATACCGCTGCCCTGCTGGACGGGCTGGGCATCTAGGCGGGAGCTCCTGGCTACTAGTGATAGGAGATCGCTCCTGGCTCCTGGCTCCTGGCTCCTGGCCGTTCGGATATCGGCGATCGGAGATCGGAGATCGCTCCCAGCTCCTAGTACGCGGCGTGGAGACTCGGAGGCGCGGATCGATGATCCATGATCGATGATCAAAGACGGACAATCCGACAATCCGACAATCCGACAATCCGACGATCCGATCATCCGATACCCGATCACCCGACATTGGCCTCGGCGGCACGCGGTGCGCCGTATTCTCACGGCATGCATCGCACCACGATCGGCATCGATGGACCGGTCTCGGTCCTCGAATATGGGGGTTCGGGTCCCCTGATGATGTGCGTCCACGGCCTCGAAGGTTCAGCGTTCAACTGGCGCCTGGTGGCCGATCGGCTGACGAAGGACTTCACGGTCGTCGCACCTGACCTTCGCGGGTTCGGATACACCCCGCTCGGTGACCACAAGGCGACCGTCGACCACAACGCCGGTCTCGTCGCGGAGCTCATCCGGCACTACGGGGCTCCCGCAATCGTGATGGGCAATTCCATGGGTGGCCTGATCTCGATCATCGCCGCTGCCGATCATCCGGATCTGATCCAGCGGTTGATCCTCGTCGATCCTGCCGCACCGGTCGCGACATGGACCCGGGTCGCACCAGCCCACGCCGCCACGCTTGCGGCACCGCTCGTCCCCGGCGTCGGCAAGCGGATTGTCGAGACCTACCGTGCGGCCCGGACCGCCGAGGAAGGCGTGTACGAGTCCTACGAGTTCGTGGCTGCCCACCCGGATCGGGTCAATCCCGACGCGTTTGCGGACGCACTTGAGATCGCTCGGCTCCGGAGAACACAGTCATGGTCGGCCCAGACCCTGGTCGACGCCTCGCGGTCCATTGCGCCGTATGTGCTGTCGAAACGACGATTTCGGTCCGTCCTTCACCGAGTCCACCAACCAACGCTCCTCGTCCACGGTCTGGAAGACCAAGTCATCCAGGTCGCCACGGCACATTGGGTTGCAGAAGAACGACCGGATTGGACCACGGCGTATCTCGAGGACATCGCACATGTCGCGATGATCGAAGACCCGGACCGATTCCTGGAGGTAGTGGACGTGTGGCTCGAAGCGGTGTCAGCTGATTGAGCCTGCTCACGGCTGCGCAAGCGGAGCGATACGTCGGATCAGATAGAACGGGTGGTCCTCGTGGATCACTTCGTAGTCAGGCGACCCACTGAGCTCATCGATCAACTCGTCGTACTCGCGATAAGAGTCCATCCGGATCGCTACGTACTCGATCGATTCCGGCGGGGGTGGCTCGACACCTTCGGCCCCGTAGTTGTGGTTCTGCCACGGGTTCGGGAACAGGTAGATCTGTTCCCTGTCGGCAAGGTGGGGGACGAACGTCGTCCAGGCCGAGACGGACGCATCCGCCGGAATCTTGCTCAGCATCGCCGAGATCCGTGCGGGGTGCTCGTGCGCCGGAGCCCACACGGTGATCGGTGCAGCCATCACCCAGAGGATCACCGGCACGAGGATAGAAACGACGAGAGCACCGGTTCGTTTCCGCCCAACCCACCTCTCTTCGATGCGACCCGCTCCGGCAGCCGCTGCGATCACCACGACGACGATGAGATAGGCCGTGTAGTGCCACTGGACACCGTACTGATAGCCATGCAACGAGAAGACGTTTGCGAACAGTGCGGGGAGGCCGACGAGGAGCCAGCGCCAACCCAGGAAACACATGGGCATCGCCAGGGTCAGCGATGCGATGTAACCGAGTTGCTTGCCACCGGTGAACGTGTCCCACCACACCCCGGGCTTCGTAGCGAGTCCGATCAGGATCTCCACCGGGCTGTCACCCAGATGACCGTATCGGTACGAATACAGCAGTTCACCCGTCGGCGACCAAGCGGGCAGGAGCACGAGGAAGTTCAAGAGGAATGCACCGATCCCCGCAAACACGACGATCAGACCGGTCCTGCGCTTTCCCATGAGGAGCCAGATGGCGATTCCCAACGGGGCGACGAGCAGCGCGACATCCTCCTTGGCGGTCAACGCCAGCAAGATTGCGGCAATCGCCCAGATATCACGATCGCGCTGTAGCAAGGCGATCGCAGCAATGACCAGTGGGACGACGAAGACCTCAGGATGGAACGTGTCGCGGAGTTGCCACTGGACCGCCGGCGACACCAGGACCAGGACCGCAGTGATCGATGCCCACAACGGACCCGCTCCGAATCGGCGTGCTACGACGAACGCCAGGGGTGCACAGGCTGCCATCGCTATCCCGGTGAGGACAATCAGCGTCACCGGATCCGGGAACACTGCATAGATCGGCACGATCAGGAGAAGGATGTACGACGAGTGGTCGGCGAAGAGGTGGAGTCCACGGATCGTGACGAACGGATCCTTGAACTGGCTGAGTAGCCACGTTCCCTGGGCGAAGATGCCAAGGTCGAACGCATGCATGTGATATCGCAGGTACTGGAGGATGCCGCGTGCTGGCAAGACGACGGCCCACAGCGCCGTGATCGCACCGGTGATCCACCATGCGCGTCGCCATGACGCTGCCGTGGGAGCGGAGACAATGGTCGGCTCGGACACCCGCTCCCCTTTCATCAGATCACTTGCTATGTGGACACGGTCCGTACGGTTCGGGTTTGTGAAGGTACCGTTCCACTGGATGCGTGGAAGATACAAGCCGATGTCGATTGTGCTGCTGGTCGCATTGGCGGCGACAGCGTGCGGTTCCACGACCGGCGTCATCGGGAGTGGCGAGGCGTCCGGCCGAGCGGTCACCTCGCTGCCGACGATCACGACGACGACCATCGCTCCGACCACGACCGAGACACCCCCGACCACGACCACGGTTCCGCCGAAGGGACGGGTCGTCATCAGCGGTGTCGGGGATGTCAACCTCGATCCGGGCTTCGTTCGCACCTTCCCCACGACGGGGTATGAGGACGCGTGGACGGGTCTCGCGGAGGCGTTCGTCGACGACGACCTCACCATCGTCAACCTCGAATGCTCCCCCGGTGTCGGCGGGACTCCCTGGGACAAGCCGTGGATCTTCCGCTGCGACCCCGATGCACTGCCTTCGATGGCTCGAGCCGGGGTCGAGGTCGCCAATCTCGTCAACAACCACAGTATGGACTTCGGCTTTGATGCGATGCTCGACGGGCGACAGAGGCTCTTGGCCGAAGGCATCCAGCCCGTCGGCGTGGGTCGCGACCGTACCGAGGCGTACACGCCGCTCGTGTTCGAGATGAATGGGTGGACGATCGCCGTGATCGGGAGCGGAGGTGTGAATCCCGAAACGGGCTCATGGATCGCCACGGACGATCGACCCGGAATGACGAGCGGCGATGACACCGAGTCGATAGCCCAAGCCATCAGACAGGCTGACGAGTACGCCGACTTCGTGTTCGTCACCGCACATTGGGGGAAGAGTCATGAGAACTTCATCGCCTCGTTCGAACGCGGGCAAGCCGAGGCATGGATCGAGGCAGGGGCCGATGGCATCTTTGGCCATCACCAGCATCGGCTGCTTCCACTGGAGTGGATCGACGGTCGCCCAGTGGCCTTCGGTCTCGGGAACTTCGTGTGGCAGGCCTATCCCGAGGAAGCGAGAAGGACAGGCATCGCACAGATCGTCATCGAACCCGATGGCACGCTTCGTGCCTGTCTCGTAGACGTGTTCCTCGAACGCACGGGACACCCGGTCGTCCAAGACGCCGACCAGCTGGGCTGTCCCGAGACGGCCGCCGGACCCTGACGGCGACGCACCACGATCCGGGGTCAGACTCGTCGACCTACAATGCCGTATGGGTGTCGTCATCGCGGTAGCGAACCAGAAGGGCGGGGTGGCAAAGACCACGACCGTGCACACCCTCGCGGAGGCACTCACCGACCTCGGACGCAACGTCCTGATGGTCGACCTCGATCCACAGGCGTGCCTCACCTACGCCACCGGAAGCGATCCTGATTCACTCGAGCACACGATCCATGACGTGTTCATGGGCCGTGACGCGATCAGGGACGTCGTCATCGCACGCGACGACGCACCGGATCTGCTGCCCTCCTCGATCGATCTCGCCGGCTCCGAGATCCATCTGCTCACCAAGACCGGACGGGAGTTCGTGCTGAAGCGAGCGCTCAAGGATCTGCGCGACGCCTACGACATCGTGCTCATCGACTGTGGGCCGTCCTTGGGAATCCTCACCGTGAACGCGCTCACGGCAGCCGACCGGGTTCTCATCCCGTTCCAAACGGAGACGCTGAGCGACCGGGGTGTCGGTCAGCTACTCGAGACGATCGACGACGTCCGGAATTACACGAACGAAGACCTCACGATCCTCGGTGGCGTTGCAACGATGTACGACGCACGTACGAACCTCGGCAAGCGCGTGTTGGCCCAGATGGAGGAGCTGCATGGCTTGACGGTCATCGAACCGCCGATTCCTCGATCGGTGCGGGTCGCTGAGGCACCAGGGGAGGGACTATCCGTGCTGCAGCATGGGCGCCGGTCGAAAGCCGCGGCGGCGTACCGCGAAGTCGCCGAACAACTGGCAGAGCAGCTGTGACTCGGAAACGCCCGAGCGACGGGAAGCGTGCCCTGTTCGAAACACCGCCGATCGAGATCGACGATCCAATCCGTGACGACCCGCTCCTCGGACGAGACACGGATGATTCACACGAGGTGCTCTACTCGGCGGGCCAACACGAACCCGGCACGGTCGTCATCAAGTGCTCGGACTGTGAGGTGCGGAGTCGCGTGCCGATCATCGAGTCGCTCGTGCGCATTGCAGCGATCTCTCTCTGGCTCCCGGGGAAGACCTACAACCGATGGATGCTCTGCCCGTCGTGCCAGCGAAGGACCTGGTGTCGAATCGCCTGGACCGGCTGACCCGATGAAACCAGACCGCCCAGCCGACCGATCGAGAGTCCTGTTCATCGGCGGACCACCTGGGGCGGGGAAGACGACCACAGCCACCGCTGTCGCCGCGCGTCTCGGCTGGGCGTCGACCACCGGCAGCGATCTCACAGCGGCCATCACCACCGTCACGACGGCATCGACGCACCCCCGATTCCACCTGTCGTATGGACGCACAGCTCAGGACTACTTCACCAATTCAACAGTCGAAGACCTCATCTCAGACGCAACCGATCAGGCCGAAGCGATGTGGCCCGTCGTCGAGCGTGTGACACGACTCCACCTACTGGAGAAGGATCCGTTCGTATTCGATTGGTGGCTGCTCGACCCAGCAACCGTGGGGAGCTACGGCGACGAGCGCATCGCATCCGTGTGGCTGACGATCGATATCGGTGCCCTCCGGGAGCGTGAGATCGCGGCGAACGAGGCCTTCTATGCGCAATCGGACGATCCGGACCGGATGCTCGATCGGTTCATGGCACGAAGTGCATGGCGCAACGCAATCGCAGCCGATGCAGGCGAGCACGGACTCCCCGTGATCGACGTCACGAACCGCACGGTCGACGAGGTCGTCGAGAACGCTCTCGATCTCACGGGCCTGTCATGAGTAGCACCGGCACGATCGAGGAGGTCGTCGCACTTGTTCGCCGTGAGCTGGCCGTGAGGGCCGACGCAGAGAAGGCGGCCGGGATGCAGGCCTACATGAAGACCACTATGCCGTTCTACGGCGTGCAGAAAGCGGGTCGCGTCCAGGTGATCAGGCTCGTTCGAAGGCAGTTCACACCGGCGACGCACACCGAGTACGTCGCGCTCTGTCGCGCGCTGTGGGCATTGCCCCATCGCGAAGAGAAGTACTTGGCCCAAGCGGTGGCGACGACGTATCGCGAGTTCTTGACGCCGGGATCGCTACCGCTCTATCGCCGGTTCATCGTCGAGGGCGCGTGGTGGGACTTCGTCGACGAGACCGCGACCCACATGGTGCGTGAGCTGGTTCTCGACTACCCGGATCGAGTCTGGCCAAAGGTCGATGTGTGGAACACGCATCCGGACATGTGGCTGCGTCGCGCATCGATCATCTGCCAGATCGGGGCGAAGGAGTCCACCGACGTCGAACGGCTCTTCCGGTTCTGCCTCGATCAGGCCGATGACACAGCGTTCTTCATCCGCAAGGCGATTGGATGGGCACTGCGCGAGTTCGCAAAGACCGACCCGGATTCCGTGGCGGCGTTCATGACTGCGAACCGCGAGGTGTGGTCACCGTTGACGTGGCGTGAGGCGACGAAGCACATCGCCGATCGGGTGGCCGACTGACGACTCAGAGGTCATCGGCCGTGGGATACGAACTCTGGGTGCCGTGCTTCGTGACGGCGGAGGAACCACAACGCACGCCGAGTTCCGCTGCCGCAACCGGGTGCAGGCCCGAGCTCAAACCGACAGCGAAGGCCCCGACGAAGGCGTCGCCAGCACCGGTCGTGTCGACGACCTCCACGGGAGGAGCGGAGAGGCGGGTCGTGTCCTTGCCGGGTTCGGCAACGATCGCGCCATCGGCGCCGAGCGTGACGATGACTCCGCACTCCCAACGCTCGGCAAAATTCCGGGCGGCATCCTGTGAGACCTCCTCACCCGTCAGGATGGCAAACTCGGTCTCGTTCGGGATCAACCAATCGGTATCGGCGAGGACCTGTTCCGGTACCTCCGACGCAGGCGCTGGATTGAGGATCGTGATCGCTCGGGACTGCCGCGCTTGAGCGAACGCCGCACGAACCGCCCCTATCGGCACCTCAAGTTGGGCGACCACGACGCTGGGAGACGGAATCGTCGAAAGGCGCTGCGCCGCTCCATCCGCATCAAGCGTCCCGTTCGCCCCGGGGACCACGAGGATGCGGTTGGCACCGTTTGCCTCGACCCAGATCGATGCAACGCCTGTCGCGACTTCGGACCTCCCGACGCCGGAGGTGTCGATGCCATGCTGCTGAAGGTTCGCGATGGCGGCTGCGCCGAGGTCGTCGTCGCCGACTTGGCCCACGAACCGGACGTCGGCGCCGAGGAGGGCAGCCATCACTGCCTGATTCGCTCCCTTTCCACCGAAGCTCTGGGAGAAGGAAGTACCGAAGAGGGTCTCGCCCTCTTGCGGGACGCGGTCGCAATCCACCGTCTGATCGACATTGATCGAGCCGACCACGACGGTCGCACCGTGCGCAGGACGTTCCACGTTCAGCTCGAACCAGCCCGGAGTCGCTCCATGAACCGTTCACGGTCGACGATGAACCGGGTGTGTCGCCCCGCGGCCACGATGTCTGCTCCTTCGGCGACGCGGACCATGAACTCGATGGCACGCCCTTCTACGTTCTTGACGGTGGCTGTCGCCGTCACGGTCGCTCCGACCGCGGTGGGTGCAGAGTGGTCGAGGTCCACGTGGGTGCCAACCGTGGTCTTGCCGTCGGGGATCTGGTCCTCGATGGCGGCGACCGCTGCCTCCTCACAGAGTGCCACGACCTTCGGTGTCGCCAACACTGCGACGTCACCCGAACGCATGGACAGCGCCGTGTCGGCGTCGGCTACGACATGTTCGACGGTCCCAGTGAGACCTTCGTCGACCATCAGGCGCTCTTGAGCGTGAACGCAGCGATGATCTCGAGCACGCCGATGATGATTGCGTAGATGCCGGCGAGGATGGCGAAGACCAGGACGGTCGGGGCCGGCCACACGAGAACCAGGATCCCGAACACCATCGAGATGGCACCGAAGGCGATACGGGCGGTTCGATCGGGATAGTGATTGGCGATCCCGACGAAGAACTCGATCAGTCCCGCGATGAGCCAATACAGCGCCGTGATCAGTACGACAAGTGCGATCGTCTGCTCCGGGTACTTCATCACCAGCACACCGAGCACGACACCCACGATCGCACCGATCACGTACAGCCAGCGATGTTCGACACCTTCGGCGAGCAGTGCCGCCACAAACCGCAACGCACCGCTGATGATCATGAGGAGACCAAAGATCGTCGCGACCACCGTGATCGTCTGACCGGGCCACACGAGAAGGGCGATACCGAATCCGACGGAGAAGAGACCGAACAGCAGGAGTACCCACCATGCCTTCTTCAACGTTTGGATCGGGTCGAGAACTACTTCTGGGACGTCTGGGGTCGTCATCACCAATCTCCTTGCGCAGGTGCGCCACGACGATACCGCGCCGCATGCCGGAACCCGAGCCTTCCCGAAGTCGTGTCATACTCAGGTCATGGCGAAGGAAGCGTATGTGGATGCTGCCGGCGTGGAGGTACGGATCTCCAGCCCGGACAAGGTCGTGTTCCCGGATGCGGGCTGGACCAAGCTCGACGTCGCTGAGCACTTCGCGATGTGTGGCGAGGGCGCCATCCGCGGTGTCTACAACCGTCCAACGATGCTCAAGCGGTGGACCAAGGGGGTCGACGCCGAACCGTTCTATGTGAAGCGCATCCCCGACTCGGCGCGCTCAAAGGTAGATGTGCAGTTCCCGTCGCAACGGCCCGGCACGATGTTCCTCCCCCTCGAGGTCCAGGACGTGGTGTGGCTCGCTCAGATGAACTGCCTGGATCTCCATCCTTGGAACTCACGCGCACCGGACATGGATCATCCCGACGAACTCCGCATCGATCTCGACCCGACCGACGACTACGGCTTCGAAGCGGTCATCGACGTGTCCAAGACGGTCAAGGAGATCCTCGACGAGCTCGACCTCGTCGGATGGCCCAAGACCTCCGGGAACCGTGGTATTCACATCTATGTCCGCCTCGAGCCACGTTGGACGTACTACGAGGTCAGACGCGCCTGTCTTGCGATCGCTCGGGAAGCGACCCGAAGGAACGATCTCGCCACGACGGCATGGTGGAAGGAGGAACGGGACGGCGTGTTCCTCGACTACAACCAGAACGCTCGGGACAAGACGGTTGCCTCGGCGTACTCGATCCGGCACACCGGCTGGGTGTCAACGCCGTTCGCCTGGCACGAGCTCGACGAAATGACCCCGGATCGGTTCGACCTGATGTCGTTCAAGGACCGCTGGCACGACTTGGGGGATCTGACGGCCGGCATCGACGATGCTGCCGGTGACCTGGATCAGGCTCTCGAATGGGTGGCACGGGATGAGGAGAATGGCGAAGGGGACGCCCCGTGGCCACCTCATTACCCGAAGATGCCAGGCGAACCCCCGCGCGTCCAACCGAGCAGACGGAAGAAGCCGTGAGCCATGAGCCATGAGCCATGAGCCATGAGCAGCAAGGCTGGTCTGAGAGCTGAGCTCTGAGAGCTGAGATCTGAGATCCCCGGGCGCAGCGAGGGCACTACCGTCCGCTGATGGACACCGCCACCGCGAGCATCGAGCAGACCCGGAGTCGGCTGGTCTGGACGCTCTTCACCGGGAATGCGATCGGATCGACGGCCTACATCGGGATCGCCACGGTCGGTGCGCTGATCGCAGAGGACATCACCGGTTCGAAGTCGGTCGCCGGGCTCCCCGGCGCCACCGGCACGCTCGGCGTCGCCGCCGGTGCCGCCGCTCTGTCGTGGCTCTCGTATCGATTCGGGCGTCGCCCCACGTTCACCCTGGGTTATCTGCTCGCCGTCGTCGGGGCAGGCATCATCATCAGCTCGATCGTGGTCGCAAACTTCGCACTGCTGCTGTTCGGAATGATCGCTATCGGCGTGGGTCGGAGCGTCGGGCAACTGTCTCGGTATGCCGCTGGTGACATGCGTTCGGAAGAGCGACGGGGAGCCGCTATCAGCCTGATCGTGTGGGCATCGACGATCGGGGCCGTCGTCGGGCCACCGCTCATCGGTCCGACCGGCTCGCTTGCGCTGACGTTCGGAACCGAGGAGCTCGTCGGCCCCGTCGGGGTCACGTTCGTCGGCTTCGTCCTCGCCGCCGCGCTGATGTACTTCGGACTCCGACCTGATCCACTCAAGCTTGCGGTCTCGGATCCGGGAACCGAAGCAACCGCCGAACCGCAACCGATCGCACGACTCCTGCAACAGAGGACTGTGCAACTCGCCATCGTCGCGATCGTCGTCAGTCAGGTCGTCATGGTGCTCGTGATGGTGATGACCCCGGTCCACATCCGGGACCACGACGGCTCGCTGTCCACCGTCGGGTTCGTGATGATGGCGCACACACTCGGCATGTTCGCTGTCGCACCACTGACTGGCTGGCTCATCGCCCGTTTCGGATCACGACGCATGATCCTTGCTGCCGTACTCGTCTTCTTGGCCGCCTGTGGTCTGGCGATGACCGCCGGCGATGCGAGCACCCCCGTCCTCCTCGTCAGCATGTTCCTCCTCGGTTTGGCGTGGAACTTCGGGTTCGTCTCGGGTAGCACGCTGCTCCAACGCGGGCACTCTGTCGCCGATCGCCTGAAGCTTCAGGGATTCGCTGATTCGACTGCGTGGGTGTCCAGCGCAGCGGCAGCGGCCTCGTCGGGGCTCATCCTCGATCTCACTTCGTACCCGACCCTTGCCTTGATCGGCATCGGCCTGGCACTCATCCCGCTCGTCCCACTCGGTCGCGTCCCCGCAACCACGTAGCCAGCCAGAACGCGTCCAGATGTCGGTCATCGAGCACCGGACTACGGCACAATGGTCGGATGATCAAGACATTCACGACGATGGTGCGCACCGCTGCCGACAACACACCGGCATCGCGCAACCGTGTCGTCGATGCGTGGCGGGTCGTTGCCCTCATGTTCGTGGTCCTCGGACATTGGTTGTCGGCGTCGATATGGGTCCGACCCGACGGATCGATCCTCGCCGGCAACACACTGGAGTGGTTCCCGGCTGCTGAGCATCTCACCTGGGTGTTCCAAGTGATGCCGATCTTCTTCCTCGCCGGGGGTTTCGCCAACGCGGCTGCCCTTTCCGGATCACCACCTGATGCGAACACGTGGACGACGCTGCGGGCACGACGGCTGTTCACCCCGGTGGTCCCGTTGGTGGTCGTTTGGGTGGTCCTCGTCCTCTTGCTGCGCAACGCCGTTCCCAACGATGTCTTGCACGCGGGGACGTTGTCCGCAACCTTGCCCCTCTGGTTCATCGGGGTCTATCTCGTGATGGTGGCGCTCGCACCGCTGACGTTCGAATGGTGGCGTCGAACGGGATGGATATCCGTGGCAATCCTCGCTGTTGCCGCCCTCAGCGTCGATGTGCTGCGCTTCGGTGCGAACGTGGACGATGTCGGTTGGATCAACTACCTGTTCGTGTGGGGCTTCGTGCACCAGCTCGGATTCGCCTGGTTCGACCGGGACCGTATCGGCGTCGACATCCCTCCGGTCATGGGTGCCATCGCAACGGTCGTCGGGCTGGGTGCGCTCATCGCCACGACCGGGATGGGGTGGTATCCCGTTTCCATGGTGACGATCCCGGGCGGAGGGATGTCCAACATGACACCGCCGACCTTTGCCAACGGCTTCCTTGCGATCGCACAGGCGGGGATCATCATCGGAACGATGAAGTTCGCTCGCGACTTCGTGACACGCCGAATGGTGTGGCGGTTCGTGGTCGGGGTATCCGTGGCGATGATGACGCTCTACCTGTGGCACCTGACATCGTTGTCGCTACTCGGGGCGGCCGGCATCTTCATCGCCGACGGATGGCTGTTCTCGTTCGAACCGGGGACGGCGGTCTGGTGGTGGATGCGCATCCCGTTCATCGTCATCCTCGCCGTCATCACGATCGGGTTGGCTGCGGTGTTCCTGCCGTTCGAAACCGCGATCTACCGCGGGCCCAGTTCACGGAACGTGGTTCGTTGGGTCGGCGGCATCGTGCTGGCGATCACTTCCGCTGGTGGGATGGCGCTCGCAGGATTGGTCAACAAGGATGCGACGCTGAATTGGTGGATCGTCGGCGTGACCATCACAGCTGCCGCTGCGTTGTCCGCGTGGCCGACCTTCATCAGGAGACGCCCAGTGTCCCTTGATGAAGTTCGACCACAGACAGACGAAGAGCGGAGAGGCCTCCGCTAGTACTACTTCGACTCGGCTGACTTCCGCATTGCGGAGGTGTCGTCGGCGATCCCGAAGATCACGACGATGATCTCAAGCCCGATGCGAGTGAAGATCAGGTAGAACAACCCGAACAGCGGAGCAAAGATGAGCCCTGCGAGGATCGTTCCTGCGTCTCCGGAAGCGATCGCGGCGATTGCAAACATGAGCACACCAAGCCCGATCAGGACGGTGGCGATCACATAGATCAGCTTGATGAATCGCTTCGTGACGTATGAGCTGAAGCTGAAGTCGAACAGCGCAGCGAAGAAGCCTTTTGCCTCGTCAGCAGATACTTGGTCCATAGGATCCGTCATTCGTGGATTCCTTTCGTCGGGAACATCCACAAACTACCAATCACGGGCTCCGTAGCCGAGGACTGCCATTCCCGAGGACACAGGACAGAGGGAGCAACGCCTGAAGGAAAGTACGCGCCGGTGAATGGGGTCGGCCTGTGATCTGGTGATCTGTGGTCTGTGATCTACGAGCGCTACGGGGCCTGGAACAAGTCCGTGAACCCGGGCCCGGTCGGACGATCGAGTTGGGCGAACGTGCAGTCCTCCGGATCCTTGTCGGGACGCCACCGTTCGAAGCGGGTCGCATGCCGGAATCTGTTGCCGGTCAACTGGTCATAGGAGATCTCGACGACCACGCCAGGCTTCACCGGCACCCAGGACAGGTCCTTGTCGCCGGTCCAACGGCTTGGGGCTCCGGGGGCCCGCACATCGTCACCGAAGGACTCATCGTCCTTCAGCTGGGAGAACCGATCCAGCAACTCGACCCGGTCGTGATTGGAGAAGCCGGAGCAGTGCCCGATGAACGCGAGCGACCCGTTGTCTGCGTACAAGCCGAGCAGCAGCGAACCGATCTTGTCGCCGTCCTTGTGGATCCGATAGCCACCGACGACGCAATCGACCGATCGTCGATGCTTGAACTTGAGCATCTCCCGCTTTCCCTCCACGTACACGCCATCGAGCGCCTTTCCGACGATGCCATCGCACCCGGCAGCCTCGAAGTCCTCGAACCAGCGCTTCGCCGTGTCGAGATCCGTCGTGGAAGGTGTGAGACGCCACGCCCTGTGAAGGGTGGTAGCGACCTCCTCGAGCCGTTGCCGCCTCTCGGTGAAGGGACGGCCCCTCAGGTCTTCACCGTCGTGAGCAAGTAGATCGAAGGCGATCAGCGTGCCCGGCGATTCCTCCGCAAGCTTCGTGATCCGACTCTCCGCCGGATGGATCCGTTGCTGGAGCATGTCGAAGGCCAATGCGTCCCGGTCGACGACAACGACCTCGCCGTCGACCACGGTCCCGGCCGGAACCGTCGCGACGATGTCCTCGAGCTCAGGGAAGTACCGCAGGAGTGGCCGTTGCTTGCGTGAGTCGAGTCTGGGTCCGTCATCGCTGGCGGCGATCGCCCTGAATCCATCCCATTTCGGTTCGAACGCCCAGCCGTCGGTGGGCCACTTCGTCCGGACCTTGGCTTCCATCGGGACGATCGGGAGCCCGAACGGGATGTCGCTCACAGCTCGATCACCATCGTCGTCGATGATCCGTCGTCGTCGACGGCGACGTATCCCAACGATTCGTACAGGTGCTTCGCCGGATTCGGGTTGTTCACCGACAGACTCATCCGATCCATCCCGTGCGCACGTGCTTCATCGGCGAGAGCTTCCATGAGGGACCGCCCTATCCCCTTGCCACGGTATCCCTCGGCGACGGCGATACCGAGCTCCGGGGTGTCGGAATCGACATACCCATGCCCATGGTCTCGGTCGGTGAACAACCGACCGAACGCTGCACCCACCATCACTTCTTCGTCGTATGCGACGACACCGAAATCTCCGTGTCGGCCCCATGCCTCGTGGTAGATCTTCATCTGGGGATGCTCGACCGCGATCTCAAGAGGTGGAACGCCCGGTGGATCGTCCCAGGTGACGGCGCCATACAGAGTCCACTGCACGACATCACGATCGTCGCTCGACAGGGGCCGAATGGTCACCATGGGATGAGTGTACGTCACGGCTCAGCCGTCGCACGACCGCGTTGCGATCCACACGAGAAAGCGATCGAGCCGAGCCACTACAGTCGCCACAATGCTCATACGGATCCCCGGCGAAGAGCCCTTTGAGATCGGCATCGACGGAAACACGTTCGTGGAGATCGCTGACGCCACCACGGTCGTCCCCGACACTTCGCGATGGTGGGCGCTTCCCGGACTCGCAGACTGCCATGCACACGTCACCATGACATCGCTCGCCGAGTTCGACGCGATCACCGACGAGACGATGCAGTCCACGATCCCAGGGGCCACGTGGGCACACCTCGAGCACGGGGTACTACTGATCCTCGACAAAGGCGGCAAGTCGGACGCGACACTCCTCACCCTCGACCACGACGCCGACCTCCGTCCATATGTCGAGACAGCCGGGGCGATGATCGCCCCAGAGGGTGGCTACTACGCCGGATTCGGGGCCGAGGTCCAACCTGAGGATCTCGTTGCACACATCGCATCGGTCGCTGCCACGAGAGGGGGTTGGATCAAGCTCGTCGGGGACTGGCCACGGCGAGGCGTGGGACCACAGAACAACTATCCGCACGACATCCTCGAAGAGGCAGTGTCCGCTGCCCACGATGTCGGTGTGCGCGTCGCCATCCACTCGATGGCCCACTCCGCGTCGGATGCGGTGGCCGCCGGTGTCGACTCGATCGAGCACGGACCGTTCCTGACCAAATCAGACCTGGAGGATCTCGCCGCCCGTGGCGGTGCCTGGGTGCCGACGATCGTCAACATGCTGCATCTCGTCGATCTCCTCGGGCCCGATAGTTCCGGGGGCAAGATGTTCCAGTCCGGACTCGACCGGATGCGTGACCTGTTGCCCGCTGCTGAATCGCTCGGTGTCACCGTGCTCGCCGGCACCGACATGGCGGTCCCGCACGGCGAAGTCGCGGCCGAGGCCGTCCGACTTGCCGAGTACGGATTGACGGACGAGGCGGCCGTCGCGGCCACATCGACCGCCGCATACGAGTATGTCGGGCGACCACCAACCCCGGCAGTGGGGAACGAGGCGGACGTCGTCTTCTTCGACGAGGACCCCACCCACGACGTATCCATTCTCAGCCGACCCGCGCTCGTCGTACGGCGTGGCCGAATCGTGGGTGGAACACATGCATGAACCGCTGTATGAGCGCGACGGCGACCGATTCGTCCCCAGCGAGTGGGTGCGCGGTCCGTGGAGTCGCGGCCACTGCCATGCCGGGCCACCCGCCGGTCTGATGACCGCGGCGATCATGGAGCTGCGTCCTGAGATGGCTCCGACGCGGGTGACCTGCGAGATCCCCGGACCGATTCCGATCGCTCCGGTGAGGATCATCACCGAGATGGTGCGTCCGGGCAACCGGATCTCCTTCGTGAGAGCGAGCATGCTCGGCGACGACGACACGGTGTACATGTACGCATCCGGTTGGCTCATGCGTACCGACGACTCGATCCACCCGATGCGGATGCACCACTCGGACCAGCTGGCGCAACCGGATGAATGCACGCCGATCGACCTCGCCTTCTGGGACGACACGCCCGAGTTCGCCGGTGCGATCGAAGCGAGAGTGGCGGAAGGTTCACCGTTTTCGGGGAGCGGCGGCGCCTCGATGTGGGTCCGGATGCGCCATCCCCTGCTGCCCGAAGAGTCGTGGAACCCGTACTCACTCGCCGTCACGGTCGCCGATTTCCCCAACGGTGTCGCGGCAATAGAGCCCCTTGACCAGTTGATCGCTGTCAACACGGATCTGACCGTGTATTTTGGTCGGGAGCCCCAGGAGGTATGGATCGGACTTCGGTCGGGTACAAATTCCTCAGGATTGGGACTAGGCATGACGGAAAGTTTGTTATACGATGCGTGCGGATTTTTGGGCACAGCGAACCAGTCGATCTATTTCGACCGTGCATCGCCGCCGGGAACCAAATGATGAGTTCTGAGCGTCTTACCCCTGAATCCTCGATTGAAGGACTACGAACCCTTCGATGCGCCTCCGCTCCAACGCAGCGCCTCGGAGACCAGGACCAAGTGAAGGATTTCACAAAATGACAGCACGAACAATGGCACCAACGGAGGTCGGCGACAGCCTGACCACCTATCTGACAGACATTGCGAACCACGAACTGCTCACCGCAGACGACGAGGTCGAACTCGCCCAGGCGATCGAGGCCGGTCGTGACGCTGACGAGAAGCTCGCGGAAGGCGGCGTCAAGGGCGCCGAAAAGGTGAAGCTCCAGCGCCTCTCCCGCAAGGGCAAGGAAGCGAAGGACCGTTTCGCCCAGGCGAACCTTCGTCTTGTGGTCTCGCAGGCGAAGCGCTACCGCTCCCAGTACGGCATCGAATTCGTCGACCTCATCCAGGAGGGGAACCTCGGCCTCATCCGTGCGGTCGAGAAGTTCGACTGGCGCAAGGGATTCAAGTTCTCCACGTATGCAACGTGGTGGATCCGTCAGGCGATGCAGCGTGCCGTAGCGGAGAAGAGCCGTACGGTCCGTCTCCCCAACTCACTCCATGACACGCTTCTGACGCTCAACGGAACCCGCAACCGTCTCCTCTCCGAGCTCGGTCGTGAACCGACTTCCGAGGAACTGGCGGATGAGTCAGGTCTGCGTCTCGATCAGGTCCTCGAAGCACAGCTCGTTGCAGACTCCGTGTCGCTCGAGAGCCCCGTCGGTGAAGACGGTGCGGTCCTCGGTGACTTCGTCGCCCACGACGATGAGGACGACCCGGTCCGCGAGTCGGAGCGCATCTCGACCATCGAGGCACTCCGTGAGGCGATCGATCGTCTCCCTGAGCGTGAGGCGTACATCCTCGCCAAGCGTGTCGGATTCGAAGACGGACTCCCCCGTACCCACGAGGAGATCGGCAAGCATCTCGACCTCGGCCCCACCCGGGTCCGTTCGCTCGAGAAGCAGGCGCTGTCCCGTCTCCGCCACCCGGCGTTCGGACTTCGCCAGGAAGCTGACTTCTAGACGCCGAGCAAGCTCGGCGAGTACACAGTACGAAGTACTCAGTACACAGAAACGGCCGCCCACTCCAATCCGGAGGGGCGGCCGTTTGTCGCGTTCGGGGGCTGACATCCAGATCCGGGGCTCGGTCGGTTCGTGGTGGATGCGAGCCTGGGGACCGGGCGGCCGGTCCCCAGGATGCACAAGGCGCCCCCGCCTAACACCACTACATGTCCTGTTCGCCACGCCAGCGGACAATTCGACAAAGATGTCCGACGTAGCAACCTCCCGGACATAGAGGGCGTACAGGGAGTATCAGACTCGAGGACTATGACAGACAGGCGCACCGGACGATTCGACGAAGTCTATCGGCTGCACGGTCGGGCAGTTCTCGCATACTGCATGCGCCGAACGTCCCAACAGGACGCGATGGACGCGGCCTCCGAGGTGTTCGTCATTGCGCTCAGGAAAATTGAAGCGGTGCCCCACGGAGAAGAAGCCCTCCCGTGGCTCTATGCCACAGCGAAGAACGTACTCCGAAACCGCGAACGCGCGAGGCGCCGGCAGGTCCGCCTCAAGGCGAAGATGAGAGCCGAGCCGCGTGATGCCGTTCCGGGACCCGACGTCCAGCTGATCATGGGAGAAGAACAGAATGCACTCCTCGCGGCTCTTGGCCGGCTCTCCCCGAAAGATCAAGAAGTCCTCCGCCTGGTCGAGTGGGACGGTCTCAGCAGGGAACAAGTGGCGGCGATGCATTACGTGAGTCGTGCCGCCATCGACAAGAGAATCAGTCGCGCGTATCGGCGGCTTCGTCGAGAGCTCGGCGTGCGAGAAGACAAGCACACTGCCCCCGTGCCGATCGAGGATGGAGGTGAGGCATGAGTGCCGTCGAAGACATGATGCGGTCATCGAACCCGGTCCCGTCGCCTTTGGAGACGCTGACCGACGACGACATGAACGCCCTCCTCCTGCTCACTATCACGAGGAGCAACGAAATGGAAGACAAGGGCACACCGACGACTACAGAGGACCGAGGTTCTCCGCGAGGATGGGGAATCGCGGTCGCAGCCTTCGCTGTCGTGATCCTGGTAGTGGGAGCAATCCTGCTCATACCGAGAGGCGACGACCCGGCACCCGTCGACGAACCTGTCGCAACGACGCCGAGGACGGCACTCCGATTGAAGTAGAGCCGGAGAACCCCGCTGCCCAGGGTCCCGTGATCACGGAGGAGATGCAGACGTTCCTGGACAACTATCCGGACGCGTACAACTCCGGGGACCCGGAGACGCTGCGTGATGCGTACGTTGTCGGCGCGAGCCGTGCGTACAAGGACAGTCCGGAACTACTGATCTCCGTTGACCAAATCGTCGAAGAGATGGTCCACCTGCGAGCCCGCGAGACGACGCTCGCTCTGGAGAACTGCACGCCGTCGGCGACCTCGATCACGTGTGACA
>JAUIIM010000023.1 GCA_030431785.1 Acidimicrobiia bacterium | reverse complement strand
CAAAGGGACAAATGGGCATAGGACAAAGAGACAAAGGGAAGAGAGCGGCCACGTCAGTGTGATCCGAGAGTCCGAGATTCCGATAATCCAGGATCCAAGATCTCCAGCCCCTCCAGACTCGCAGGCTCGTAGACCCCCCTGCTGTTTTCAGCGCAGAGCAGCTGAAACAGCCGTCCCCCCTAAAGGGAGGACGCACGGAGGGAGGACGCACTGGTGGGATCAAGGGACAAGGGACAAAGGACAAAGGACAAAGGGACAAAGGGACAAAGGGACAAAGGGACAGGCGCGGAGATCGGAGATCGGAAATCGGAGATCGTCGTGTCACGGGATCGGGATTTCGATGGGGGTGCCGGGGTTGGTGGCGAGGGTGACGATGACATCGACGGTGATGGACTCGATCAGGTCTTCGTCGAAGCGAAACGGGCCGGCGCGGCCAAGACGGAGCTCGCCGCCGGTGCTCCATGTCGGCACATCGCCCTGCACATCCTGACCGAGCCACACAGCGACCGATTCGAACGAAAGGATGCGAATCGGGAGCACATCGCCGGTCCCGAGCCCCTCGGTTCCGACAAGCGTCACGACGATGTCGACCACCGCCGGAGCGTCCGGGTCGCTGTGCCAGGCGGCGTATCCCTCATCGAAGTCGTACTCGAAATAGTCGATGACGACCTCGGTGCCTTCGACGTCGAGGACGATCGGCTCGGACACCACCATCTCCGCGGGTGCGTCGTCGAACAGACGGATCGTCACCGGTTCCCCGACTTCGACCGGGGTCGCTTCAACGACCGCCCCGGGTTGCAACGACTCAGGGAACCCGACCGTGATCATCCCCGGTGCGTCGAAGTCGGCGGATTGGGACCACGAGCGGACGGACCCGTCTGGCTGTTGGAGCACGAATTCGCTGAACGACTGCATGTAGGTCGCTTCGCGATCGGCGTCCCCACGCGCGACACCGCCGATGACGACATAGGTCGAGTCTTCGGATTCGTAGCTGGTCAGGACCTTGGCTGCCACTGCGTCCGACACTGGGGTGTATCCGTCGGGGAATCCGGTCAGCCGTTCGGCAGTGATCGCCTCCGTGGTCGTCGAGCTCGACGACGAGGTGTCGCCCGCGACGGTGTCGGGCTGTGATCGGGCGACCATCACTCCCGTCACGGCACCGACGACCAGCGCCACGATCGGGAGGAGGATCCACCCCGACGGGTACTCGGGTTCGTCGTCGTAGGGCGACTTGATGAGCTCGCGGTAGTCCGGGCGCCCTTCCGTCATCGGAGCCCCTCGATCGAGATCTCCAGAGGTTCGTCGCCCTCGATCCAGGCCGTCCCGAGCACGATCACCGGTAGTTCCTCGGGAAGCTCGGTGTCATCCCACACCACCGACCATGCACCGCCACCGCGGTTCATCCGCGAAGCAGACTCCCATGCCGGTCCCTCGCCACGCATGAACATCCATTGCGATTGGATCGGGACACGAGACGCGGCAGAGACCGTGAAGGCCGTCTGGTTGTCGAGGTCGGCACGGTCATCGACGGTCAGCGTCAGCCCCGGGTAGACGCTGATGACGCGGCCCTCAGCCATCATCACTCGAACCTCAAGCGGAGTCGCGACGAGGTATTGCGTGACCTCGATGGATTCGATGTCGGCGGCTTCCAGCGGTTCCTCGGTCGGGAATCGAGCGGTAGTCACCTCAAGGTTGAGGATGGAGGTTTCGATCTCGGTGCCGTCGGTCGTGGTGAGCAGCCACTCGGTCGCATACAGGGGCGGGTTGTCGAAGTTCCCACCGACGTCCGCCGACTCGAACGCCTCCATCGTGGCGACCTGCTCCCCCATCGGTCCGATCGACATGACCTCGTAACTGAGGTTGACGGAGTTGTCCCGGATCTCGAGATTCACCGGCACGATCGCCAGGTTGCCGACCAGCGTCTCGTTCGGGTCAATCACATACGTGGCCGATGGCTCACTTGCCACGGTTGTCGTGGTCGTTGATGCGACAGGATCCACGGGCGCCGCTTCCGCAAATCCACCAGCCAACGCAAAGGCACCCACACCACCCACCGTGAACGCGACGATTGCCCAAACGATGCCTCGCAGCACGTTGCCTCCATGTCGCTGCCTCTCACCCCGATCCTAGATGCGTCCGAGGGCCGCGAATGACCGGATCACCATCCGATCAGGCAGACTCCCCGACGCTCCACGCAACCCAGGGACTCGAGCAGCCGGGACCATCAGATGTGAACATCGTCGGCGGTCGCGAGCGATAAATCGTGGTCGACACGGTGACAACGGCTGCGCCATGTCTGCACTGCGCACCGGGCCCATCATGCGTCGCCATCCTCGATCGAAGACTGCCAAGCACTTCTGGCCAAGGTGCATCCAACTCAGTCTCGTCCACTACGCACTCCATGGACTCCAACCGCGACGACGAGTTCTCGAGACGTACCGGGTCGATGATCGCGAACGTGCTGTTCTCGGACTGTACGTAGTGGTTCGTTCGGGCGACCCCGCCAGTTGCCTGCTTTCGTTCGATCACGGCGCCGCTCGGCGACAGTTCTACCGCCGCGACCGTTCCCGTCGCGTCGACCAGGGTCATCGTTCCCCCGACATGCTGGATCGAACGGATGATCTCAAGTGCCTCGTCAACCGTTTCACAACGCGCCAAGAGTGCATCCTGGAGATGCGCCCGTGCGATGCCCGGTTCACCCAATCGGCCCACGATGCTCGTAGAAACCGAAGCAAGTCCATGTGAGTTGATGCCACTCGATCCGGCCATCGAACCGCCAACCGAGGAGACACCGACCACAGCAGCGCCGCCCCATGACGGGTCCCGGTGCTCGATCACGGACTGACTGTCCATCATCCAACCAGGCGTGTCGCGGTTCTTGACGAGCCATGCTCCGCCGTCTGCGAGAACTCCCGCTGCCGTCGAGCAACCTTCCGGGTCGTCTACGCCCTCTACTTCCTCCGCTCTTGCAGACAAGCCGACATAGCTGAAGTACGAAGCTTGCATCGCCAAGTAGTCGACCCCGACAGCGCGAGCGGTTGCTTCCAGGTACTCAGCTACGTCGGGGAAGACCCGTTCGAGGAGCTTGGCGCTCTCCACGACCCACCCCCGAACAGCAGGATCAATCGATTTGTCAAGGCCGGCCATCCGCTGCTCGAAGATCGCCGCCCGCTCGGGGAATGCCTCAAGGACACCGGAGGCTCGTTGTGATGGCGGACCCTCGACGGCCGGTCCCAAGAACCTCGGAACCGCTGGCGCTTTCACTTGTTCATGAGTCACGTTGAATCCCTTCGTTGCTGCGGCAGCGATACGACCGAACCGGTTTCCTATATAGAATAGACGAAAGGGCTGGTTCAAATGCGCCACGGTCCCACGACCACCGGATCGCACCTGACGACATCGGGTTGCACCCACACAACGTGCGACCCCACGTCCCGGTACGGCGCTAGCGTCGTGGCCATGGATTCACTCATTGGCACCTGGCGCCTTGTCGAATGGACGGCGACCATCGGAACACGGCAGGTTCGACCCTTCGGTGGCTCCGTCACCGGACTCCTCACCTACACACCCGACGGCCGGATGTGGGCCGCGCTGATGCAGCAGGATCGCGATCCTCTCGACGCTTCGTCAATCCGCAGCGCCGACGTCCGGGATCGTGCCGCGGCCGCAGCCGGCTACATCTCCTATGCCGGGTCGTACACGATCGAAGGCGACGAGGTCCATCACGACGTCGAGGTGAGCCTGTTCCCTGATTGGGTCGGCGATCTCCAGAAACGTCGCATCAACTGGGTCACGAGCGACGACGAGACGCTGCTCGAGTTGTCCTACGTCCAGACGGGGAACGGAAAGGACGCCACGAATAGACTCCTGTGGAGACGCATCGAACCCGAGGAGACCACGTGACCACACTCGCCGAATGGACCGACGCTGCTTCCAAGGTCGAGGCGCGGAACAAGATCCTGATTGACGGCGAGTGGCATGACGCGGCCGATGGCGCAACGTTCGACACCGTCAACCCGGCCACCGGCGAGGTCATCACCGCCGTCGCCGAAGGCAAGGACACCGACATCGACCGCGCCGTCGCATCGGCCCGTGCAGCGTTCGACGACGGACGCTGGGCACGTAAGTCCCCGAGGGAACGCGGCCAAGCGCTCATCCGCCTCGCAGAGCTGATCGAGGAGAACGCCGAAGAACTCCAACTCCTCGAGACCCTCGATGTCGGCAAACCGATCCGGTACTCCCGCCGCGTCGACGTCGCCCAGGCCGTCCACACCTACTCGTGGTACGGCGAGGCAATCGACAAGCTCTACGACGACATCGCCCCGACCGGGCCGAACGCACTCGGCCTCATCACCCGCGAACCGATCGGGGTGGTGGGAGCCGTCACGCCATGGAACTTCCCGATGATGATCAACTCGTGGAAGCTCGCCCCGGCCCTTGCTGCCGGCAATTCGGTCGTCCTCAAACCAGCCGAACAGTCTCCGCTCAGCGCATTGCGCGTCGCCGAACTCGCACTCGAAGCGGGCATCCCGGAAGGCGTCCTCAACGTGGTGCCCGGCTATGGCGAGACGGCGGGGCGCGCCCTCGGACTGCACCCCGATGTCGATGGCGTCACCTTCACTGGCTCGACCGAGGTAGGGAAGCTGTTCCTGAAGTATGCAGGCGAGTCGAACATGAAGCGGGTGTCCGCCGAGACGGGTGGGAAGACGCCGAACATCATCTTCGCCGACGCACCCGATCTCGGTTTTGCGATCGGTGCGGTCGGGTTCTCGATCTTCTGGAACTCGGGCGAGATGTGCATTGCAGGGTCACGTCTGCTTGTCGAGCGTCCCGTGTACGACGAGGTCGTCGAGAAGGTCGGTGAGCTCACGTCCGGTTGGCAGCCCGGCAATCCGCTTGACCCCGAGACGAAGGCAGGACCCGTCGTCGACGAGTCCCAGCTCGACCGTGTGATGCACTACATCGACCGTGGCACCGACCAGGGGGCTCGTCTGGTTGCCGGTGGAAACCGGGCGATGACGGACACCGGTGGCTACTTCGTCGAGCCGACCGTGTTCGCTGACGTCGACAACTCGATGGACGTCGCACGTGACGAGATCTTTGGCCCCGTGCTGTCGATCATCCCGTTCGACGACGCCGATGAGGCACTTGCGATCGGCAACGACACCCGGTACGGACTGTCGGCCGCGATCTGGACGTCGAACCTCAACAGGGCACACACGATGTCTGCGGCGTTGAAGGCAGGGACCGTGTGGGTCAACAACTTCGACGCCTCGGACATCACGGCCCCGTTCGGTGGCTACAAGGAGTCCGGATTCGGCGGCAAGGACAAGTCACTGCTGGCGCTCGACAAGTACACGAACGTCAAGACGACCTGGATCAACCTCGGCAGAGGGGGCTGACGAGGTCCCGCTTTGCGGGCGAGATACCAGATCTCCGATCTCAGATCCCAGCTAGCTCGGTATTCGGATCGTCGGAGATCGGAGATCGGACAGTCGTAGAGCGCCGCCAGGCGCTCTATTCCGGCAGCTCAACGAACTTCCGGTTGAGGTAGACGAGCGGGGTTCCTGCGCGGACGACGGCTTCGACGACCTTGCCGTAGACGACCCAGTGATCCCCCATCTCGGTGCGTTCGATCGTTTCGCACTCGAACACCTGGAACGCTTCGTGGAGCACTGGCCCGGCGATCTCGACCTCGGGTTCATCCCACTCGACGGTGCCGAACTTGTCTGCGCCACGAGTCGCAAACAACAAGGCAGTCGACTCTGACCCTTGCGGGAGGAAGTTCACCGTGAACCCGGGGGCGTCGAGCAACTCGGCGAGCGAGGCGCCCGACTTGTCGATGCACACGAGCACGATCGGAGGATCCGCAGACACAGCGGTGAAGGCAGAGACGGTGATACCGACAGGACCGGGATCGCCCTTGGCCGTGACGACCGTCACCGAGGCCGCCACGCTTTGCATCACAGCCTTGAAGATGTCGGGGGCGATCGACTCGCCGGCTGCCGCGTTCGTTTCCGAGGTCATGGTGGACAATCGTACCGGCAACGGCCATGCGACCCGACGCCTACCCGGTAAAGGCGACCCGGAACCCGATGTTCCCAGCGGTGCTGTCCGGAGTGTTCGAACTGCGTGAGTCGACCCGGTATCGCCAGCAGTACGACTCGTGGCACAGATACGAACCGCCGCGCATCACCTTGGCAGTGCCGTGTTCCGGGCCGGTGGGCGACGTGACCGGTGAGGACCGGTAGTAGGTCGGATCGAACCAGTCCGCACACCATTCCCACACGTTGCCGGTGACCTCGTAGAGACCAAGACCGTTCGGAGGAAACGTGCCGACCGGGCAGGTTCCGACCCAACCGTCATCCCCGGTGTCGTGAGCGGGGAACGATCCTTGGAACACGTTCATCCGGTGCTCGCCATCGGGTTCACGCTCACTCCCCCACGGGAAGTGGTGCCCTTCGGCGCCTCCACGTGCCGCATACTCCCACTCGGCTTCAGTCGGGAGCCGCCCGCCTGCCCACGAGCAGAACTCCACCGCATCGAACCAACTCACGTGCACGACCGGGTGATCCACCCTGTCGCCGATCGTCGACTGCGGACCCTCCGGACTTCGCCAGTTCGCCCCCTCGACCTGCCGCCACCACGTGGCGGCCGCAACCGCTCGTGTCGGGGGGAAATCGTCGGGCAGAAGACCGGCGAACACGAACGAGTCCCCGAACTGTTCGGCGGTCGTGACGTATCCCGTCGCCTCCACGAAGGCTGCGAACGCTTCGTTGGTGACGGTGTGGACGCCAATCGAGAACCCATCGAGTGCGACGTCATGAGGAGGTCCTTCACCGTCGGCCGGGTACCCGCGGGGGTCATCGGTCCCCATCACGAACGAGCCGGCCGGTATCACCACGGTCGCTCCCCCATGCCCTCCTTGGGCCGTCGAGCTATTCGTGTCTGACGAGTCGTGCAGTTCACTTGAGCGATCGGATGACGGTGCGCAACAGTTCGACATCCAGTCAGCGTACCGAGGCGGTGCACACGATCCGAGCACTGCGTAGGGTGCAGGCGATGCACCACAACCCAACCCCTCACTCCCACTGATGGACGGGCTCCAAGCTGTCCTCGTCGGTGCCGCCGCCCAGTCGTCGCTGATCCTTTCGGGACTGGTCGTGTACTGGGTGAAGATCCCGGACAAGGTGGTCGGGAGCCTCGCCGGCTTCGGTGCCGGTGCCCTGGTGGCGGCCGTTTCGTTCGATCTCATTCCGGAGACGTCACCACTCGAGCATTGGCAGATCGCCGCATGGCTCGTTGCAGGAGCGATGGTGTTCATCATCAGCGACCGCATCGTTGAGGCGAGGTTCGGCGGGGAGGATGGGAGCGACGGCCCGCTCGGGATCGTCGTCGGCTCAGTTGTCGATGGTGTACCGGAATCAATCATCTTCGGCATCCAGATCGCCTCGGGTCAGGCGCTGAGTGCTGCGTTCCTCGGTGCAGTGTGGGTGTCGAACATCCCCCAGGCACTCGCTCCTTCGGCCGATCTTTCGAAGACGTGGAGCATGGTTCGCCTCGCCGGTATGTGGGCAGGCGTCGTTCTGGCATGCGGAATCACGGCCGGTCTCGGGTTCGTCGCCGGTGACACGCTCGGATGGACCGGCGGGGGTGCAGCCGCCCTGGCTGCGGGTGGGCTTCTCGCCATGTTGACCGATTCGTTGATGCCGTACGCATTCAAACGAGGCGGTGCAATGGCGGGTCTGTGGACCGTCGTCGGCTTCGCCGCCTCCATCGCATCGTTGTAGGGCGCGGGCGTGGAGGCGTGGGGGCGTGGGGGCGTGTGCGTGTGGGTGCGCAGGCGCGTGGGCGTGGAGGCGTGGGGCGTGGGGGCGTGGGCGTGGAGGCGTGGGGGCGTGTAGGCGTGGAGGCGTGGAGGCGTGGAGGCGTCGGCGTGCGGGCGGGTAGGCGTGGTGGCGGGTAGGCGTGGTCGCGCGTGGGCGGGGGTGTTCCATCGGCGGTGGGGTTCTGATACAACGGTCTTGTGGTCGACCGTGACGATCTGATCCGTTTCGCTCGCAGCAATCGCCGTGATCCCGGGCTCGCCGAGGTGCGTCTGTGGGGTGAATTGTCGAAGCGTCTGCTCGGCTTCAAGTTCCGACGTCAGGACGTGATCGGCCCGTACATCGTCGACTTCTCCTGCCGGTCGAAACGTCTCATCATCGAGGTCGACGATCTCACCCACAACGCCGACCGGGATGCCATCCGCGACCGCTGGCTCACCTCGAACGGCTGGACGGTCCTCCGCATCGGCGACCACGAATGCCTCGAAAACCTCGACGGCGTGATCGCCCACATCCTCAAGCACCTCGCCACGCCGTAGAGGAGCGTCCCCCACATCGACGCAACTCCATGTAGATCGGCTATCGCCGTCCCCACATCGACGCAACTCCATGTGAATCGGCTATCGCCACCATTGCGTCCTCCCTTCAGGGGGGACAGCAGAATCGACTCCCTTGTGGGTCGATTCTGCAGGGGGGTCTGCGAGCCCGCGAGCCCCGTCCCCCACATCGACACAACTCCATGTAGATCAGCTAGCGCCGTCGCAGGCTCCTACGCCCCCCTAGCTCCTGGCGGCCCAACCGTTTGCTCCGCAAACGACCCGGCCGCCATTCGCTTGTCCCCCCTAAAGGGAGGACGCACGAGGAGGGTGGACGCGCGAAGAGGGAGGGCTCACGAGCGGTGAGAACGCAAGGAGAGGACCACGCACGAGGAGGGAGGACGCACGAGGCGAGACGACGCACCTCCAGGCGGATCAGCTAGCGCCGTCGCAGGCTCCACGGCCCCCCTGCACGAAGTGGAGGACACAGAGGTGGGGAGGACCCACGAGGCCGGGGTTCTGTGTACTCGGTACTGAGTACTGCGTACTCGACGCCTTCGGCGTCGCTAGTCCTCGGTGTCGGATTCGTAGCGGGAGAGGGCGAGGGCGAACATGATGAAGAGGACCAACGACCCGGCGGTCATGGCGATTGCGGGGAGGCGCACCTGGAAGGCGTTCAAGCCCTCGAGGTCGGCGGGGCGGATACCTCGTGGTGCGTAGGCGATGAAGAGTGCACCGTTGATCACGAGCCATCCGAACGTCGCCGCACCGGTGAGGAGGAACGCAAGACGCTTCCCGAGGTTCGTCCAGAGCAGGAACCAGCCGGCACCGATGAAGGTGATCACCGACAGCACGGTGATGGCGATGCCGAGCATGAAGGTCGAGAACTCGTTGCGGTGCCCGGTTTCGGGATCGACCTGGTTGAACACGGTGCCGACGAGCTCGATCGCGAACTCACGGATCGGGGTGATCAGGGCCAGCAGCGAGACGGCGAAGAAGACGATCCCGAGCCACTCGAGCGACGAGAGGCCGGACTCTTCGTTGCGCAGACGGTTCACGTAGGAGCGGCGTTGCATCAGAGGCTCCTCTCATACAGAGCGATCAGTTCGATCTGGTGTTCACTGAGGATCGCTCCGAACGCCGGCATGCGACCGGAGCCAAGACCGTTGATCCCGTAGTGGACGGAGTCTTCGGATCCGTTGACGATGAAGTCGATGTGATCCTGGAGCTCGGGGAACTGGATGACGGCGCGACCATCGAGCAGTGACGGACCCCACGCCCCGGAACCGGCACCCTGCTCGAATGCCTGGCCGGCCGAGTAGCCACCGGTATGGCAGCGAGCGCAGTAGGCGTTGAACAGACCGGCGGCCTCCATCGCCTCGTCCTCGGAGACACCCATGTCCCCGGCCACGGCGGCGAAGTCCACATCCCACAGCTCGGCTTCCTGGGCCGCGAGCAGGAATGCAAGCCCGCTCTCGAGGTCTTCGAGGAACACGTCCTGGCGTTCCGTCGTGACGCCAAGCAGCAGCACCTCGGTGGTGAGTTCATCGAGCAGCTCGATCGCTGCGTCGAGGTCACCGACAGGCGAGCCGTCGTCGTGAGCATTCGTGAAGCCATTGGTCGGATCGAAGGTGTAACCGTAGATCGCCTTTGCGAGCGGGGTCGCATAGGTCAACGTCTCCAGCGATGTGGCTGCGATCGAGGTCAGCTGACCCTCGATCGCATCGGACAGACCGTCACGGTCAGCGTCGGGGGCAGGATCGTCACACGTCGTCAGTACGGCTTCGGCGGACGCCTCAGTGCACGTTCCCGGTGCCTGGAAGAGGTCCCGAATGTCGTCGGGGAAGCTCCCAACAACAGCGAGCTGTGCCGGTGCGGCGAGCACCTCTTCGATCTCTGCTTCCTGGATAGCGATCAGTGCTTCGGTTGCACTCGCCCCGCCTTCGATGCCGCTGATGGCGATGTTCACGGCCGATTCGACTCCGGCGACGGCTTGGTCCTGCGGGATCTGGATCGACTTGAGGTACTCGATGACCTGGTCGACCTCTTGCACCGTCATGGCACCGCCACCCTCGAGACCGTTTGCGGGCATCGGGGTTCCAGCACGACCGTAGACGATCCAGTGACGGACCTCGTCTTCGGAATAGCGGTAGAACACGTCGTTGAGCGATGGGACCTTCCACGATGTCGCGACACCGGAGCGTTCTTCGACGTATGCGGCGGCACCGCCGGAACCACCGGGACCGTGACACGTCACACACTGAAAGCCGTCGAGGGAGTACCACTCCTCGCCGAAGTGGATGTCCTCTTCGGCGATCATGTCGGCGGCCTCTGCCTGACGGTCCGGCTCGTTGATCGCATACCAGGGCAGCACGACGGCGAGCAGGATCGAACCGAACAACGCAGCTCGGAGCACCTTGGTGAGTTTCTCGTTCTCGAGCTCTTCGTCCGAGACGTGGGGCGACAGGTTCGGCGGTGCGGCTTCCTGCGCCGATTCACGGTTGCGGCGTGAGTTGACGAACAGGTACGACATCCACCCGAGCAGGGCGACGACGGCGAGGGTGAGCACCACGGCTCCCATGCCGACACCACCGCCGGTGGAGACGGTTTCTTCTGCCTCCGTCGCGAGGATCAGACCGAGCGACGCCATTGCGGTGGCCTCAAACACAGAACGGTCCTTGCGGGTAGGCGATGGTGAATTCCTTTGCCCGTGACGTCTGGACGACGTTTCCGGTGTTGATGATGAAGTCGCCCGCGTCGTTCTCGGACACCTCGAAGCGGTCGAGGTTCCGTGGCGCTGGTCCCGACGAGTACTCGCCGTGGGCGTTGTACTTGGAGCCGTGGCACGGGCACTCGAAGCCTTGCGACGACTCACACGACGGGACACGACACCCGAGGTGGACGCATCGCTGCCAGAGCGCCATCAGGCCGACTCCGTCACCTTCACCACCTGCGACCACGAACGGGGTCGCTTCGAAGGATGAACCTGCGAGCTTGTCCATCTCGAACGGGACGACCCACGCCTGTGCGGCAGGGATGAACTTCGGGATGATGGACCCACCGGCGACGACCTCAGCCTTGAGGCTGGCGACCTTGCCCGCGTTGATCGGGGTACCGAAACCGCCCTTGAGCTTCGGCCAGAAGAACGCAAGACCCGCAAGTGCGAACTGGAGCATGAACAGCCCGAAGACCGCACCGATGGCCCGGTTGAAGAACTTGCGACGGGTGACACCCATGTCCTCGGCGCTGATCTCTTCCTTCGGCGGATCGTCGGCGAATTCGGCTGGGGCAGCGACCATGACGGTGCCCTCGCCGGATTCGACCTTTGCGATCTCGGCCTTCTTCTCGCGACGCTTGCGGTCGACTTGGATCGCCTTGCGGTCGAGTTCGGCTTTCGTCGCGCTGCCTTCCGCATCGGAGCGACGCATGGCGACGAGGATGATCCCGATGCCTGCGAAGAGCGCCGCACCGAGCAGGATGAAGATGAAGGTCGTGGTCGTCATTCGAGAATCGTCTTTAGGTCGTCGAAGAAGATGCCATCACGCCATGGGAACGTGAAGTTGAACCCTGGACCTCGGAAGAAGGAACCGAAGATCGTCAGCACCGAGGCTGCCATGACGAACACGGTGAAGATCGCGATCGCAAACTTGCGGTCGGATGGACGCACCGACGGGTTCCGATCGATGTAGGGGATGAACGCAAGTGCGGCGAGCCCGAATCCGGGGATGATCACACCGGCGACCTGCGGGTCGAAGTAGGCGAGCAGCTCCTGGAGACCGAGGAAGTACCAAGGTGCCTTCGACGGGTTCGGCTGCTCGTTGAAGTTGGCGAACTCGAGCAGCGGTGCGTCGATGAACACCGACATCAGGGTGAGCAGCGCAAGCATCGCAAGGAGCGCCACGAACTCGATGGCGAGCAGGTGCGGCCACACGTTGACCTTGTCGGTCGGTTCCTTCGTGGTCCCCTGGATCGCGTTCGCCTTGACGACGGTGAGGAGTCGCTGGGTGCGCACACCGGGCGGCGGACCCGACGGCGCAGCGGGAGCTGCGGGGGCTGCGGCAGGGGCGGCGACACCGCCACCACCGGCAGGGGCCGCAGGTGCACCGGCACCGGCCATTGCAGGGACCGGCGTTCCGTCGGCCTTGGCGCGGGCGAACATGGCACGTTCGAGGAGGCCACGGGGCACACCGAACTGGGACGATTCGGCGTCGAGGTCACGCACGGGACCACCCCCGGCCGCAGGTGCGGCGGCGGCGGCGGGTGCAGCTGCCGGGGCGGCTGCCTCGGGAGGCGCCTCGCCCTTCATCTCGGCGAGCACGACGTCGTATGGACGACCATCAGCCTGGGCTCTCGCCTGGGCTGCTCGCTTGATGAGGCTCTCTGGTAGCTCTGCCACGCGTATTCCTTACAGCGGTCCGGAGATTCCGCCATCTTTACGGACCCGCCAGAAGTGGACGGCCATGAAGATGGTGATGATGAACGGAAGGAAGAGGACGTGCAGGACGTACCAGCGCAGCAACGTGTCCGCGGTGATCTGGACACCCCCGATGAGCGCGAATGACACCTGTTCCCCGAATACAGGTGTGTAGGCGGCCATGTTCGAACCCACCGTCACCGCCCACAGCGCCAGCTGGTCCCACGGGAGGAGGTAGCCGGTGAAGGAAAGGAGAAGGGTGAGGAGCAGGAGGATGATCCCGACGACCCAGTTGAACTCACGTGGCGGCTTGTAGGCGCCGTGGTAGAACACGCGGGTCATGTGGAGGAACACGGTGAGCACCATGAGGTGGGCGCCCCATCGGTGCATGTTGCGAACGAGCTGACCGAACGCGACGTCCGTGGCGAGAGCCTGGAGATCGAAGTACGCCTGCGGTGACGTCGGCCGGTAGTAGAACATGAGGAAGATGCCGGTGATCGTCAGGAGGATGAAGAGGAAGAAGGACAGTCCGCCGAGACACAGCACATAGGAGACCTTGACGCCGTGACGCTTCACCTTCACGGGGTGGAGGTGATAGAGGACGTTGTTCATCACCACATAGGCGCGGTTTCGTGGCGAGTCCTGGTTATCGGCTCGCATCGGCGAACCGGGCCGGAAGATGGAGTTCCAGACCTGGGAGTTCCGGAGATGGTCACCCAACCCGGCTACGGCGGTCTTGAGACCTCCGCTCTTCCCGTTCTCGTCTGCCACTTCGTCGCTCCTCTGTCCTACCAGCGAACCCCGTACGAGACACCGCTCTTGGTGTCACGGGCACCCGTGTCGTATTCCCACGGTGCCTGCTCGAACTGCTCGGTCTGTTCGGCGAGCGAGCCGCCGAACTTTCCGATCGTGATGACATTCGTCGGGCACCGATCGACGCAAAGTTTGCATCGGGTGCATTCCGTATCGTCTATCACGAAGATCGCGCCGTTCTCTTCCTTCTCTGCCGGGTTCTCGACACCGAACGATTCAGCGACGATGTCGGTCGAGAGGAAGTGGATGCACTTCCACGGGCAGATGTCGACGCAGCCTGCGCACAGGATGCACTCTTGTTCGTTGATGTGGATGAAACTCTTCGGCTTCACCGACGCCTGGACGTACTCGGTGTCGACGAGCGCGAGCTGGTAGTCGTCGCGCATTGGGGGCGTCTCGAGCCATGCATCTTTCGCCATCATCCACCCCCGTTCGTCGACGCACGCTCAACACGCAGCGGCCGTCCGTAGTTGGAGACGGGGGCAGGCGGTGGGGTGTTCTTGTTCTTCTTCGACCGCTCTTGGATCTGCCACATGAGGACGGGGATGCCGATGAGCATCGTGACGACATAACCCTGGAGCAGCATGTCCTTGAGGGCTGCGTAGCTGATCGACACCTCGTTGCCGAGCATGAGCCAGGTCGGAAGGGTCACGAAGATCTTCTGACCCGACCATTCGAGGGTCGACTGGGTGAGCGTGAGGTATTCGTTCGGGATGACACCGAACAGGATGAGCATGAGGGCGGAGAAGAGAAGTGCCCCGAGCATGGCCCGTGACCAGGTGAGGGTGCGGAGATGGATGTGGGCGAACCACATGCCTGCCATGGCGAGGAGAACGCCACCGAGCGCAACAGATTGGGCAGCGGTTGCGATCACCCAGTTGCGTGGCATGAACGTGTAGAGCTCTCGTCCCAGCTCGTCCACTTCCGGCGCCTGCGCCATGTGGACGACAACGGATCCGAGCACCATCACGACGATCCCGACGAGGATCCCTACGTATCCGAATACGAGTCGTTTTTGCTCGCTCACCAATCTCTCCTCGGCTTGCCCCGCATTGTACGCATGGCAGAGATCTCTCTTGCATTTCGCCCTCGAGAGGAATCGAGTACAAAGTACGCAGTACTCAGTACACAGTCCCGACCAGCGACGAACGACGAAAGACAAACGACCATCCGCAATGTGCGTCCGCCGCGACCGCCACGTGCGTCCTCCCTTTAGGGGGGACGGGCGAATGCCGGGCGACAGCCCGGCAGGAGCCAGGGGGGATCGCGAGCCTGCGAGCCTGGAGTGGCTGGAAAGCATCGACGCGCGTCCCGCCTTCGGCCACAGACGTGCGTCCTCCCTTCAGGGGGGACGGGCGAATGCCGGGCGGCAGCCCGGCAGGAGCCAGGGGGGATCGCGAGCCTGCGAGCTTGGAGTGGCTAGAAAGCATCGACGCGCGAAGACGCTGGATCGGCTATCGCACTCGCTGGCTCGTACGCCCCCCTGCAGAATCGGCGCAAAGCAGCCGATTCTGCCGTCCCCCCTGAAGGGAGGACGGTAGGAAGGGAGAACGCAAGACTGGTGCCTCCCGCCTCCGAACAATTCGACGCCAGGAGCCACGAGCCAGTAGCCAGGAGCGGACCGTCGGAGATCGGACAGTCTGACCGTCGCCGACGCGGAGCGTCGGCTTTAGCTCGTGATCTTTAGGACCGGGGTTGAGGCGAGTTCGTCGAGGAGGGCCGTGCGGGCGGACCGCCATGGGACGTGCATCGAGCAGTAGCCATACGTCTTGTCACCGGCACACGGGCCACCCTTCAACACACAGGTCGTCGTGTCGGTGGGGCCTTCGACAGCTTCGATGAGATCGAGGGCTGAGATCGTGTCGGCGTCGACCACGAGCCGGTAGCCACCCGACGGTCCACGCTTGGACTCGACCCACCCGGCGTTCACCAGCGGTGACATCACCTGTGGCAGGAACGGTTTGGTGGTGTCGATCGCCTCTGCGAGGTCCGTCGTGCCCAACAAGTGGTCGTCGGTGTCACGAAGGATCCGGAGCGCACTGACCGCAAGGCCGGTCTTCTTCTGCAGTGAAAATTTCATAGTCAGGAAGTATACAACTAGTCGTCAGACATGCAAGCGGAGCCAAACGCAGCATGGTCTCCTGCTTGATTATTTGCTTAGTGACATACTTCACAAACCCTGTTATTGTGTAGTCAACAACTGCACAATCGACCCGGTTGAACCGAACACACACCCGAGAACGGAGGACCCACATGACCACCGAGTACCCGCCCCGGCCCGACCACACCCACTCCGTGCTCGGCGTGTGGACGGCGATCGCCGTCGCCGGTGTCGCGTTTGCGATGCTCGTCGGCGTGGTCGCCCTCGCCATCACGGCGGCACGACCGTCCATGGACCAGGAGACCGCCGACCTGCTCGTGCAGAATGCCGTCGATGACCTCGGTCTCGAAGTAGGCACCGGCGGCGGTGGCGCCGCAGGCGTACCGACCGATGTGTCGGTGATCCCCGAACTGACCCCGGTCAACCAGCTCCAGCCCGCACCCGCCGACGAACAACACGTCTTCTATGCACCCGACGCAGGTGAGCCGATCACCCGCGACTACCAGGCCACCTATGAGGTCCGTCTCGAGGTCCTCGAGAACGTCTGTGAACTCGATTCGGAGAACGGCACGAAGATCGACATGTGGGGCTACCGCATCGAAGGCGATGAGGAAGTCGTCTGCGGTGTTCCGGCTCCGGTTCTGCGTGGACGGGTCGGTGACTACGTGTCGATCACGCTGACCAACCTGCCGGAGAACACGCACCCGCACAACATCGACTTCCACGCCGTGACCGGTCAGGGCGGTGGTGCGGCGGGTCTCGTCGTCGCCCCGGGTGAGTCGGCAACGATCGGTGTCCGACTCCTGTACGCCGGTGCGTTCATGTACCACTGCGCCTACGGCGACGTGCCTCTCCACATCATGCACGGCATGTACGGGATGTTCATCGTCGACCCCGAGGTCCCGCTCCCCGAGGTCGCCCACGAGTGGGCCGTGATGCAATCCGAGTGGTACACGACCGAACCTGACGCTGATGGCCTCGTCGATGTCGACATGGACCGCCTCTTCGAGGAGCAGCCGAACTACGTCGTGTTCAACGGTGTCGTCGGTGCCCTCCAGGGCGAGGGTGCCCTCAAGATGAACGTCGGCGAACGGGCACGCATCTACTTCGTGAACGAAGGCCTGAACCTGACCTCCAACTTCCACCCGATCGGATCGCACTGGGATGCGGTGTATCCCGAGGCAGCGACCACCCCCGGGAACCCGATCATCCGCGGTTCCCAATCGACACTCGTCGTCGCCGGTGGAGGCACGGTGGTGGAGATCGAAGGACAGGTTCCGCAGAACATCCTGCTCGTCGACCACGCCCTCACGCGCACCTTCTACAAGGGTGCACTCGGGATCATCGAGGTGTCCGGCAACGACAACCCGGAGATCTACCAGGCAGCCTTCGACGCCGAAGGCGGTGAGGCCGAAGGCGGCGAGGGAACCGACACGACGGTGCCCATCGACGGACCGGTCGTCGAGATCACCCGCGACGGCTGGCTCGACCCGGACAACGCAGACGACGCCTACTCGCCGAACGAGATCACGGTCTCGGTGGGAACGACCGTCACGTGGGTGAACGGTGACGGCGTCCTCCACACGGTGACCAGCGGCACGGTCGGCGACACCGGTCCGAGCCCGGACGGCCTGTTCGACTCCGGCTACCTCCCCGAAGGTGGCACGTGGTCCTACACATTCACCGAGGAGGGCGAGTTCCCCTACTTCTGCATCCCCCACCCCTGGATGCAAGGCACGGTCATCGTCACCGGCTGACCCTCACCGCTCGTGAGAGCGGGGGCTCCCCACCGACGCCCCCGCTCTCCGTTCCTCAGCCCACCCGCCAACACGCCGTCCGTGCGTCCTCCCTTCAGGGGGGACGGCAGAATCGGCTTCATGGGCCGATTCTGCAGGGGGGCCTGCGAGCCCGCGAGCCCCGTCCCCCAGATCGACCCATAGCAACCCCTGCCATCAGCGCCCCGTCCCCCGCATTGACCCGAGCGCGCAGCACTCACCAAGGCGGATCAGCTGTCGCCGTCGCAGGCTCCTGCGCCCCCCTGACTCCTGCCGGCCGGGTCGCTTGCTCCGCAACCGACCACGGCCACCATTCGTCCGTCCCCCCTAAAGGGAGGACGCCATTTCGGGACGAACCCACTCCCACACCCCGCTCACACCAACACGCCAGCAGCCAGCAGCCAGGAGCTAGCAGCTAGCAGCTAGCAGCTAGCAGCTAGCAGCAATTTCTTACTGACAAACTCATCATTTCGTGGTACGGTGTACGGCATGAAGACATTCACGCACCCACGGGCCGATCGTGCTGCTCGTCACCACCACCGCATCCGTCGGTGGCACCGGACGAATCGTGCGATCGTCGGTCCCCCGCTCGACAGCCTCGGCGAGGCAGCACACGCTCCCACGCCCAAGCGCGAGAACTACTCCCTCCGCCGCTAACCGCTCGGACAACAGCCGACGGTTGAGCTCGCGGCGTCGCGACCCCACGGTCGCTGTGTACTTTGTACTGAGTACTGAGTACTCATCCGTCGGGCTGTGCCCGACGGATAACAGATGCCGACAACGCCACGGCTAGCATTGCCGCCAGCGCATGAACGAATGCAGGAGGACGCGGTAGCCGTGACCGCCGACACATCGACGAATGACGCCGGGACCGCGACGGCTCCCGAACCATCGAATACCACTGCCAAGTTCTATGCCTTGGTGGCCGCCCTGTTCCTGCTGTTCGGGACCGCCGACCTTCTTCTCCTCGCCATCCTCCAGGTCGCACCCGATCTCTTCGGGAGCCTCGAGTTCCTGACGCCCGGTCGCCTCGGACCGGCAGCCCGCTTCTTCCTCCTCAACGGATGGGTGATCACGGGTCTCCTCGGCGCTTCGATGTATGCGATCTCGTCAGCGACGAAGACACCGCTCCACCGACGACCGCTCGCAACCGCCGGTCTCCTGTTGATCGCCGTCGGTGCGATGGCCGGCTCGTTCGGGATCGTCTTCGGACTCCAGTCCGGCATCGACGGGTTCCAAGCTCCCCTGTGGGCACGGGCGATCACCGTCGCCGGATGGGTGCTTGCCGCCCTTGCCGTTTCGGGAACGTCGAAGGCATCCGACCACGGTGCGGGGGCAACCGGTTGGTACCTGACGGCAGCCGCATGGTGGCTGGCGGCTGCCGGCATCATCTCTCTCTTCCCACCGGCCGATGGCGTCGGCGGAACGCTCCAGACTGCGTTCTCCCAGGCGGCGATCGTCGGCTTCTTCGTGGTGATCGCTTCCATCGGTTTGCTCTACCACGTCGTCACGACCCTCAGCGGTACGGACCCGGCGACCCAGCGTCCGCTGTCGGCGCTCGGCTTCTGGTCCGCTGCGATCGTGTGGGGCTCGATGAGCGCCACGGGTCTGATCTACTCCCCGGCCCCGGACTGGTTCGAAACGCTCGGTGTCGCAATGGCGATTGCAGCCTTCGTCCCGGCGCTGACGATCGTCACGGACCTCGGGCTCATGGCGAAGGGCACGCTTGCCGACATCGGTGACAAGGCATCGGTGCGCTACGTCGTCGTGGCTGGTGCGTCACTTCTGTCGGTCACCGCCGTCAACTTCCTCCTCACGTGGCGTTCGACGAGCGCCATCGTCGGCCACACGACGGTCGAGAACGGTCGCGACCTTCTCATCTATATGGGTGTCGCCTCGTTCGCCATCTTTGCCTCCCACACGATGATGCAGGGTGGACGTCCCTCCGGATCGTCCCTCCACTTCGCATGGAGCGTGTCCGGGCTCACTGCTGTCGTTGTCGGCTACGTCGGCGGCGGGATCGCAACCGGCTTCTCGTGGGCGGCGGGACCCGCCTCGACGGTCTTCGTCAACGCCGGGCCGGCGTGGGAGATCACCGCAGAGACACAACGGCCGTTCGCTTGGATCACGATCGCTGGTGCGGCGCTGTTCTTCATCGCCCAGTTCACCCATCTCGCATCCGTGATCGCACCTGCCCGTGAGCCGCTCCCCCGGGCGGACGGCCCGGTCGACTACGACCTCGAGTTCGAAGGTGCCGTCGCCGCACCGACACGCGGCCGCCTGGTGTGGGGCGCCGCTGCGGTGTTTGCGTTCTCACTCCTGTTCACCGGTGTCTTCCCGATGATGGATCCGGCGAATTCGGAATCGACGATCCTCGGCGACACGGCTCGTGACCTTCCCGCCAACTCGATCGAACTCGACGGTCACAACGTCTACGTCTCGGCCGGTTGCGCCGAGTGCCACACCCAGCTCGTCCGCCCCGTCGGTACCGACGTCGGGCTCGGTCCGGTGTCACAGGCCGGCGACTACGTCCACGAGTCACCGGTCCTCCTCGGAGCAGTGCGCGGTGGTCCGGATCTGATGCACTTCGCTTCGTCACCTGGATTCGACGCCGAGGCGTTGCGTGCCCACCTGATCGATCCCCGTGAGACCCGACCGTGGTCGACGATGCCGAGCTATGGATATCTTTCCGATGAGGACCTCAATGCCCTCATCGCCTACATCGAGACCCTGAGGTAGTCGATGGACGAACTACTCCAACAAGCAGCAGAGAAGCGTGGCCTCCCCGCTTCACTCGTCGAGCGTTCCGCCAAAGCCCGCGCCGAAGAGACCGGCCAATCGGTCGAAGAAGTCCTCGCCGAATGGGCCGGCGTTGAGGCCGACGGCTCTGGCGCTGCAGCGACAAACGACGAAGGCCCAACGGCGAACCACGCCGCAGGCCAGGAGCCAGCAGCCAGTAGCCAGGAGCAGGACGCCGAAGGCGTCCCGGCTGAGATCACCGATGACTACCTCGTGTCGCTTGCTGCCAAGGCCAAGCGCATGCCCGAGAGTCTCGTCCGCACGTCTGCCGAAGCACGTGCCAAGCACGCCGGCGTAGAGCTTGCCGTCGTACTCGCCGACTGGGCAGGCGTCGATCTCGCCGAGTTGCACGACCAGGCAGGCAAGGCACCCCAATCCCCGGCCGCATCACCGTCCTCCCCCGAGCCACGCCCGGAACCTGAGACCCCGGCCGAGACCCGCGACGAATCCACCGAGGAGACCCCGACACCCGCGTCGGCACCTGCCGCGGCGGCGGCTGTTGCGCTGTCGGCGGACGAGCTGTTGGAGAAGGCAGCCGAGGCCCGGGGCGTCCCGGCATCCCTCACCAAGCGTTCCGCCCAGGCCCGCGCCGACGAAGAAGGCAAGACCCTCGAAGAAGTCCTCGCTGAATGGGCCGGCGTCGAAGCAACCGCAGCGCCATCTGCCGCTGCATCGGGCGCACCTGCGGAGACCAGCCAGGAGCCAGCAGCCAGTAGCCAGGAGCCTGCGGCCCCTGCCGCAGCCGCTGGAGCAACCTTCACCGTCGACGAACTGCTCGACAAGGCTGCGGAGGCCCGAGGTGTCCCCGCCGTCCTCACGAAGAGGTCCGCCGAGGCACGCGCCAAGGAAGAGGGCACAACCCTCGAAGCCGTCCTCGCCGAATGGGCAGGCATCGACCCGTCCCAAGTCGCCACTGCTGGCCAGGAGCCAGCAGCCAGTAGCCAGCAGCCGACAGCGCCAGCTGTCCCGGACGAAGTCATCGAAGCCGAACCGGAGAAGCCGGTCGAAGAAGTCGAGGTCATCGAGGCATCCGCGGGTTCACCCGACGAAGACCTCCACGAAGTCGAGACACCGTCCAAAGTCGGCCGCTACCCGGCATGGCTCGCAGCAGCGTTCCTCATCATCCCTCTTCTCGCCGTGACCTACATCCTGGTTGCACCGAACGGTCCCGACTGTGGTGTCGGCGGACAGCTCCTCGTCGACGAAGTGACGGGTGAAGCAGTCAACTGTGACGGTTCCGAGTACGGCGTCGTCGAGATCGACCACTTCGCCAACGGTGGTGCGATCTACAACGTCCAGTGTGCGACCTGCCACAACGCTGACGGTTCCGGCGGTGCCGGGCCAGCCTTCATCGGTGGCGCCCTGCTCACGACGTTCCCCGAAGGCGCATGCGTCGACCATCAGGCCTGGGTCGGTCTCGGTACCGCCGGTTGGCCGGACCCGACCTACGGTGCCAACGGCACGCCGGTCGGCAGCGTCGGCGTGATGCCCGGATTCGGGAGCGGACCCAACCCGCTCACCCCCGAGCAGATCGCCGAGGTCGCCCTCTACGAGCGTGTCCAGTTCGGCGGCGAAGACCTCGAGGACGCCCTCGCCGACTGCGGCTTCGACGAAGAAGGCCTCTTCACCCCACCCGCCGGCGAACCCACCGAAAACGCCGAGGGCTAGACCACCCCATTGCGTCCTCCCCTCCGTTCGATTTCTCGCGACGAACGCGACGGCGGACCGAATTTGTGTCCTCCCTTCAGGGGGGACGGCTGAATCGGCTTCATAGGCCGATTCAGCAGGGGGACTGTGAGTTCGTCGTTTCGGGGCGAAACGACGGATGCGAGCCCTGCGCCGACCCACACCGACGCCCAAACCGCATCCTCCCTCCGTTCGATTACTCGCGACGAACGCGACGGCGGACCGAATTTGCGTCCTCCCTTCAGGGGGGACGGGAAAATCGGCTGCCTTGCGCCGATTTTCCAGGGGGGAGTGCGAGCCTGCGAGCGCTGTGCCGATCCACACCGCCACCCAATTGCGTCCTCCTGCGGTCGTTCGCCCGCGAGCTGGGGAGCCTACGACCACGAAGTTGGCCCAGAACCAAGCGTGACCGGTGCTACTTCGTCCGCTTGGTGTCCTTGGGTGGAAGGGTGCCGATCCAGTCATACGACCGATCGAACCATTCGACAAGCGTGTCCGAGTCGGCGAGAAGTTCCGGAGGTACCGACGAGTACCCACGCATGACGCTGTTGTACTGCATGACCGGTCCGCTCTCGAACTCCGATCGGAATTGCTCTGTGAGTTCGTCGGACAGTCGCAGCGCCATCACCCCGGTCGGATCGAGAAAGCTGAACATGTGCCCGTTCCGAGACGTGTACGCATTCTTCGCCCCCTTGACGATGGCATCCCCAGACGACGCGTCCACGACCGCCCGATACGACTCAAGCGCTTCCCGGGGCCCCTCGTACTCAGATGCATTCGGCATGACAAGCCGGACACTAGCGATTGAGCCCGCCCGCCCTCGCGAGATCTGGCGTGGATCGCGACCGCCGACATCAGAACGCTCGGGTGCCACTTGGCGCCAGGATCAACCCCGAAATCGAGTCGCACCTACCCCGTCGCAAACGTCAACTCGATCGTCCGGACGTCCTCCACCGTCGTTCCCTGACCGTCGACGACGATGGACAACCTGATCGTCCAGATCGTCCTCCCCACCGCCCCCGGTGCGAGCCCGAGGTCGACGCTGGTCGTCTTGCAGTCCTTGAGGATGACGATCCCACCACCGGTGGACTGCCCAGGCACACCGCTCCCCACACAGATGTCGAACGAGTAGCCGGTGTCTGCCGTCGCCGTCCACTTGAACCGGGTGCCGGAGATCGTGTTCCCGTTGAAGTCCTTCGCCAGTCCTTGGAGCTGGTAGGTGTTCTCGTTGTTCCCGACTCCTTCTGAGATGTCGCTTGCCGGTTTGATGATGCTCGCCGACGGGGGTTGTTGACCCGGGGGCAGCTCAAGCACGGTGATGTCGACGGAGTCGTTGCGGGATACGCCGTGGAGATCGGTGCCGGTGAGGACGATTTCGTAGTTGCCCGGATTGAGCGCTGTCACGAGGTTGTGCCCGTCTCCTGACCACACGACCGTCGAACCCTGTTTGACCTCCCAGATGACCCGGTCCTCGGCGAGTGCTTCGTTGATGAAGATGTCGGGGTCGTGCGTATAGGCGGCCATGTGCAGAGCGGTGCCTTCATACAACGTCGCTCCGTTGGTCGGGCTGAGGATCTGGACGATCGGTGGCTCGTTCTCGATGGTGATGGTGATCGCATCGGTCGACGCCAACCC
>JAUIIM010000136.1 GCA_030431785.1 Acidimicrobiia bacterium | reverse complement strand
ACAGCCTGGCCGGAATCGTCGAGGAGGTCGATGGGGACGTGGTCGACCTCGCACCCGGTGACCTCGTTGCAGCGTCTGGCTCCCAGTGCGCCCATCACGCCGAGGTCGTATGTGTGCCGCGGAATCTCGTGGCGCGTATCCCGGATGGCGTGTCGCTGCGCGAGGCGTCGATCGTCACGTTGGGTGCAACCGCGATGACGAGTCTTCGTGCCACCAACTGCTACTTCGGGGAAACGGTGGTCTTCTACGGGATGGGAATGCTTGGGCTCCTCGGAACGCAGGTGGCGAAGGCCGCCGGCATGCACGTGATCGGTATCGATCTCGATGATGGTCGTCTCGCGCTCAGCAGAGACCTCGGCGCCGATGCCACGTTCAACGGCCGTTCCGTCGAGGTCGTCGATGCAGTGAAGGAAGCGACCGACGGCTACGGGGCAGATGGGGTCGTCCTGGGAGTCAAGGCCTCGTCAAGTGACCCGCTCAACGACTCGTTCCGCATGGTCCGCCAGCGCGGGAGGGTCGTTGCGCAGGGTCTGTTCGGCTTCGAGATCGATCGATCGAGTCTGTTCGCCAATCAGGCGGAACTGGTTCCCTCGATCGGGTACGGGGCCGGACGCTACGACCCGATCTACGAGGAGGGCAACATCGACTACCCGATCGGATTCGGTCGTTGGACCGTCAACCGGAATCAGGAGCTTGTTCTCCGGTTGATCGGCGATGGTGCGATTGACGTCGCAACGATCGCACCGCACACGGTCGAGATCGGTGATGCCCCGAGCGCGTACCGACTGTTGCAGTCGGAGGAACGACCGCCGACCGTGATCCTGGACTATGGGATCGATGACCACCGCTAAGGATCATTGTTCAAGTACATTGATGTTTAGGTCGAATTCGCAACGAAAGTAGCACCATGTCAACGCACGCCGATCCCGCATTGCTGAAGGCAATCTCCCAGTTCGACACACCGTCCGTGTTCAACTGCGTCCGGTTCATCCTCGGTGGCGGACCGGAAGGGGAAGGATTCGGGGCCGCGGGCAACGTCCCGATCAACTACACCGACGCAACCATCAAGTCGATGCTTCCGCAACTCGGGATGGCCGTGGGGTACGCCACCACCTGTGAGGTCACGACGAACACCCGGGACTTCGAGCCACTCTCGTGGGATGACTACTACGACTACATCGAGGCGTCGGTGTCGCCATCGATGACCATCATCAAGGACGTCGGAGCGAAGCCAGGTCGCGGCTCTTCGCTCGGCGACGTCGTATCGACGCAGCACAAGATGCTCGGGTCGGTCGGCATCGTCGTCGACGGTTCGATCCGGGACATGATCGGCCTCGAGCGTGCGGGCTTGCCGGTGTGGGCGACCGGGCGTGTGCCGGGTCACGGGTTGTTCTACGTGACACGCTTTGACTCCCCGGTCATCGTCGGGGACCTGCCGATCGCTCCGGGTGACCTTCTTGCCGCCGACCTCGATGGTGTCGTGTCGATCCCCGCCGAGGTTGATCCCGCCGAGTTGCTCGATGAACTTGAGGCGATCCGAGCCCGTGAAGATGCACTCAATGCCGAGTACGCCAAACCTGACGCCAACCTCGCCTCGATCCGCGAGTACTTCAAGACCACGTTCTGGAGCGTCGGCAAGAAGTCGAAGGCGGCCGAATGACGCAGCTCCCTGAGCTCGATTCAGCGGTCGTCCGAGCGAACTCCGTCCTCGGCCGGTCCGAGAGCGTCATGGATCATGTGGAGTCGCTATACCGCGACCTCCATGAACATCCCGAGTTGTCCGGCTACGAGGAGCACACCGCTGCCAAGGTTGCCGAGCGGCTCGTCGGTGCCGGGTATGAGGTGCATCGGCACCTCGGCGGGCATGGCGTACTGGGCATCCTCCGCAATGGCGACGGACCGACGGTGGCACTGCGTGCCGATATGGATGCGCTCCCGATTCGCGAGGAAACGGGATTTCCTTTCGCATCTACGGTCGAGTTCACGACGGACAGCGGCGAGACGGTTCCGGTCATGCACGCCTGCGGACACGATCTCCACACGTCGGCACTTGTTGGTGCCGCACTTGCCCTGGCCGAGTCGCAGGGGGCTTGGAGCGGTACCGTCGTCGTGATCGGGCAGCCGGCGGAGGAGACCATGGAGGGTGCCGCCGGCATGCTGGCCGACGGCATCTTCACGGAGTTCGTGCGTCCGGACGTCGTCATCGGGCAGCATTGCACACCCACTCGCGTGGGGATGCTGCACCATCGCAGTGGTCCGGTGTATTCGGCGTGCAAGAACTTTCGTATCCGCCTCCACGGCAAGGGTGGCCACGGAGCGGCACCGCATTGGGCGATCGATCCGGTGCTCCTTGCCGCCCGCGTGATCGTCGATCTGCACTCGATCCCGTCCCGCGACATTGCACCTGACCAGATGGCAGTAGTCACGGTTGGTTCCGTTCATGGCGGGACCCGCCCGAACGTGATCCCTGAGTTCGTGGTCCTCGAGCTGACGGCGCGTGCGCATGCGGATGACGTCATGGACGTGATCGAGGCAGCGATCCGGCGTATCGCTGAGGGAGCGAGCCGGGCAGCTGGGTCGCCGCGTCCGGCGGAGGTCGAGCTCATCGAGAGTACGTTTGCGACGGTCAACGACGAGACGGTCTCGAACCGGCTTGAGGACATGCACGCCGCGCTGTTTCCCGCAGAGGACATCGTTCCGTTCCCGGTCGTGAACTCCGGCAGTGAGGACTTTGCGTTCTACGGAACACCCGGACCGGGACGCTACGACGGCGATCCGATTCCCACGGCCATGTGGTTCTTCGGGACCACGAATCCTGACCGGTGGGAGGACACCGCAGGCTCGCTCATCGAACGGATCGGTCAGGTGCCCGTCCAGCACACACCGTTCTATGCCCCGGATGTGGAACCCACCCTCGATCGTGCTACGAAGGCGATGATCGCGGGGGCGATCGGATTCCTCGCCGAGCCAGCCTGAATCAGTCCGACGGGGGTGGGGTGGTGTCCCAAGGACCCCCAGAGAGCGTCTCGATCTTCTCCATGACGTCCAGGACGAGGTCTTCGGAGAACCATGGGCCGACCACCTGCATGCTGATCGGACCGCCGTCGCTGTCGCGGGCAACCGGCAGTGTGCCCGCGGGGACACGCGAGAAGTTCCACGGGTTGACGAGGCGGGTCAACAATCTGACCCGCTGTTCCGTGACTCCACCGACGATCACGTCGACCTCGTTGAAGGGGTCATCGGCGGCGGGGACCCGACCGGGAAGCGTGGGGAGGACGAGGACATCGACCTCCCCAAACATGGTGTTGACGTCTGCGCTGAAGCGCTGGCTCAATGCGTATGTCCGCGCCACCTCCGTTGACGGGAGTGCGCGAGCCCGTTCGTAGATCTGTTCGATGTTGTCGGGCACGCGCATCTCGGGGTGGGCGGCGAAGGTGTCTTCGATGCGTGCGGTGCTCTCGGCGATCCCCAACACGCGCGGACCTTCGATGCTCACGTGCACCATATCGGGAAGGCTCACATCGACGGTGATGAACCCCTCCGCGGTGAGGGCGTCGATCGTCCGCGTCCATGCTTGTCGTACCTCGGGGTCGAGGTTCGTCTCGACGACTTCCCTGAGGATTCCGACTCGATACGGCTCGGTGTGCGACCGGGGGGAGGGCCGGGGTCCCATGGTCAGCGGGTCGGACGGGTGGGATCCCTTGATGCAGCGGAACAGGTGTCGTGCGTCGGCGACGTTGGAGGTGATGGGGCCGGTGCTTGCGATGGAGTAGACGAAGCTGTTGATGTCGGTACCCGGTACCGCACCGACCGTCGGGTTGAGTCCTACCACCCCGCAGCATGCGGCGGGGATCCGGATGCTGCCACCGGAGTCGGTCCCGATTGCGGCGTGGGCGAGCCCTGCGGCGACGGCGGCAGCCGAGCCACCCGACGATCCCCCGGTGACGCGATCCAATGCCCGGGGATTCTGTGTCTGCGGGGTCATACCGCCCGGTGATCCCTTGGGTGGGAGAGAGGTGCGTGCGATGACCGACATGCCATCTTCGAGCATCCGCTCGACGACAACTGCGTCGCGTGGCTGTGCGTCGACCATCGCACCCTCCAGGAAGCCGAGGGTCCCGCGTGGGAATCCAGCGACGGCGACGGAGTCCTTCACGGCGATCAACGACCCGGTCGATGGCGCATCCGTCGCTCCGCGCCGCTCGATCAGTCCGACGATGGCGTTGAGCGCCGGCTCCCATTGGGCGACCC
>JAUIIM010000135.1 GCA_030431785.1 Acidimicrobiia bacterium | reverse complement strand
CACCAACGACGAACGATCCAAAGCCCTGCCATCATGGCTCGAGTACTACAACCATCACCGGCGACACACAGCCCTCGGACGCCGACCACCAATCAGCCGAGTGTCACCAACCTGATGGCCGGATACAGCTAGGAGCCAGGAGCCAAGGCGATCATCGATCATGGATCATCGATCCGCGCCCACACGCCTCCACGCCTACGCGCCCACACGCCTACACGCCTACACGCCTCCGCGCCCACACGCCTCCACGCCTCCACATGCCTACGGCCCAATACACTCTCCGGCATGTCATTGGTCGTCCAGAAGTTCGGCGGTACTTCCGTTGCTGATGCGGAGCGGATCCGCAACGTCGCGCGCCGTATCGTCGACACCTACAACGACGGCAACGCGGTCGTCGCCGTGGTGAGCGCGATGGGGAAGCGCACTGACGAGTTGCTGGCCCTCGCTGCAGACGTCTCGGACAAATCGCACCCCAGGGAACTCGACATGCTTCTCACAGCCGGGGAGCGGGTGACGATGGCGCTCGTCGCGATGGCGATTGAGGACCTCGGTGTCCGTGCGACGAGTCTTACGGGTTCACAGGCCGGCATTCTCACGACCGACCGTCACGGTGCGGCGGAGATCGTCGAGATCAGGGCCGATCGCGTTCGTGCTGCCCTCGACCAGGACATGGTCACGATCATCGCTGGGTTCCAGGGAGTGAACCCGGACTCGAAAGATGTCACGACGCTCGGCCGGGGAGGGTCGGACGCGACCGCTGTCGCCCTTGCTGCGGCACTCGACGCCGACCTCTGCGAGATCTACACCGATGTGGACGGGGTGTTCTCCGCGGATCCGCGTGCGGTCCCTGCTGCCCACAAGATCGATGAAGTCACTTTTGAAGAGATGCTCGAGCTCGCATCAGCGGGCGCCGGGGTGCTCATGCCGCGATCGGTTGAGTTCGGTCGCCGCTTCAATGTTCCAATCCACGTGCGTTCGTCGTTTCACGCCGGAGAGGGCACTTGGGTCAAGGAGGAAACCATGGAAGAAGCCGTCGTACGAGGGATCGCACACGACTCGTCGGAAGCGAAGATCACCGTGCACGGTGTTCCCGATACGCCAGGCGTCGCGGCAACGCTGTTCGAGCCGCTCGCCAGTGCGGGTGTGAACGTCGACATGATCGTGCAGAACGTGAGTCATGACGGGACCACAGACATCAGCTTCACCGTTCCCGACACGCTGCTTGAGGCCGGCACGAAGATCGCCCGTGATGTCGCCGAAGGAGTCGGCGCCGGTGGGGTAGCCGTTGACACGGAGATCGCAAAGGTCTCGATCGTCGGCATCGGGATGAAGACGGAGTCTGGCGTGGCGGCGCGGATGTTCCGCATCCTCGCCGACCACGGGATCAACATCGAGATGATCTCTACCTCTCCGATCCGCATCTCCTGCGTCGTGCGGGGCGATCAAGTTGGTGAAGCGGTGCAAGCACTGCATACTGGTCTCGGACTCGACGGAGGTGTTGACGCATGAAGACCTATCCGCAACCCCGCGTCGCCGTCGTTGGTGCGACCGGTGCCGTCGGAACGACGATGGTTTCGATTCTGAGCGAGCGCGGATTCCCTGCAGCAGATCTGCGGCTGATGGCCTCCGAAAGGAGTGCAGGCTCTGTCGTGTCCACGAAGTGGGGCGACGTCACGGTCGAGGACCTGGCGACGGCTGATCCATCCGAAATCGACATCGCTCTGTTCTCAGCAGGCGGCGCACGGTCTCTCGAGTATGCGCCGAAGTTCGCTGCGGCCGGGGCCGTCGTGGTCGACAACTCCTCGGCGTTCCGTATGGATCCCGAGGTCCCACTCGTTGTCGCACAGGTGAACAACAAGGCGATCGAGTCCCACAAGGGCATCGTCGCGAACCCGAACTGCACGACGATGGCGTTGATGATGGCGGCAGGCCCCCTCCACAAGGCCGCAGGTATCAAGTCGATGGTCGCGACCTCGTATCAGTCGGTGTCCGGTTCGGGACAGACGGGGATCACACAGCTGCGACGCGAGATCGAGGCACTCGGCTCCGATGTCGATGCGCTCGTCGACGGCACCTGGGTCGACCCACAGGGCGACCTGTACACGCGGCCGATCGGTTTCAACGTCCTGCCGCTGGCAGGGTCGATCACGGATGCCGGCTACACCGACGAGGAGTGGAAGCTGGTCAACGAGACCCGCAAGATCCTCGGCAAGGACTCGATCCTCGTGGAGCCGACATGTGTGCGGGTTCCGGTCATGGTCGGACACGGGATCGCGGCGACGATGTGGTTCGATCGGGCTGTTGACATGGATGAAGCCGTAGCGGTGCTCGGCGACGCACCCGGTGTCGAACTGTGGGACGACCGCAAGGTTCCGACGCCGCTCGACTCGGCAGGTATCGACGATGTGTTGGTCGGGCGACTGCGCGAGACCGTGGGTTCGCCCGGAGGCATCAGCCTGTTTGCGATCGGTGACAATCTCCGCAAGGGCGCTGCACTGAACGCCGTCGAGCTCGCCGAACTCCTGGTCGACTAGGTACCGGTGAAGTCGGGGCGTCGCTTCTCGATGAACGCGCTCACGCCTTCGTAGAAGTCCTTCGTACTCCCTGCGGCGATGATCGATTCAGCTTCGAGGTCCATCTGGCTCACCGGATCGTTCAGGAGCGACGCCCGGACGAGGTGACGGGCCCGGACGTATGCCTGTGTCGGCCCCGATGCGAGCCGTGTAGCGATTCCCGTGACTGTCATGTTGAAGTCGTCGGTCGGGACGGCCTGGTTGATGAGACCCAGCTTCACGGCTTCGGGGGCCATGATGCGGCGGTTCGTCAGGATCATGTCCATGGCCACTCGTGTTCCCACGAGTCTGGGCAACGAGAAGGTGCTCGAGCCGTCGGGTGACACACCGATGCCTGTGTACGCCATCGTGAACATGGCATCGTCGGTTGCGATTGCGAGATCGGTTGCGAGGGCAACGCCCATCCCCGCCCCTGCAACGACGCCGTTGATGGCGGCGATCGTCGGGAACGGCACGTCCAGGAGGACCTCGACCGCTCCGTGCAGGCCGTCCAGGACCTGCTGCATGACTTCTTCCGGGTCGTCGCGATGGTCGTAGAACGATTGGACATCGCCACCGGCACAGAATCCGCGCCCGGTGCCGGTGATGACGAGCACACGGACGTCCTCGTTCTCCGACAGCGCGGTCAGCGCATCTTTGAGGGCGTTCGCCATCGGTACGGACAGCGCGTTGAGTGAATCCGGGTCGTTGAGACGCACGGTCGCGATGGAGTCGGCCAGGCTGGTGACGATGAGATCAGACATGGGTCGGAGTGTACGCGTAGGCGTGTAGGCGTGGAAGGAGGTGTCACCCTTCTCACGTCGGATGATCGGATTGTCGGATTGTCGGATTGTCGGATTATCGGATTATCGGAGGGCTCGTCCCTCTGTCCCTCATCGAGATCAGCCCCCTGTCTTGCGACAGAGGGCTGATCTGAAATGGTCGGGACGGCGGGATTTGAACCCGCGACCTCATCGTCCCGAACGATGCGCGCTGCCAAGCTGCGCCACGTCCCGATCGGGCGCCGGAGTCTATCGCCTATCCGATTCTCTCGACCTTGACCGAGTCGATGCGCTGGCGGTCCATCGCCAACACCGTGAAGCGGAGGTCGGCGAGATGATGTACATCGCCTTCCTCCGGTATCCGCCCCAGCTCCGTGAGGATGAATCCACCGACCGTCGCAAACGGTCCTTCCGCCAGGTCAGGTTCCTCGACCTCCGTCGACAGCACCCCGATGTCGAGCATTCCATCAGCGATCCAGAGCGTCGGACCGAGCTGGATCAAGGATGGTGCTCCGGGGTCGTACTCGTCCTTCAGCTCCCCGACGAGCTCGGCGACGAGATCCTTGATGGTCACGATGCCCTCGACGCCACCGTGTTCGTCGACGACCACCGCCATGCCGTAACGGTTCGCTCGCATCTCAGAGAGCGTGTCGAGGATCGACATCGTCTCCGGCACGTAGTTCGGCTTGCGCAGCAGTCGTTCGACGCTCCGTGCCGTTTCGTACTCGGGGTTCAGAAGGAGGTCTTTCACTGCAATGACACCGATGAGGTCATCGAGGTCCCCGTTCGTAACAGGGAAACGCGAATGTCCCGTCTCAGTGACGGCGTTGCGCACCTCTGTAGCGGTGACCGGACTCGCAAGCGAGACGATCGACGGCCGAGGTGTCATCACTTCGCGGACCGCACGGTCGTCGAGGTGGAACAAGGCGTC
>JAUIIM010000022.1 GCA_030431785.1 Acidimicrobiia bacterium | reverse complement strand
TTGAAGTTTCAAATGGTGCTGGGGGTGTACGCGTGTGTGTTTGGGATACGGGCATCGGTATTGCACAAGATAAACAGGCCAGTATTTTTGATGAGTTTGTCCAGGCAGACTCATCCATTACACGCCAATATCAGGGCACGGGCTTGGGTTTGACATTGGTGAAACGATTTGTAGAACAACACGGCGGGAAAGTGTGGTTGGAAAGTGATTTGGGCAAAGGCAGTCGGTTTTATTTGGAATTGCCTTTTGAGCCTGTAGAAAAGAAAGTCTCTCCTGTTTGAGGATAAAATGGCAGACCATAAAATTTTGATTATTGAAGACAATCCGATCAATCGAAAAATTATGCGTGATTTGTTGCGCATTCATCATTATGAAACCCTTGAGGCCGTGAATGGGCTTGAAGGGGTGCAAATGGCGCAAGATACGTTGCCCGATTTGATTTTGATGGATATTCAGTTGCCAGAATTAGATGGGTATTCTGCAACCAAACAAATCAAGAGCAATGAAAAAACCCAACAGATTCCTATTGTAGCGGTTACTTCATTTGCGATGAAGGGCGAAGCAGATAAAGCCAAAGAGGCTGGTTGGGACGCCTATGCCGTCCTTCAAGTCATAGCCGCCATGCTGGAGGAAAAGGGGGAGCCTGACCTTGAGAGCCTCGTGTACAACCACGGGTTCCGCGTTGGGCGAATACATCTGGATCCCGAGTCGTGGGATGCCTTCACCGGCGTAGGTGCAGACTCGATGAGCGGCAAGTGGAAAGCGAGCGACCTGTCAGGTGATCCAGCAAGGTTCCAGCCCGACCACCCGTTCTATCAGGAGAGAATCGTCATCACAGGGGCGTTGCCGAACGGGATGACTCGTCGCGAGGCGTACCAGTGCATAGTGAACATTGGCGGCGATGTTGCAGGCAATATGTCCAAGAAGGTCAACATTCTCGTGGTGGCAGACCTGGATCCATTCGTGATTGGTGACGACGGTATGTCCGGCAAGCTGCGCAAGGCGAAGGAACTTGCCCAGCAGGGCCATCCCGTTGAGATTATGGACTCGCGGGAGTTCATCAAGCTGCTAGGTGTGTGACTTCGGCGTCAGCGCCGGGTGCGCTACACGTTGAAGCGGAAGTGCATGACGTCGCCTTCGGCGGTGACGTAGTCCTTGCCTTCGAGGCGCCACTTGCCGGCTTCCTTGGCGCCTTGTTCGCCGTTGTTGGCGATGAAGTCGTCATAGGACACGACCTCGGCACGGATGAAGCCCTTCTCGAAGTCCGTGTGGATCACGCCCGCTGCCTGTGGTGCCGTTGCGCCCTTGCGGACGGTCCAGGCACGCACTTCCTTCTCGCCGGCGGTGAAGTAGGTGAGGAGACCGAGCAGGTCGTACGCGGCACGGATCACCTTGTGGAGTCCTGGCTCGCTGAGTCCGTACTCGCCGAGCATCTCGTCGCGGTCGTCATCGTCGAGGGCGGCGAGCTCGGCCTCGAGCGCACCGCAGATCACGACCATCGGTGCGCCCTCGGAAGCTGCCAGTTCGGCGACCGCTTCCGTGAGTTCGTTCCCCCCGAGCCCGTCTTCGTCCACGTTGGCGATGTACATCGTCGGTTTGGCGGTGAGGAGGAACAGATCGCGGACAACGGGTCGATCGGACGCAGTCAGTTGCATCGTGCGGACTGGGTTGCCCTCCGAGAGGTGGGCGTGGACTCGTTCGAGTACACCGACTGCCGCCTTTGCATCGGCATCCCCGGATCGAGCCTTGCGGCCCTGACGATCAAGGGATCGTTCGACGGTCGCCAGGTCGGCGAGTGCGAGTTCGGTGCTGATCGTCCCGATGTCGCCGATCGGATCGACCCGACCGTCGACGTGGACGACGTTGTCGTCGTCGAAGCAGCGCACCACATGGGCGATCGCATCCGTTTCCCGGATGTGTGACAGGAATTGGTTGCCGAGACCCTCTCCGGCCGAAGCACCGGCGACGAGCCCGGCGATGTCGACGAACTCGACCACCGTGGGGATGATCTCCTTGGGGTTCACGATGTCGGAGATCGCAGCGAGACGAAGATCAGGGACCTGGGCGATACCTGCGTTGGGATCGATCGTCGTGAACGGGTAGTTCTCGGCTGCGATCTCACCCCCGGTGAGCGCGTTGAACAACGTCGACTTGCCGACGTTCGGAAGACCAACGATCCCACACGTGATGCCCATCAGCGGGAGGATACGGGGATACCGGGTCGCGAAGTTCGGGGCTATGTCGCGAAAGAAACGTGGGACGACCCCCTTGCAACGACGTCGTCAGCGGAGTTTCCTGTTCGTGGAAGACCTGGGCACCAGACGAATGCAGGAAGGCGCCCATGGATCCACTCGGTCATCCGGATCTCGCACGGCTCGGCCGGTCGATGCGTTCGACGCTCGACGACACCCTCGACGCAGAACAGGAGGCGGCTCGCGCCGCCGCACAACGACGTCTCACCCTCCGCGACCGTCTCATCATGTCGTCGGATCGCACCGACATCGTCGTGCTGTCCACGGCCGACGGGCACCTCTACCGCGGCATCGTTGGTGCCGTCGGAGTCGACCACGTCGTCATCGAGGACGCGGGCTCGGCGAGATACGTCGCCCTCTCACACATCGTGACGGTGGAGCCCCGCTGATGGCCGTCGGTGTCGGAACACGCGGTCTGTCGCTTCCGTCGATCGACCGGTCGCGCCTTCTCGGCGTAGCGCTTGCCGCCCTTGCGGCCCTCCTCGTCCTCTGGCTCACCCGGCCGGCTCCGACGACACAAGTCCTCGTCGTCTCGACAGATGTCTCCCCGGGCACGCCGTTGTCGGATGCCAACGTTTCTGTCCGAGACGTCTCCGATCCGACGGGGCTGGTTCTCGGATCGTCGATCGGAGAGCTCGGTGAATGGACCGTCGCTGCCCCCTTGGTCGCCGGCGAGCCGCTCGTTCCGTCCCTCCTCGTGCCCCCTCAGGTCGCAAGTGCCCCGAATGTCGTCGCGCTCTCCCTCGATCCCGGGCATGCGGTACTCGGTCACCTCTCCAGCGGGGACTACATCGACATCTATCGAACGTTGCCTGGAACGTTCGACACATCCCAGACGACCGTTCGTATCGCTTCGTCCGTGTTCGTCATTGGTGCGTCGTTCGAGGATGACGGCATCAACCGTGGGACTGTGGACCTCCTGCTTGCCGTGGACGAGGAGCTTGCTGCTGTGATCGTCGCTGCCGAGCGGTCCGGTGAGGTCGACGTCGTGCGAGTGTCACCATGACGGTTCGCGTGGCCACGGTCCTGTCGGTGCGGGACTGGGAGCCAACCCTTGTCGCATATGCGCGCGAGACCGCCGCTGTTCGCATCGTCCTGCGGGCGTTCCAACCCCGCGACGTCGAGGCGAATGCATCTGACATCGACGTGGTGGTCGCCGGGGGTGACGTCACGTGGGTCACACCGCACCAGCTCGGGGTGTGGCGCAGACTTGGGCTCACCGTCGTCGGTGTCCATGCACGCGGCGACCAGCCCGCCGCATCGATGCTTGAACTCGGAGGTGCCGCCGAAGTCGTCCCCGACGACATCGCAGTAGAGGGGCTTGTCCAAGCCATCCGGTTTGCCGCGCCATCGACCAGGGCTGCGGCGATCGAACGGCGCGGGTCCGTAGCCGCGGTGATCGGCGCTCGCGGTGCGCCAGGGATCACCGAGATGGCTTGTGCACTCGCGGTCGTGGCGGGGAAAGGTCACCGAACCGTTCTGGTTGACGGCGACCTGTCAGCACCGGCGATCGCCATTCGTTTGGGGCTCGCACCTCGTCCCGACGTGAGCGACGTCGCCGATGCTGTGCGTTCCGAAGGTGTGATCGATCCGGGTGCTGTGCATTCGGGTCCAGGATTCGATGTGATAACGGGCTCTCATCGAGAGAACGAGCTCCCGCTTCGCACGCCCATGTTCGTCGCAGTCGTCGAAGCCGCCGCGCAGACGTACGACAAGGTGGTGGTCGACTGTGGATCCGACCGTCTTGACCCTGCCTTCTTCGATGTGTTCGACGAGGTCGTGCTCGTCGTCGACGGATCACCTACGGGAATCGTCCGTGCTGCCCAGCTCACCGGACAGTGGCTCGGCCCTACACCGACCGTGATCGTGAACCGGGTGACGCCCGCCACACGGGCGGAAACCGTTGCTGCGGTCCGACGTTGGACCGGGCTCGAACCGACAGCGGTGGTGCCGCACCGGAATCGAGTTCGGCGCCACGCAGCAGCCGCCCGACGTCCGGATCGAACGGTGTGCCGTGCGATGGAGGCCGTATGACGGCCATTGACACAGCCCCACGGTACGGGTTCTTGACGGAGCTACTCGACGATCCCACAGTCGAGGAAGTGATCGTCATCGGGGGAGAGCGCACCTTCGTGGTGCGGAGCGGAGTCAAGGAACTCGCCAACATCGTCGTCGATGCCGAAGCGGTTCGACGGGTAGCGGATCAGCTCCTGGCGGGTACGGGCCGACGGGTGGACCGAGCCAGTCCCATCGTGTCTGCACAGCTTCCGAATGGGTCAAGAGTCCACATCACCGGACCGCCTATCACGCATCCCGACCGGATGAACATACAGATCCGCAAGTTCGTCGTGTCAGCGGAGTCGATCGACGACCTTGTCGCTCGTGATGCCATGCCTTCAGACGTAGCCGACCTCCTTCGCTCTGCCGTTCGATCGGAGCAGACCATCCTCGTGGCGGGCGCCCCGGGGGCGGGCAAGACCACGCTGATCAACTGTTTGCTCCGTGAAGTCCCACCGGATCGGCGTGTGGTCACCTGCGAGGAAGTGTTTGAGATCGACGTCCCACTCCCGGACATGACACAGATGCAGACCCGCGACTCGGGACTCGACGGCGGTGCCGAGATCACGCTGCGCGATCTCGTCCGGGAGGCGCTCCGGCAGCGACCTGACCGCATCGTCGTGGGCGAGGTACGCGGACCCGAGGCCCTGGACATGCTCATGGCACTCAACGCCGGGTGCAGCGGTATGGCCACGATCCACGCCAACTCGGGTCGCGACGCTCTGGAGAAACTGGTTTCCTACGGCGTGCTCGCGGGAGAGAACATCTCCATTCCATTCCTGCGGAGAACCGTGGCATCCGTGGTCGATGTCGTCGTGTACTTGCGTCGAACAGATCACGGGCGCTACGTCGACCATGTCGTGCGCGTTCCGCGGCAGCTCGATGGGTCGGTGTTCACCGTTGAGGCGTTGTACGAGCGAACGGCGGGTGCGGTGATGGGGGAGCAGCGGTGAGAGGTCTTGCGGCGTTGGTTGCAGCCGGCAGTGTGTGGATCGTGGTCGTGGGAGTCGTCAGGACTCGACCATTCCGGCTCTCGATTCCTCGCATGCTTCCGCGAGCGGTTGCAACAGGACTGCTCGTCGGTGGAGCCTCGTTCCTGCTCGCATTGGCGTTGCTCGGCACGCCGGTTCCGGCCATCTCGATCGGGATCGTGGCCTCGTCCCTGCCGCTCCAAGCAGCCTCCGTACGACGACAGCGTGAGATGCAGGATGCCGCTGGTGCATGGCCGGATCTCCTCGCTCACGTGCGCTCTTCGATTGCCGCGGGTCGTACCGTCCCGGATGCGTACCTCGATGCCGCACGGCGAGTCGGGGGACCGTTCAGCGCCACCTATGACGACGTCCAACGAGAGGTCCTGTTCGGCGGCGGATTCGGATTCGCGATGGATCTGGTTCGTCGTGACTTCTCAGACGCAACAGCGGATCGGGTGACCGCGACGCTCAAGATCGCTGACCAGAGCGGAGGGACGAGGGTCGGTGAGGTGTTGGCTTCCCTTTCGGCCTCGGTCGCAGATGAGCTCAGGCTTCGGCAGGCGCATGACGCGGCGATGTCGGAACAGCGTTGGACGGGGGCTGTTGCACTCATCGCGCCCTGGGTGATCCTGGCACTGTCCATCGCCACCAACCCGCAAGCAGCAATCGCATTCGACACGGCGGGCGGGGCTCTCGTCGTTGTGATCGGCTTGGCGGCGACCCTCGTCGGTGCCTTGTTGGCTCGCCGCTCCGCCTCGCTGTCGCGCACGCCGAGGATGTTCCGATGACGGCGGTGGCGGTATTGCTTGGTGGCGTGGGTGTATTCCTCGTCGTCGCTGGGTCCCGTGCATCCGTCTTGGCGGATCGGCTCAGTGTGTATCTCCTCCCGTCGGACCCGGTGAACGCCGAGCCAACGTCGGGTGATGGTCGCCGAACCCCGGCATGGGCGCCGTGGGTCGCCGCCGGCGGCTTGGTTGGAACCCTCGCTGCCCAGGGGGACCTGTTCATCGCAGGTCCCGGCCGGTCGGTTCCTGCGCTGGCGGCGCTCGGTGGGCTCTCCGGATTCGTGCTCTGGTCGATGCGGCGTACGAACCGAGAGCAGGCACGGGCGGACCGCCTCAGGTGTGAGCTGCCGATCGTCTGTGACATGCTTGCACTACACGTCGTCGCCGGAGCCTCCATCTCCGGATCCATGGAACAGATCGTCGACCAGATGGACGGGGTCGCCGTTGAGGAACTGCATGCCGTTCTGGAGAGGATCGATGCAGGAGACGGCGTCGAGCGAAGCCTGCTCATCGCAACGCGCACGACGGCGCACCCTGATGCACGCCGCCTTTACGACCTCCTCGGACATGCCCATGAGTCAGGAGGGAAGCTGGCGCGGATGCTCGCCGAGCTCGCATTGGATTTTCGGGCCTCGCTCGAGCGTGACCTCGTGACCGAGGGGGGACGCAGGGCAGTCACCTCGTACGGGCCGATCCTCGCGCTGATGGTGCCCACTGCGCTCCTCTTCCTCCTGTATCCGACGATCGTCGGTCTGAAGATGCTGGCAGGCGGTCCGTAAGAACCCGAGAAGTGGGCCAGGACAAGCGAAAGGAAGGCAATCATGATCCGACGACAAGACGGAGCAACCACCGTGGAATGGCTTGGTTTGGCCACCATCGCGGTGCTCGTCATCGCACTGCTCCTGCCACAGGTCCGTGCGACAGCAGGCGACATCTGGAACAGTGTCGCTGGCCAATTCGGCGGGTTCTTCGGCTGAACGCTGAGCTGCCCCGCGACGAGAACGGCTCGGCGATCATCGAAGGACTCGCAGCGCTGCTGGTGTTCTTCGTGCTGTTGACACTGGTCGTACAACTCAGTGTGCTGGTGGCCGCCCGGAGTACCGCCTCCGCGGCTGTCGACGGTGTTCTTCGTATGGCGTCGGTCGATCCTTCTTCGGCCGATGAACTCGAGGATCGCCTTCTCGCGGACATCGCCGCCACGGTGCCGGGGGCCAGCGGTGCAGTGGTCGATGTCGGGAGCACGTCGACCTCGGTCCACGCACGTGTCCAGTTCGAATGGCTGCCCCCCGGACCACGGCTGCTTCCGGTCGAAGTCCGGGTCGAACGAAGCATGGCGCTGGCGATTAGGCCATGAGTCGACGCGAAAAAGGCACGGCGCTGCTCGAGATGATCGTGATCGGGTTCGGAACTGTGGTCGTGCTGATCCCGGTCCTCCTCGCGGTCGTACGGCTGGGTGAGGCCTCTGACGTGGTCGGGTACGAAGCTCGTACGGCAGCCGAATGGGTAGCCCGACACGGAACCACACCGCCGGACCCAGCGGAGTCCGAGGTGTTCGTCACCGTGGAAGGCGGGCTCGTCACTGCCGTCGCATCGATGGACGTCGACTTGCTGGGGCTCGGTGACGTCTCGGTGACGACAGAGGTCCGGTCCACCGTCGCCGTTCCGATCGGTCCCTATCGGAGCGACTCGTGAGGAGATACACACGCTCAGAACGGGGTTCAACGCTTCCCTTGTTCGCTGGGCTCGTGTTCATCTCGTTTGCAATGGTCGCGCTCGTCGCTGAGATCGCCCTATTGGGGGCGATCTACCGGTCGACCGCCTCGGCGGCTGACGCAGCGGCCGAGTCAGCGGCATCCATGATCGAACAAGCCGCTGCATACGACGGGCAGGTTCGTCTTGATGTAGCAGCGGCGGACGCCGTCGCTCGGGAGCGAATCACTGCGTCGATCGGATCTGGTGCGATCGTCGACGTGACGGTCACCGTCGATCAGGTGTGTGTTCGTGTCGACCGGCCACACGACGTTCGAACGCTCGGGTTCATCGGAATCGACCTTGCGACGGTGTCTGCATCTTCCTGTGCGATTCCGGTGACGGGATAGGCATCGGCGTGGACCTCGGATCAGCGCACAGGGTCTAGTGTTCGCCTCATGAGTGACCTGAAAGCACTGATCGAATCGTCGGACCTGGCGGGCCTGAACCGCTACATCGACGGCATCTGTGCTCGACGGGACTGGGACGAACTCGTCGACCTGCGCGATCGCTGCAACGAGGCCGTGGAACGGGGCAAGCAACTATGGGGGACCGCACAGTTCGCCGAGTACCGGCTCGCACTCGAGGCGCCGGTGAAGGTGGCCTTCGATGCCGGTGTCCTCGCCGATGGTCGCGGGCGCTTCGCCCTCGGACCGCTGTGGGAGGTCGCTGCGTCGACTCATCCGTGGGCCGACTTCGTCGATCTCGATCTTGCGCCGACCATCCGGACGATGATCGGGCACGAACGGTCGATCCGTGGCGACACCGTTGGGTCGGATGATGTCGATCGGCGTGTACTGCTCCCTCCCGTCGGGATGGCTCTGTGGGAGCCCGATTATCCGGTTGCCGAGTACAAGTCCGACAGGGCCGACTTCCCTGACCCGTTCGAGGACCTCGACCTCGGGTGGCTCGACCTTCCGGACCCGGCAGAGATCGAAGACGAGGACGGCGTGTGTCATGCCCTCATGGAACTCGTCAAACCGTGGTGGGAGGACTCACTCGGCAAGGCCGAGGCGATCACCGTCGACGGGACGATCGAGGAAGGCATCAGCGCCCTCGGACCGTCACGGGCGAGGACGGAGGACGTGGATGCATCCGATGCGATCGCTGCCATGGCATGGGCTGGGTCGAGTGGTGGTGGGCACGGTCGCCGACGCGGCACCCCGACCGGACGGTCCGGTGCGTGGTGGGTCATCCTCGAAGCACTCGGCTACGACGAGCTACCCGACGACGTTGCAGCAATCGGCGAAGAGCTCGACGAGCTCCGTTGGGTGCTCTGGGATCCCGGCGATGCCATCGGTGGGTGGGGCCTCCACGTCGGCATCGAAGACCCAGAGGACTCCATCGCGTGGATCCTGTCCGCAGTGGACGCGAAGTAGCAGCTCCGGCCTCAGTCGGTCGGAAGGTGCGGCATCACGGATTCGGCGAGGTCGTCGACGATCTCGATCTGGGGTCCGTAATGGAGATCCGAGAAGTGGCTGCGGGCGACCCATTCGACCGGTACGCCCACGTCGTCACGAAGTGCGTTCAGCGTGTGGACGATCTCGTCGGGTGAGCCACCGACGATCCGTTTGCGGAGTTTGTCTGCCATGTCACCACCAAGCGGTGCGGTCCTGGCGATCGGGCCGGAACGAGCGGCGGAGTCCTCCATGTCGGAGTACTTCCAGATCTGGTGCCAAACGGAGTCGAGGATGTCGTCTCGTGGCCCGGGATACATGACGGCGTAATAGATCCAGCGGAACGTCGAAGGATCGCGTCCGATGCGTTCCATCTCCTCGTTTGCGATGCTGACCTGCTCCTTGAATCGTGCGGGGGACGCATTCGAGAAGAACCCGTCGGCGTAGCGTGCCGCACGCCGGACCGCAGCATCGACCGAGCCACCGACGACCACGGGAATCGATGTGGAGGGCGCCGGCCGGACCGCCAGTGGGGGATAGCGGTACACGTCGCCCTCCCAGGTGAAGGGCTCTCCGGTCCACGCCTTCGGGAGTATCTGGAGGATCTCGGACATCGCTTTGCCGCGCACGCCCATGTCGGCTCCGAGGGCCTCGTATTCGGTCGGTGACCAACCGAGCCCGAGCCCGAGGATCAGCCGCCCGTCCGAGATCGCCTGCACCGTCGCAGCGTCCTCGGCGAGTCGCAGAGGGTGGTGCAAGGGAGCGAGGAGTACACCCGTACCGATGTGGATCCGGGTCGTGGCTGCCGCCATGGCCGCGGAGGTGACCAGGAGCGAGGGCATGTAGCCGTCGTCGACGAAATGGTGCTCGGTCGTCCAAACCGACGAGAAGTTCCTCCGTTCGAGGTGCACCGTCAACTCGATCAGCTCCCGGTACACGTCCTCCCACGAACGAGCGTCGTCGGGGGCACGTTGTCCTGAAAGGAGTCCAAATCCGAGCATGCGTGGAGATTACCGAGTCGGTCGTGGGTGCGGGCGGGAACCTCAGCCGGCGAGTGCCGTCTTCGCCACATCGGGATCGCTGACCGTGACGGCGAGGTGATAGCCCTCGGCGTTGGTATGCAGGAGGTACATCGATTCGATGTTCACCCCCGCCTTGCCGAGGCCCTCCGCCATCGCAGCCAACCCGGATGTACCGCGAGGGACGAACGTGTCGAGTACATCGGTCTCGTCGAAATCGACGCCGGCATGAGTGAGGACCCGGCGGGCCCGAGCGTCGTTGTCTGCGATGAACCGGACGTGGGACTGACCCATCGTCGCGATCGTGGCGAAGGCCTCGATTCCGACTCCAGCGTCCGCCAGGCTCCGAGCGAGTGTCGCAAGTTGCCCGGGTCGATTGGCGAGACGAACGCTGAATTCGGTCATGATCTGAGCCTACGCGCGCGAACTCGGTGCGGGGGAAGAATGTATTCCCCACCTCAGTCGAACATATGTTCGATTAGGATGGATGCGTGAGTCGATACGCAGAACTGCATTGCCACACGAACTACTCGTTCCTCGATGGTGCATCGTGGGCGGGTGAACTCGTCGAACGGGCTGCGGAACTCGGGTACAGCGCATTGGGGATCACGGACCACGACGGGTTTCGTGGTGCCGTCCAGGTCCATGCACATGCCTCTGCGATCGGGCTACCGGTCGTCTACGGGACCGAAGTCGCCATGCCCCAGGAACCGAACGACATGACCGAGCGCGACATCGCCGAGACCTTCGCTCCCGATCCGACACCGGTGCCGCGGACGGGGGAGGACGACCTCACCCGTCGTGGACGCATCCGACGCATGCACGGATCGAAACCGACGCGACGTCCACCGGCCGACCACCTGGTCCTCCTCGCCCCGGACCCCGCGGGGTATGCGGCGATGAGCCGGTTCGTGACCCGTGGGCAACTCCGCGGTGAGAAGGATGCGCCCCGCTATTCGTACCGGGACCTGGAGGAGGCGTCCCGCGATGGGTCCCTGGTGGCGCTGTCCGGCTGCTGGCAGGGTGCGGTCCCGTCGGCCGCCGCACGAGGTGATCTCCCTCGGGCGCTCGATGCGGCACGGAAACTCATGGAGCTGTTCCCCGGTCGCTTCTACATCGAGCTGACCCATCACGGACTCCCGATCGACGATCTGCGCAACGACGTGCTCGCCGACGTCGCGATGCGTCTGGGGATTCCCACCGTTGCGACGAACAACGTCCACTACGCACGGCGCAAGGACGCCGATCTCTCCGAAGTGTTGGCAGCGATCGGTGGGCGGCGTTCGCTGGCGGAGGGGGACGGCTTTCGCCCCGCCACCGACCTGCGACACCTGCGATCGGTCGATGAGATGCATCGTCGGTTCGCTCGATACCCGGGGGCGGTGGAACGAGCGGCCGACCTGGGTGCGTCGCTTGCGTTCGATCTGGATTTGCTCGCACCGGAGCTCCCCGACTTTGCGATGCCGGGTGGGTTCACCACCGAGGACGAATACCTCCGATGGCTCGTGTACGAGGGAGCACGGGAGGTCTATCCGGGATCCGACGACGGGATCGACCCGCGTGCGCGTCGTCGGTTGGAACACGAACTCGGCGTGATCTCCGATCTCGGGTTCGCCGGCTACTTCCTCGTTGCCTGGGACATCGTCGAGTTCGCCCGCAGCCGCGACATCTACTGTCAGATCCGGGGATCCGGGGCGGACTCGGCGGTCTGTCGATGCCTCAAGGTCACCCGTGTCGACCCGATCCGTCTCGGTCTTCCGTTCGAGCGGTTCCTCTCCCATGAACGGGGGAGACCACCCGACATCGACATCGACTTCGAGGCCGAGCGTCGCGAAGAGGTGATCCAGTACTGCTATCGCCGATACGGACGTGAGCGTGCGGCGATGGTCGCCAACGTGATCACGTACCGCGCCCGTTCCGTACTCCAGGACGTCGGGAAGGCGTTCGGGTTGACCCAGGCGCAGGTGAGCGCACTGACCAAGTATCTCGACACCCGCAGCCCGAAGGCACTCCGGGAAGTCGTCGATCTACCCGAGGGGCTCACCGCCGACCTGATCTACGACGTGTGCCATCGGCTCGACGGGTTCCCCAGACATCTCGGCATCCACTCGGGGGGCATCGTGGTCGCACGACGGCCACTGTGGGAGACGACACCGCTCGAATGGGGACGGATGGAGAACCGGTCCGTGCTCCAGTGGGACAAGAACGACACGGCAGCGATGGGGTTGGTGAAGTTCGACCTCCTTGCGCTCGGTGCCCTGAACGCCCTCCACCTGTCGGTCGATGTGATCGAGGAAGTGCACGGCGAACGCATCGACCTCGCCACGATCCCGCAGGAACCGGTGATCTACGACATGTTGACGCGAGCAGACACGGTCGGGGTGTTCCAGATCGAGTCACGGGCACAGATGGCGACGCTGCCGAAGATGAAGCCGCGGACCTTCTACGACCTCGCCGTCGAGGTCGCACTGATCCGGCCTGGTCCCATCCAAGGGCAGTCGGTGCACCCGTACCTGCGCCGACGAAGCGGGCTGGAACCGGTGACCTACCTCCACCCGAGTGCCGAACCGATCCTCCGCCGCACGCTCGGGGTACCGGTCTTCCAGGAGCAACTGATGGAGCTCGCACGTGTGTGTGCCGGGTTCAGTCCGGGGCAATCCGACCGGCTTCGGCAGGCGATGACCCACAAGCGGTCGGAGGAGGAGATGGCCAAGCTCAGGGACGAGGTCTATCAAGGGATGGCAGGGAAGGGACTCACCGGTGCGGCCGCCGATGAGCTGTGGGAGAAACTCCAAGGGTTCGCATCGTTCGGGTTCCCCGAGTCGCACTCCGTGTCGTTCGCCTACATCGTGTACGCAGCGTCATGGCTGAAGTACCACTGGCCGACCGAGTTCTTCGTCGGGCTCCTCAACGCCCAGCCAATGGGGTTCTATTCACCAAACTCGCTGGTCGCTGATGCGCTCCACCACGGAGTCGTGGTACTGCCACCCGATGTGAACGAGTCGATCCACGACTGCACCGTCGAGGCCCACGATGCGGAGCCGGGCGACGTCGTGGAGTATCTCGGTGCAGGCTGGCGGCGGGGGCAGGGACCAGTCGACGACCCGCTTCGCAGGACCGGTGCACTGCGGCTCGGGCTCCGCTACGTGCGTGATCTCGGCGAGTCCGACATCACCCGGATCGAAGCAGCCCGTTTCGTGGGAGGGTCGTTCTCCTCCCTCGAGGACTTCGCCCAGCGGACGGGTCTGTCGACCGCAAGCCACGAGGCGCTGGCGGCAGCGGGAGCGTTCGAATCGCTTGGCGCAGGGAAGCGGCACGGCATGTGGGAGGCCGGTCACCTCGGATCGTTGGGCCCGGAACGATTGGCGCTCGGGACAGGAACGCCCGCCCCCGACCTCCCCGCGATGGACAACGCCCAGACGATCGAGGCAGACCTGTGGTCGACGGGTATCAGCACGACCCACCCGGTCTCCCTGATCAGGGAACGACTCACGGCAGCAGGGGTCATCACGGTGGCCGATGCGCTCCGGCTCCGCAAGAACACCGCACGGATCGAAGTGGGGGGAATCGTCACCCACCGTCAGCGTCCCTCCACCGCCAACGGTGTCCGGTTCTTCAACATCGAGGACGAGACCGGGATCATGAACGTGATCCTGCTCCCCGCCGTCTGGGAGGCGAACTACGAGGTCGCCCGCAAGGCGGTCGGCATCGTCGTCACCGGTACCCTCGAGTACAACGATGGCGTCACCAACCTCGTCGCCCGTCGTCTGTCGCCATGGCCGTCCCCGGAGATGGCATCGAGCGACTTTCGGTGACTATGTGATTTTGTACTCAACTTTTTCCGATCGAGTACCGAAACAATCAGAGGAAACATCCGCTCAGGAGAACCAAAGATGACCCACGCCTTTGCAGGAACGGTGTTGCTACCAGGAGAAGAGAGCGACGGCCTCGCCGCCGTGCTGAGCACCGATCCCGATGACATCCGACTCAGCGCTGGCGCCGAGGAACTCGGCGCATGGAGCGCCACCGACACGAAGGTCGAACCACTCGGCAAGGGCGTGTTCAGCGTCAACCTCGCCGGCGAGCAGATCTTGTTCACGCCCGAAACTCCGGCCCAGTTCGCCGAGGCGATGTCCGTCCCACTCCAGCCGGCTCCCGTCGAGGAGAAGGCCGAGAAGAAGGTGTCCGTCCGCAAGTCCGAGAAGGAAGACGCAAAGCGTCAGAAGGCCGAAGCCAAGGTGGCGAAGCAGCGTGCCAAGGCCGCGGGCGTCGTCGCTGAGAAGGAAGTTCTCGGCAAGGGTCTCACCTTCGCCGTCGTCGGCGTCTCCGCCGCCGTCATGGGCGCCCTCGTCGCGATCAGCGTGACGCTCTGACCTGCGGGTTCAGCCTTCTGAATCTTCCTCGAACTCGAGCGCTGCGGAGTTGATGCAGTAGCGCAATCCGCTCTCACCAGGACCGTCCGGGAAGACGTGCCCGAGGTGTGCACCGCAGTTGGCGCACGTCGATTCGGTGCGCACCATGCCGTGGGTCCGGTCGACCGTCGAGCCCACCGCCTCGTCGACGACGGGATCGGTGAAGCTCGGCCACCCTGATCCGGAGTCGTATTTCGTGCCGGACTCGAACAACACCTCACCGCACACGACGCACTTGTAGACCCCGTCCGCCTTGTTGTTCAGGAGCGCACCCGTGAACGGCCGCTCGGTGGCGGCTTCCTGGGTCACGGCGTACTGCTCGGGGGACAAGCGGTTCTTCAGATCGTCCTTGGAGTACTTCATCATTCGGCTCCGTTCGTGGGGTCCGTACGTGTCAACGCAGCGAGGCCCGGATTGCTTCCGCGGTGACCTCGATCGCTTCGCGCACCTGGGTGTTCTCGACGGCGAGACTGAACACGGCTCTGACTTGGCCCGGTCGGTTCACCAGCATCAGCACGCCGTTGTCCCCGGCAGCGTCCACAACGGCAGCAGCGTCGTCGACGTCGAAGTTGACGATGTTGGTCTGCACCGAGGAAAGATCGATCGAGCACCCGTCGACCTGCGCCAACCCCTCGGCGAACGCTCGGGCGTTGGCATGGTCGTCGGCCACCCGTCCGCGGTGGTGATCGATCGCATAGAGCGCGCCGGCAGCGATCAATCCTGCCTGACGCATCCCGCCACCGAACAGGTGCTTGAAGCGTCGGGCGCGATCGATCGTCTCCCGATCGCCGACGAGTGCGGAACCGACCGGTGCTCCCAAGCCTTTCGAGAAGCAGACGCTCACCGTGTCGAAGTGTGATGCGTACTCGTCGACACCGACGCCGCTTGCGACCGACGCATTCCAGATGCGAGCGCCATCGAGATGGCGACGCAGTCCCAGCTCTGCTGCGGTCCGGGTCACGTCACGGATGGCATCGATCGGCCACACCGTGCCACCGGCTGCGTTGTGGGTGTTCTCGACGCACACGAGGGTGAACGGGTCGAGGAGATGAGAGGGGAGTGCTGGGTGGGGGACGGGCACGAGGTCCCGGACGGCATCCGCTCCGAACACACCCCGTGTCCCCGCGATGCGCCGCAAGGTCACGCCGGAGTGATGCGCCGCGCCACCGAGTTCGTGGACACCGATATGGGCCTCTTCTTCGATGATCACCGAGTCACCTGGCTCGGTCTGTATGCGCACGGCGACCTGATTGCTCATCGTCCCGCTCGGCACGAACATCGCATCGTCCTTGCCGAGGAGGCCGGCGACGCGTGCTTCGAGTTCGTTGACCGTCGGATCGTCGTGATAGACGTCGTCACCCACGGGTGCGTTTGCGATCGCCTCTCGCATCGCAGGTGTCGGCTTCGTGACCGTGTCAGAACGGAGATCGATCATCCGTTGTCCTCCTTGGTGAGCAGCATCCGCGGTTGCAGCAGCGCGACAAGGGTTCCGCTCGCTCGTGGAACCGCATCCCATGTGTCGATCGGGAGTTCGACATCGGCCAGCGTGGCAGTCCTGACTGCGACGGTGCCGCCGGTCAGGTGCCGGATGGTCATGCTCCACGTCGGCTGATGTCCGACGATCAAGACACGGTTCGCCGACTTCCCGTACTCAGCGACGACCGTCAGCGTCTCGTTCACCGAAGCGCCATAGAGCCGGTCCTCGAGATGAAGCGAGGCATCGAGTCCACCTGCCTCGATGACGAGTTCAGCCGTGGATCTCGCACGGGTGGCGGTCGAACTGACGACGATCTCCGGGCTGATGCCGTAGTCGGCGATGGCACGGCCCACGGCCCGGGCCGAGCGGACGCCCCGCGAAGCGAGGGGTCGGCTGTGGTCGTCGAGGGCGGAGCTGTCCCAATCCGACTTTCCATGCCGGAGGATCATCAAGTTGCGCATGTGGCGAGGCTACACCCGCCGGGGATGCCATCATGGGGCGCCATGGAGCCATCGTGTCGCTGATCAACACACCTGAGTTCAGCCTCTTCATCCTGCTCGTGATCCTGATCGTGGGCCCACTGGTCGCTGCCAGATTGCGGATCCCGACGCTGATCGGACTCATCGCCGGTGGCATCCTGGTCGGGCCGTTCGGGCTCAACTGGATCCGCTACAACTCGCTGCTCTCGGACTTCGGTGATCTCGGGATCCTGTTCCTCATGTTCCTTGCGGGGATCTCGTTCAACCTCAGGGCGTTTTTCGCCAACCGTGCAAATTCGATCACGTATGGGCTCCTCGGGTTTGGGATTCCCTTCGGTCTCTCGATCGCCGTCGTCCTCGGACTGTCCGAGGCGGGGATCCTCGGTGCCATGCTCGTCGGAGCCATGTGGGCATCGAACACCCTCGTCGCCTATCCCGAGGTCGTGTCGGCTGGGCTCCAGGACAACCGTGCCGTCACGGCATCGGTGTCGGCTGGTGTGGTCGCGGACCTTCTTTCCCTGACCGTCCTCGCCATCGCGACCTCGACGGCAGTCATCGAGGCCGACTCCGACCCGACGACCCGTGCCGTGAACGCTGCAGGCGAGCTGCCGATATGGATCGGGATCGCGCTGCTGGCGTTTGCGACCCTGTGGCTCCTTCCGCGGATCGCATCGTGGTTCTTCGTCAAGATCGGTCATTCCCGTGTCCAACGCTTCTTGTTTGCGATCGCCGCAATGACCGGCGCCGCCGTCCTCGCCGATGTCGGCGGGCTCGAAGGTTTGATCGGGGCGTTCCTCGCCGGGCTCGGTCTCAACAAGCTGGTTCCCGCAGAGAGCGAGCTGATGGGTCGTCTCGACTTCGTCGGTGGCACGCTGTTCGTCCCTGCGTTTCTCGTGTCGATCGGTCTGTCCATCGACCCGAAAGTCTTGTTCGACGGAGAGACGCTCCTGCTTGCATTGCTGTTCACCGTCCTGGTCGTCGTCGGGAAGGGCGTCGCAGCAGCGATCACGGGTGCGATCTTCCGGGTCACGGGTGCCGAAATCGGGCTGATGGCATCCCTGTCGATGGGTCAGGCGGCGTCGACCCTCGCCATCGCCCAAGTGGGTTTCACCCTGGGCTTCTTCGGTCAGGTGACGGTCAACGCATCGGTCCTGACGATCGTTGCCTGTGCGTTCATCACCTCGATCGGCACCAAGGCGTTCGCCCGCCGCGTGGAACGTCCTGCACACGTCGAGAGCATCCTCGGTCGTCGCGTCCTGGTCGATGCGACGGGAACCGACGAGGAGATGACAGCAGGGCTCACCGTAGGGGGGAGTATCGCTCGACCCGACGACGGGGTCGTCGTTCCGATCCTGGTCCCGGGGAGTGGCGGGTTGGAGGGAGCCACCAACCGGATGGAGAAGGCCGAAGCTGTCGCCGCAGCCCTAGGACATGACTCGACGGGGGTTTCGCGCATCGACGAAGGGTTTGCATCCGGCGTCCTGCACCTGATCGAGGAACAGAACGCTTCGATGGTCGTACTGCGGTGGGATGGGCCGGATCTCATCCGCAACGTCGTGTTCGGGAGTGTGATCGATGACATCGGTGCCCGATGTGCAGTTCCCTCGCTGGCGCTGCGAATCGAGAGCGAGTGGTCGAGGGTCGTGGTCGTCACCGGGAGTACCACGATCGACTGGCATGCGGAGGATGCGAGCATGGCGATCGCCGTGGGGGAGCGCTTGGCACGCTCGCAGGGCAAACCGCTCGTCGTGATCACGACGGAGCAGGCATTCGTGGATCGCCATGATGTCGACCTCGATTCCCTCTCGGTCATCGTCGTCCGCAGGCTGAACACCAAGGTGCTCGAGGTCATCGAGACCGATGACCTGGTCATCACTCCGGCACATGTCGCCCGGACCGTCTCGAGCGTGTGGAACCGACGAATGCCACGGATACTGCCGGCGAAGAACCTCGGCGTCGTCGCCGGGCCCTATCGGCTGTCGGTCACCGACGTCGGCCCGGTTCGAGCACAGAACTCGCTGATCGGTCCGGCCACGGATCTGTCGAACTAGTCGGCGATCTGCTCGAACACGAAGTCGAGAACGGCGAGCAATGCCTCGACGTCCTCGGTGGGTGTCGCAGGGAACGTGGCGATCCGCAGCTGGTTGCGTCCGAGTTTCCGATAGGAGTTGATGTCCACGATGCCGTTCGCCCGCAACACGGCACACACGTCGTCTGCGTCGATCGCATCGTCCACGTCGACCGTCACGACGGTCGACGAACGTAGCGCCGGATCCGTGACGAAGGGCGTGACGAGGTCGTGACCGTCGGCCCACTCGTAGATCGCAGATGACGATGCGTTGCTGATCGCTGCGGCGGCCGAGAGTCCACCCGTTTCGAGGGAGTGCTCGATCGTCGCAGCGAGGAGATAGAGCGTGGCGATCGCGGGTGTGTTGTAGGTCTGGTCCTTCCGGCTGTTGGCGATGGCAGTGGGCAGGGAGAGGAACGGCGGTACCCAGCGATCGGTCGCGGCGATCGTTTCGACCCGGGCGATGGCTGCCGACGACAGGAAGGCACACCACAGCCCGCCCTCGGACGCCAGCGCCTTCTGGGGAGAGAAGTAGTAGGCGTCGACGGACGTGACATCGTACGGAATGGCCCCGGCGGCCGACGTTCCGTCGACGAGCGTCAGTTCTGACCCAACGCGCGAGAACGGTGCTGTCACCCCGGTGCTCGTCTCGTTGTGGATGAAGGCGACCGCATCGACGTCGTCGACGGGTTGTGGGGTAGGAGCAGATCCTGGTTCGGCAGCGTGGACGACGGGGCTCGCGAGAAATGGTGCACCGTCCGTGACACTGGCGAACTTGCTGGAGAACTCACCGCACACGAAATGCGCTGACCGTTGCTCGATGAGACCGAACGCTGCGGCATCCCAGAACGCTGTCGCACCGCCGAGACCGAGTACGACTTCGTAGCCGTCGGGAAGGTCGTAGAGCGTGGCGAGACCTTGGCGTATCGTGCTGACGAGTTGTTTGACCGGTGCCTGGCGGTGGCTGGTACCGATCAGATCCGTACCGGTTGCGGCCAGTCGATTCATCGCGTCGGCGGGCACGCGACTGGGTCCGGAACCGAACCGCCCGTCGCTCGGCTTGATGTCTCCCGGGATGCGGATCGGGGCGTTCGTCGACATGCCTATGGTTCCTTCTTCGGACGTCGTGCTTTGGAGCAGGAGCGTAGTTGCGATGACATCCCTCGAATCCATCTCCCAACGGGCCCTCGCCGTCGAGCCGTCGGCCACCCTTGCGATCACCTCCCGCGCAAACCAGATGAAGGCGGACGGCCTGCCGGTGATCGGGTTCGGTGCGGGCGAACCGGATTTCCCGACCCCGGATCACATCGTCGAGGCCGCCGTCGAGGCAGCCAAGGACCCGAGTTCACATCGATACTCGCCCGCACCCGGTCTTCCTGCGTTACGGCAGGCAGTAGCGGACAAGACCCACCGTGACTCTGGTCTTGCGATTGCTCCCGAAGTGGTCATCATCACGAACGGCGGGAAGCAAGCCGTCTATCTGGCATGCCAAGTCCTCCTCGACCCCGGCGACGAGGTCATCGTGCCTGCGCCGTACTGGGTCACGTATCCCGAGGCTGTCGGGCTCGCCGGAGGTGTTCCGGTCCCGATCGGAACGGACGAGTCGACCGGATTCATGGTCACGGTCGAGCAACTCGAAGCGGCCCTCACACCACGCACGAAGATGCTGATCTTCGTCAGCCCGTCGAACCCCACGGGTGCGGTCTACGACCGGGATGCCCTGCGCGCCGTCGGTCGATGGGCCGCGGATCGGGGGATCTGGGTGATGACGGACGAGATCTACGAGCACTTGATCTACGGCGATGCTTCGTTTTCCTCCCTGCCCGTGGAAGTGCCCGAGTTGCGTGATCGGTGCGTCGTCGTGAACGGCGTCGCCAAGACCTATGCGATGACGGGCTGGCGGGTCGGCTGGCTGATCGGGCCCCGCGAGGTCGTCGGTGGTGCCGGTCGTATCCAGTCCCATCTCACCTCGAACGTGAACAACGTGGCGCAACGCGCAGCACTGGCCGCCGTGTCGGGTCCCCTTGACGCTGTCGATGAGATGCGTGCAGCGTTCGATCGCCGGCGCGTCACGATGGTCGACATGCTGCGCTCGATCGACGGGGTCACCTGCGAGGAGCCACAAGGGGCGTTCTACGCCTTCCCGAATCTCACCGGTCTTCTCGGGAAATCACTCAGCGGGAGAACCGCATCGACCACGCTCGAACTCGCAGAAGTGATCCTCGAACAGGCACAGGTGGCGATCGTGCCCGGTGAGGCGTTCGGCGCACCCGGCTACGCCCGTCTGTCCTTTGCGCTCGGTGACGACGATCTCGCCGAAGGGATCTCCCGGATCAAGACGCTCGTCGACGGCGAGTGAGCGCCTCCCGCTAGGCGGTGATGTGTCCCACGACGATGGCACCTGCCTCGGTGGTCGGGTCGATCGGGGCGAAGTGCTCTGAACCTTCGATGTCCTCGAAGTGCACTGCGTCTTCCGCACGTTCCACGTACCAACGGGCGTGCGCATCAGGGACGTCGGTGTCCTCGGAACCGTGGACGATGACCACCGGTGACTGTGGCGTGCCGACGAGCCGGGCACTGGACCAGTCGTCCGGGCGCTCAGCCTCGGTGCCCCCGAGGAAGGCGCTTGCGGGATCTCCCTCGCCGAACTGGCCGGGAACCGCATCGATGTCCGTGACCGGAGCGATTGCCACCACCCGAGTCAGGTCGGCGCTGCGTTCTGCGACCTTCAAAGCCACGTATCCGCCGGCGGAGTGACCGACGAGGCGGATGTCCGATCCGTCGAGCCCCAGCTCGTCGCCGTGGGAGGTGACCCATGCGAGGGCGGCTTCCACATCCTCGATCGCCGCCGGATAGGAATCCCCACCGACGGCGTACTCGAGGTTCACGGTGGCCATCCCTTCCTTGACGAGGGCAGCCGCCATCAGGTCGAGCGTGTCGCGTTTCCAATAGCTCCGCCAATAGCCCCCGTGGATGAGCACGGCAACCGGCGGAGCCTCGATCCCCTCGGGGACCCGGACGTCTGCGACCTGGTGGTCCTCTTCGCCGTAGTGATGCAAGGTCGCCGGTGCGATCGTGTGGGCGACGAGGGCATCGATGGCGTTGAGGTAGCCGGTCGCACCGCGCCCGTGGATCGTCGTGAGACTCACCTCGGCGACATGCGAGATCGCGCGCCACGGCTCACGGTTCATGATGTCCGAGAGATGGACCTCGACGGTGGGGATGCCCACACCGGCGATCGCATCGGGGATCGCACGGCTCGTGTGGGTATAGGCGCCGGGGTTGATCACGATGCCGTCGGCGACCCCACGTGCCCCATGGATCGCATCGATGATGGCTCCCTCGTGGTTGGACTGGAAGGTGTCGATCGACGATCCGCGGTCCTGTGCATGGCGAACCCAGTCGCTCTCGAGGTCGCGAAGCGTGGCTGATCCGTAGATCTCAGGCTCGCGGGTGCCCAGCAGGTTCAGGTTCGGGCCGTTGATGATGAGGATGTGCATGGCTCGGCAGTCTTCCGTTCCGGGACGTTCGTTGCAAGTCAGGTCGTAGGGTCGTGGTCGGAGCGGTACGTCTGCGCCTCTTTGCGCACGGCTGGTGGGAGGTCTCCATCGACCGTATTGCGGTCGCCGACGACGAGCTCGGTGAATCGGTCCATGAATGCGTTGGCGTCGATCGGCATGGCGTCGCGGAGCGAGCCAGTGGCCGATGGATCCATGGGGATCTGGAGCTGCTCATAGATCGGTTGGAGTACTTCGTTGATCCGGTCCACGCCGTCGAGGACGATGACACCGCCGATGTGGGCTGCCCCTTTCGTCAGGCGCTGTCCCAGCCCCATCACCTTCTTTCGGCCGATGTGGACGCTGTATTCGCCAGGGCAGTACTCGCCAGGGATCTCTCCGATCTCGGCGTGGATGCCCCACGCCCCGATCGTCTCGACGATCAAGCCCGACATCCAACGGAACCGGTCGTGCATCCCTACAGCGGAGTCAGGAACAGCGTGTGTGTAGCCGAATCGGATCGTCGCCTCGTGGAAGACGGCGGCGCGTCCACCGGCGATGCGGACCGTCGGTTCGAATCCGTGGGTGCTCGCTGTACGCACTGCATCGGCGAAATGGCGTGCAGAGGTGTCGTGCTTCCCGAAGGCGACCACGGGATGGGAGACGCCGACCTCGAACGTGTCGTTCAGCTCGCCGCGTGAGACTGCTCGCAGGGTGGCACGCGAGGTCGCGGTGTCGAGGGGGCCATCGCCGGTCAGCCGGCTTCGGAGGATCAAGACGTCATCGGGCTGCATCGTCGGCAACGGTACCGCTGCCACACGCACTTCGGGACGCACCCGCTTTCCGGGTTACCGCAGTACCGTCACGGCCATGAGGCGAATGATCGTTCTGGTCGTGATCGCTCTGGCCGTCGTGGGGTGCGGGGACCAGGGCTTGTTCGACGGTGTCGGCGACAGGACGCGGACCTTCGTGGAAGGTGAAACGACCACCACGGTCGCGATACCGACCGTCGCCGCCGGTGCCGCTGGTGAGGCGGTCGTCGATGTCTCCGATGTCGGGTGGTTCAACGACAGCAAGGAGTTCCAGGCGACCGGCACACCGACTGAGGTGATCGCCGAGGTGTGGCGAAACCGGCCAGACGTCAACCGCTTCGTCCAGTCCAGCAGGGCTGAGATCGCCGCAGCGCTCCCGGGAATCGGCTTTCCGGAGCTCGTCCCGGAGGATGTCCGCTGGATCACGAGCCAGCTCGTCTACCAGCCGACGCAGGGAACCCTCGATCCGGACACCTCAGCGGCCTTCGGGTTGTGGGCATCGGAGCCGTATCAGTCCGATGCCGGGCGTGTCGGGGTCCTTCGGGTGGGGAGGGCACCAATCGGTTCTCCGATCGGGCGCAGCGAGCTGTCGTCGATCGTCGTCCCCGATGGCCTCAGCCTGGGGTGGACGGAGGGTCTCCTTCGCTACGAGCTGTTCTGCAGCGCACAGATCTCGTCACAGTTGTGCGAAGAGGTCGCGATGTCGACCGTCGCGCTCGAGGAGATCGGCTGAACTCCACGAACCCAGCCCGACTGGTTGACTGCACCTCGTACACTTGCACGCAATGATTCCTGAGTTGCTGCTCGTGTTCGGCCTCGTGCTGGTCAACGCGATGTTGTCGGGAAGCGAGCTCGCCCTGATCTCGCTGACGGAACCACAGCTTGCACGCCTCGAACAGCAAGGTGGGAGCGCCCGCGCCGCCGCCGAACTCGCACGGGACCACAACCGGCTCCTCGCCACGATCCAGATCGGCATCACCCTCGCAGGGTTCATGGCCTCCGCCGTCGCTGCCGTCTCGCTTGCGGAGCCTTTGTATTCCTTGTTCGACGTTTTCGGGGATGCCGGTGAGACCGTTGCGGTCATATTCGTGACGGTCATCCTG
>JAUIIM010000001.1 GCA_030431785.1 Acidimicrobiia bacterium | reverse complement strand
GCGAGCTGGCCGATGACGGCCGTGCAGTGGCATCCCGAGTTCCTACGCGTGCGAGATGACGAGACTTCCGATGCGTTGTTCCGCACGCTCATCGAACGCGCCGCGAAGTTCCGCGCCGACCGTTGACAACCCGTCCGTTCCGGGTCGAGTTCGTCTGCACGGGCAACATCTGCCGATCGCCGTTTGCCGAGTACTACGCACGATCTACGTGGGGATCCGAGATCACAGTGACCAGTAGCGGCACCGCCGCCGTGGTCGGTCACCGGGCCACGGAGACGATGCGTGACATCGCGAGCGACGAGTTCGGCATCGACCTCAACCCTCATCGGGCCCGTCAGGCAAGAACGGACGCCGAGGTCGACCTCTACCTTGTCATGACCGACCATCACCTCGAGACGATGCGCACTCTGGCTGGCGAATCGACGCGTGTTCTGCCACTGACACCCGATGGCGTCGCCGACCCGTACGGCTTGGATCGATCAACGTACCTCACGATTGCATGCCAGATCGCACGCGCGGTGGACAACCTGGGAATGACGGTGCGAGTCAGCTGAGGCCGTCTCCGTCGACGGGAAGCGCCATCACCTCACCCCGACCGGCGAGGATCCCCGACATCGCACCCACGACCCGACCGACACGTTCGGATGGCACGAAGGCAATCGCTGTCGGTCCTGCCCCCGCCCACGAGGCATGCACCGCCCCGGCTCCGAGAGCCGCTTCGATCATCTCCCCGGTGACAGGGGAAAGGTCTGCTCTCGGTCGTTCATGGAGTTCGTCGCCTGCCGCATGCGCCAAGGTGAGTGGCGAGCCCGAGGCAAGACCGGACACGAGGAAGGCGAGGCGTTGCAGGGACCGGACGACGACCTCACGTGGCACGTCGTCGGACAGGACCTGACGAGCGTCACTCGTGCGCAATGGTTCGTTCGGGATCCCGACGACGACCGATAGCTGGTCGCTGAGGTCGAGGCGCTGGACTCCGGACGGTGTGGCAGCGACCATCCCGCCGTAGACGGTCGCTGCGGCGTTGTCCGCATGCCCTTCCAAGTCCGTGACGATCTCGAAAACCCGCGATCTGCTGTCGGCAGTAACACCGCTCGTCTTCAAGGCCGCTGCGGCGACCGATGCGGCAACCGCTGCGGAAGACCCAAGACCCCGGGCGCGGGGGATGTCGTTGACGAGCGTGATGTGCATCGGATATCCGACGGCAGCATCGACTGCAAGGGCGACAAGATCATCGGGATCGAGGCGTTTCGTCCTCCCCTGCTCCGTGATCGTCATCGAGCCCGAAACCTCTGCAGTTGCGGTACAGCGCAGACCGAGGGCGATCGCAAGGGTGTCGAATCCGGGTCCGAGGTTCGCAGCGGATGCCGGTGCGGAAGCCTCCCCGATCATCGGGTCGGCTCTACGAAGATCCGAGTTGCGTCTGGGACCACGTTGGAAACCGCGGACTCGACCTCTTCGATCGCGGCCACTTCATCCACCCCCTCGTCGAACGTGACATCGACGTTCACGAGGATCTCGCGTGGTGCGAGCTGCATGGTGAGGAGCCGCTCGATGTTGGCAACCGCCGGCACCGAGAGAATTGCTGTGCGGATCGCAGCACGGTCACGACGCGTAGCCGACTCGCCCTCAAGCAACGCCTTCATCTCACGCGCTACCACAAAGGCAACCACGCACAGGAGGACACCGATCGTGACCGATGCGGCTCCATCCCAAAAGGCGTTGCCGGTGACCTGGGTAGCGATGAGTCCGACGGCAGCGATCAGAAGCCCCAAGGTCGCCGCTGCGTCCTCGAACACGACGATGATGAGCGCTGGGTCCTTTGACTCCCTGATCGACTGCCAAACGCCACGCGATCCGCGTCGCTTGTTGAACTCTCGGATTGCGGGGATGAAGGCGATGAAGACCTCGAAGACCCCGGCGATGCCGAGAACGATGAGCGAAAAGACGAACCCTCCACCGTGGTGGTCGTCGGGATGCAAGATCCGCTCCCATCCGTGGATGATCGACCACACACCACCGGCGACAAACAGCATCACCGCGACCATGAACGCCCAGAAGTACATCGCACGACCACGACCGAACGGGTATGTGGTGGTCGCCGCGTAGCGAGAGACCGTATCGCCACGGAGCAAGAACAGTTGGTTTCCGGTGTCAGCGACCGAGTGGATCGCCTCGGCGAACATGGCTGAGCTCCCCGAGATCGCGGCAGCGATGAATTTCGTCACGGCAATCAGCCCGTTCGCAACGAGAGCGAGATAGATGAGTCTTCTGGATCCGGAGGCCATGGGGGACGATTCTAGGAGGCTCGCTCCTCGCGAACGTCATCGCTCGTTGATCCAGGGTCCATCGAGCATGGACGTATCGCCTCAATCGTCGTTGTCCGGCTCCCCAGGGGTCATGATCTCCGACAGACCATCGGAGAAGCTGGTCCGCCCGGACATGAGATCCGAACCATGGGTGATCACCTTGTCACCAAACTTCTCTCGCAACTCGTCCACCGACTCATCGAGAGCCTCGAGCTCGAGCGATCGTGGACTCCCTGCGACAGCATCGACATCGAGCGCCAGTTGTGTTGCGTCCTTTGCCCCGAGGCCCGAAACTGCAACCGACAACAGCGTTGTCTCGTGACGGGGGAACTCCTCGACGACCCCGGCGAGGAGCTGCGTTCCCACTCCGACCAGGGTCGACGTGGAGTTCGTCGGGGTAGGGATCGTGAGCGACCGCGTGATGGACGTAAGGTCCCCGAATCGAACCTTGATGGTGACCGTGCGCCCATTCATTTCCTTGGCGCGTAACCGCGAGGCGACCCTGTCGGTCAGGCGATAGAGGACCGGCGTCAGTTCGCTGAGCGTTCGGATCTTGCCGCGCATCGCCGACTGGGCACTCAGCGACTTCGCCCGACGGCTGGTTTCGACACGTCTGGCATCTTTGAGATTTGCCAATGCGTGCAGGTGTCGGGCATGTCCAGCACCGAGCGAGGCGGCCAAAGAGTCGAGCGGTGTGTCCGCGATATCACCGATCGTCTCGATCCCGAGTTCTCCCAACCGACGCTTCGTGACGGGACCCACGCCCCACAGGTACCCGACGCCAAGTGGTCGGAGGAAGTCGCTCTCATCACCGGGTTCGACGACGATCAGACCATCCGGCTTGGCCACCTGACTTGCGATCTTGGAGAGGAACTTTCTCGTCGTCGCCCCGATCGACACAGCAAGTCCTGTCGATTCCCGTACCCGAGATCGAATCTCGCGGGCGATCGTCGCAGGCGACCCGAAGAGATGCACCGATCCGGTGACATCCATGAATGCCTCGTCGATCGACAGCCGCTCCACCAGGGGTGTGAACGATTCGAAGATCTCGAAGACCGCCTTCGAGTAGTCCACGTACGCACCGAATGTTCCATCGACAACGATCAGGTTCGGGCACAGGCCCCTGGCCTCGCGAAGGGGCATGCCGCCCCGAACCCCATAGGCGCGAGCCTCGTAGGTGCAGGAGAGCACGACTCCACCCCCAACGGCGACCGGCTTTCCGACGAGTGCAGGGTCCTCCTTGACTGCGACGGCCGCATAGAAGGCATCGAGGTCCGCATGCAGGATGCCGGGGATGTCCATGTGCCCATGGTCGCACACAGGTGTGTCACAAGTGAGGTCAGCTGGATGCCACCACAGTCTCGGCGACGACCGCTCCGATGACTCTGTGTCCGTCGCCATCCGGGTGTGGCCATCCACCCCATGCCTGCAGCGGGACGGACGCATCACCGAGATCGACCCAGGTCACCTCCACCGGCAACTCAGCAGTCAGGGTCGTGTGGAGGAGTGCGAGGGCCGATCGCATCTCATCGGTACATCCCGGACCGATAGGACTGAACGATCCGATGATGCGATGCCCGGTCACGTCGTAGTAGCTCGTCCAGTACACGTCCGCGTTCGTGCGTTTGATCAGGTGCTGTGCCAGTTCACCGACCTGATCAGCGATGGAACTCGACCGATCGGCGAGGTTCCAGTCCTCACTGATTGCCCGTGCGCAGCGGTCCTTGTCACCGTTGAACGAGAAGGACATGGCGTGTTGTCCCGTGAGGCTTGTGATCACGTCGCCCCAGTTGGTGGAGTTGATCCCCGCGGTGACCACGACCACATTCCAGGTCGAGGGATCGGCGAAGTCGACGACGTCGTCGAGCTGACTCGAGTACGACGCCCCACAGGGATCCTGACCGCCCTGTTCGAAGGAATAGACGCCCGCACCGGCGCGTGCGATGTTGCGATACGTCGGCGACCAGGACGCCGGAAGCGACGCTGCAACCGAATCGGCGACCAACTGGCCGTAGGAAGCCGATGGTGAAGTGCAGGTGCCATCGGACGTGAACCACGTACGCGTGTACCCGGATGCCACCGAATCACCGGCGACGATCAGGTTCGGAGCTGACGGTGTCGGACCGTCGTGCGCAACGACCCATTCGGACCGCCAGCCCTCATCGTCAACGGCACGAACCTCGAGAAGAAACCGTGTCTCCGGCACCGTCGCTCGGAAGTCGACCGTCGGCGATGGTGCGGGGGTCGTCGCGATGGAACCGACCGTTGCCCTACTCCAGCGATACTCGTAGGCCGTGATCTCGCCGTCGTCGTATGCCTCAACCTTCAGATCGGCCTCGAGCAGGCGATTGTGGCGAGCAGGGTCTTCGACACTTGCGGAGATGACGACCGGCGCCTTGCCACCGTCCGGGAGGATTGCCTCCGCCGTATCTCGTGACGCGGCGACACCGATCGCAACGGCGGCGATCATCACGAACGCGATGGTGATGCGGGCTCGGACGGTCATACAGCCTCAAGACTATGGATGCATACCGTTTGACGGTGCGAGTCGCGATCAGGTTCCCGCGGATGGACGCTTGCCTCCGCCGGCTCAGCCTTCGTAGATGGCGTCGATCTCTGAGCTGTACTTCGAGGCCACGACGGACCGCTTCACCTTGAGCGTCGGTGTCAACTCACCGGTCTCGATGGTGAAGTCGTCGTTCAAGATTCGGTAGGTCTTGATGGCTTCCGCTTTCGACACTGCCTTGTTTGCGTAGGTCACCGCAGCGTCGAGTTCCTTGCGCAGCTCGTCACTAGTGGCGAGCTCTTCGCGACTGAGCCCGGTGAGACCATTCGCTTCGGTCCAGGCGGGGAGGGCCTCTTCGTCGAGGGTGATCAGCGCTGCGATGAATGGGCGGGCATCGCCCACGACCATGACCTGAGAAACGAGGGCGTGCGAACGGAGACGGTCTTCGAGGATCGCCGGTGCGACGTTCTTGCCGGCAGCCGTGACGATGATCTCCTTCTTTCGTCCGGTGATCGTCAGGAAACCGTCGTTGTCGAGTGCGCCGAGGTCTCCGGAGTGGAACCACCCATCCTTGAGCGCCTCGTTCGTCGCGGTTTCGTTCTTCCAATAGCCACGGAACACCTGACCACCCTTGATCAGGACCTCACCGTCTTCGGCGATCTTGATCGAGGTCCCTTGGATCGGCCGCCCGACGGTCCCGATCCGGATTGCTTCCGGTGTGTTCACCGTGGCGCCGGCAGTCGTCTCGGTGAGTCCGTATCCCTCCAGAGGTGTCACTCCGATTCCTCGGAAGAAGTAGCCGAGCCGCGAGCCGAGTGGTGCTCCCCCACTGATCGCGTACTGGACGTTGCCACCGAAGAGAGCCCTGATCTTCGAGTAGACGAGGACGTCGAACAGCTTGTGCGCCGCCTTCGTCGTGGCACCGACTTTGCCATGCTCGAGACCCTGGGCATAGTTGATCGCCACCGCCGCGGCGCGGTCGAAGATCTTGCCTTTCCCGTTGGCCTCTGCGTTCTGCTTGGCACCGTTGTAGATCTTCTCGAAGACTCGGGGGACCGAGAACACCCAGGTCGGCTTGAACATCCCCATCTCTTCGATGAGGTTCGGGATGCCCGTCGAGTAGCCAAGCGTGGCCCCGCCTGAGATGCAGGCCGATTGCACGGCACGGGCGAAGATGTGAGCGAGCGGCAAGAACATCAGCGTCCGGTTGCCCTCAGAGATGAGCTTCCCGAGGGACGAGTCAAGCTGCTCTACCTCCCATGCAAAGTTGTAGTGCGTGAGTTCGCAGCCCTTGGGCATCCCCGTTGTCCCGGAGGTGTAAACGAGGGTGGCCAGGTCGTCATGCGAGATGTTGCTGACGCGACGATCCACCTCCGCCAGCGACTCCTCCGTCGCAAGGTTGCTGAGTTGGTCGACGGCCCCTTCGTCAATCGTGAAGACATGTTGACAACCATTGACACTGCCTTCGATGCTCTCGTAGACGGAACGGGTGTCGGCGCTCTCGGTGATGAGGACGCGGGAGCCCGAGTCGGAGATGATCCATTCGATCTGGTCACTCGACGACGTCTCATAGATCGTGGTCGTCGCAGCGCCCGCTGCCCAGATCGCATAGTCGAACAGGGTGAACTCCAAGCGGGTGGAGGTGTGGAGCGAGATGCGGTCGCCACGCTCGACCCCGATCGACACGAGACCGGCTGCGATCTTGCGCACGGTCACCCACAGGTCGGCGGTCGACATGGTCTTGAACGAATCGCCGTCGCGATACGCGACGGCGGGATGCGCCGGAGAGGAATGCGCCCGTTGGACGAGCATCGCCACCGCGTTGTGATGGTCCGGTACGTGTCGCTCCCCCGGGGTGGTGTAGGTCTGCATCGTCTGGTCTCCCTGATTCTGGCATGACTATAGGGGGATTCGCTGGCCCGAGGCTGTGAAAATCGTGCGTATCAGACGAGCACGACGTCGTCGCGGACGACGGATCCACCAATCGTGGTATTCGAATCGGTCCAGTCGAGACGGATGGCACTCGGCCAACCCATCTGGTCGCCCTGATGGATCGTGACCGACCCCGCCGTCTCCCCGCGAAGACGGAACTCCTGAGCAAGCGCCATCGCGGCGGAACCCGTCGCGGGATCCTCGGGTATCCCGTGACTGGGTACGAAGAATCGCGCCGTCACCAAGTCTCCGTCGCGGGCGAACGCATAGAGCCCGAACCGGTGTTCAGCGAGTACGTGCATGTCGGGTGCGAGAGCATCGATGTCGGTCCGGGACGGATACTCCGCTAGGTGATAATGCTTCGGCAGTGCCAGCGTCCGGCTGGCGATCGACTCGGGGAGCCCCGCGGAGGCCGTTACACGCGCTTCCGTATCGCCATCGACTTCTGCGATGGGAATCGATGCCTCGACCTCCACCACATCGCCCTCGACCCGATACGCGACCGTGCCAGCCGTCGTGACGATCGATCCGGTGCCACCCGGGCCGAGCTTCTCGAAGACCCATGCGGTACCGACCAACGGGTGACCGGCAAACGGCAGCTCCCCGCCGGGTGTGAAGATTCGGACGCTCGGGTGATCGGCGGTGTCCGACCAGTCGACGAAGACCGTCTCCGAATAGCCCAACTCGATGGCAACCTGCTGCATCCAATCCTCATCGACCCCAACTGAATCGTTGACGACACCGAGATGATTGCCGCCCTCGCCGTCGCGGGTGAACACGCGCAGGACATGACAGGGACGAGACATGCGTGCAGCCTACCGATTGATCCGAGCCCTGGAGAGGGTCCCGTCAGCCGATGGCGACGAGCTCGCGCGTGTCATCATCGGTCGGGCTCGTCGCAACGACGGGATCCACCGTCCGGGCTCTTCGTTTGCGCCATGCGAGCCAACCGCCGGCGAACGCAACGGCTGCGGCGATGACCGCAGTGATCAAGAACACGTGGCCGTTGGATCCGAGGACCACAGAGGTGCCTCCGACGATCGGTGAACGGCCGCGGTCAGGGTCGAGGGCCCATCCACCGAGGCGGAAGAAGACCGAGAACGACAGCGCAGAAAGCACCACGCGAACAGCGAGCGTTCGCACCATCGCGAACCGCTCTTCCGACAGGGCAACCGCTGCGCTCCCTGCCAACGCCATCACGGCGAGTGCGACGACCACACCGACCGTGACTACGGCGTGCGCCTCACGCACGACGGTGGCAACGCCCGCCGCCTCACCCGTGTCGAGTTCGATGTCAGCCGCATCGAGCGCAGCAAGAACCGACGGTTCCTCAAGCGCTACATCCTGGTCGGCGAGAGCGGTGACGATGACAGGGATGGCCGGACGTACCGCAGCATCGACATCGATCACCGGATCCGTTCCCTCGGGGGCGAAGAGCGCTCCGACGAACGCGGCGGTGAGGTTGTCGATCGCTTCTTGCATCTCGGGGGTCGACCGGACGGATTCCACCGTCGCCGCCGCCTGTGCGGGCGAGACCGAGGTTGCCTGTACGAGCGCATCCTCGACCCAGTCCATGACCCGATCCTGGGCAATGTCAGCATCGATCACGGTCGCTGCGGATTCCGCGACGGTGGCCTGGTCAACGGTGACCGCTCGCCCCCAGAGTCCGACCAACAGGAGCGTCGTCGACAGCCCGAACACCCACATCACCACCGAGAGCGTCCCCTTTTTGGTGGACGCTCTCCAGTTGAATCGTTCGGGTTGGGCGGGCTGCTGCATAGGTCGAAAGGCTATCTCCACGCTGATTTACGGACCGGATTCGTTACCGTCGCGACGTGGAAGAACTGCTCGATCTCAACCTGCTCATCAAGCAGCTGGCACTCGCCCTCGGGCTTGCCATGGTCATCGGGAACGTTGCGGCCATCTGGAAGCATCGCCGAGGAGAGAAGCCGAAGGATGAGCGGGGCGAGTTCCGTCCTGCCCTTGCCGCGTGGCTGATCGCCGTCGGGACGCTGATCGCTGCGTGGGGTGGCATCAGCCTCCTCGTCGGTTGAGCACGAGGGTCCGGGTCAGAGCTCGCGGGCGGTTCAAGAGAACGGTATCTGGGGCCGATGATATTCTCGGAGGACACAAGCCAAGGGGACCCATGCGCAAACTGCTCTTTTGGATCAGCGGAACCTCGTTCATCGTTGCTGGGGCACTTGCTGTCATGGCCGTGACCGGCACCGGATTCGCCGCCGCCCAATCGAGCGACATCCCAACCCAGACTGCTGCCGTCGAAGTCACGGATTCGGAGACCATCGACTCGTTCGTCGACCTCGCCAACGATTTCGTCGACGATCTCGTCGCCGACGGCTATCTCACCGACGACGAGGCCGATGAACTGCGCCAGGCGATCGCCGACGGGCAGGCAGAACTCAAAGCCGTCGATTGGGACGAGATCAAGGATCAGGCGCGACTCCAGATAGAACTCCTCCAACGCCAGCTCTCCACCGCGGATTGGGACGACATCCGACGCCAGATCGAGCAGGCCCTCGGAGAACTCGACTGGGATTCCATCGACCTCACCGACCTCGAGGAGTTCGGGATCGACCCCGACGACGTCACCGGTTGGACCGCTGACGAGTCCGACTGGGACCGCGCAGAGGACCTATTCGACGAGTTCCAGGACTTCTTGGGAGAATTCGATTTCGATGAAGCACTCTCACAGTTCGAGTCGATGCTCGACGACATCGACTGGGACGAGATCACCCAGCAGCTCGAACAACAACTCGAAGGCTTCGACTTCGGGACATTCGAGGAGTGGCACGAGTTCGAGGGCTTCGACGGGTGGGAGGATTTCGACTTCGACGGCTTCGACCTCGGTGACCTCCGCGACGAGCTGCGGAACAGCCTCGAAGCCTGACCTGATCCAACCGTCACACGCGTGACGGTTGGAACTTCCGGTGGGTGAGGTCAAGGGTGTCGATCGACTCAACCGTCACGTAGGCCTCCGGACTGCTTGCCGCAACGATTCTCATCACTTCGGTGCTGCGACGCCGCGGCACCACGCAGAACAGGATGAGCACCGGTCCCCGTAGGCCCTCACCCATCACCTCGGTGACACCGAAGCCAGCGTCACGCAGTTCCTCCGTGGGTCGCACCGCATCGACCGGGACGAAAACACGCACGACGGACTTGCCGACGGCCAGCTTCGACTCCAACCACGAACCGACCCAGGTACCGAGTGCAAATCCACCTGCGTAGGCGATTGCCTTGGCCGGAGTATCCAGGTTTGCGAACACGGCTGCAGCGGCGATGAGCCAGCTGAGCGACTCGACGAAGCCGACCGCCGCGGCGATCGCCCTTCTCCCCCGCATGATGAACACGACACGCAGGACACCGGCCGAGACGTCGACCACGCGCATGGCGATGATGAGCAGCAGGAACCCGGCGGTAGCGAGGAGATCCTGCGAGATGAATGCGATGTGTACCACGGGTCACCACCTTTCAGAAAAGACCCAAGAACCAACAAATCGCCGCTCGACCTGACGGTCGAACGGCGTTGCACGAAGGGTACACCGGTGCGACACAATGGCAGTCACAATCGGCGCGAACCTCAGCGCTCGAAGTCGGCGAAAGGTTCTCGAAACCTGATCGAATATCGTGACCTAAGGCGCCCATCGAAGGAGGAATGCCGATGGCACAACTGCACTTCCGGCCGGGCAGAATGGACGAGGCCGCGTTGCTCAACGAGATCACGATGGCCGGTGTTCGCTGGTACGAGCACGAAGCGGCGACCGACGAGTTGCTGGTGGGCCTGGAAGCCGAGATCGAAGCTGGCTACCCGAACGAAGCGGTCACCGTCGGTGAGGAGAACGGCGAGGTCGCCGGGTTCTACGGACTGGTCGACGACAAAGAACACATTGAGCTGCTCCGGATGTTCCTGACGGTCGATCGTATCGGGAAGGGCTACGGGAGCCAACTCTGGGACCATGCAGTCAGTGCGGCGGCTCGCACGACCCACCGGCGTATGAAGATCATCGCCGATCCCGGCGCACGGGGCTTCTATGAACGGAAGGGAGCAATCCTCGATGCCGAGATCGAACCCGCACCCGGATTCCTCCTCGGCGTGTACTGGTACGACCTGACCGGCACCCGCTAGCCGCTCCTCCCTTGATCGGGGGCAACGCTCTGCCCGTGCGCGGTACAATTCTGACGTTCGCGGGTGTAGTTCAATGGCAGAACATCAGCTTCCCAAGCTGAATACGGGGGTTCGATTCCCCTCACCCGCTCCATCCACCTCCTCTTCTACTCCATCGGCCAACGCCCCGATGGAACGACAACTACCCTTCCCCTGGGAACAGAATCGGACGATCGGGGTGCGGATGCCTTCCGCCGAAGAACGCGCAGAGAAGCGGGCCAAGGAACTCACGGCCCTTCTCTGGCATGTCGCGTCATACATCATCGTCAACGGGTTCCTTTGGGGCATCGACTTCGCGGACGGCAACGTTGACTTCGCCTATCTGGTGTCGCTCACGTGGGGTGTCGGGTTGGCGTTCCACATAGCGGCCTATCTGATTGACACCGCTGGCTCTGGTCGACGCTACGAACGCATCCTCGCCGATGAGCGGCGCAAAGATGCCGAGTAGGAGCATCCGCTGCGCCGTCGTAGGAACCCGGGAGTCCAGACCGTGATCGAGCTACAGGTCCCCACGCCACGCACACCACAGGACCGTGAAGTGGAAGCAACCCTCAACGAACTCGTCGTGTCCTGGCAGTTGAACGAACACCCCGGTGACGAAAGCGCTCCGCTTCCCGCGATCGTCGAGTCGGGGAAGCGCTACGGACCTGACGAGCTCGACGAGTATCTGCTCGATCTGCGACACACCCTCGAGCAGTGGAGGAAGTTCCAGGCCGACGCCTGCTACATCGATGACGACGGGAGTGTCTGCTGAGCGTCCGGTATCGTCGGCGCCATGACGATGATCGGAGCCCTCGAAGCGGGCGGCACCAAAATGCGAGTGGCGGTCTTCGGCGAAGGTCTGACGCTGGTCCGTGAAGAGCGCGTACCCACGACGACACCGGACGAAACGATGCCAGCCATCGTTCAATTCCTCCAACATCATGGTCCGGTCGACGCTATCGGCGTCGGAGCGTTCGGCCCCATCACTCTGAATGGCCCGGACAGAGGGCTCATCGGATCCACCCCGAAGAAGGCGTGGATCGGGACGAACCTCGTGAAATGGCTCGAACCAATCGCCCCGGTCGCCCTCGATACAGACGTGGGAGCAGCGGCTGTTGCAGAACTCGAACACGGCGCCGGCCAAGATGTGGACTCCGTGTTCTACGTCACGGTGGGAACGGGAATCGGTGGGGCCTACGCCGATCGACGGACGGGTGTCCACCACGGTCACGGGCACACTGAGATCGGGCACGTACGGGTCAACCGTCTCCCGGGCGACGACCAGCCGAGTGTTTGCCCCTATCACGAGGACTGTGCGGAGGGTTTGACATCGGGACCCGCTCGCAACGCACGACCCGACGACCACCGAGTCGACGTCGTGACGGCCACCCGACACTATCTCGGTCAGCTCATGGCGACGATCGTGTACTCGTTCGCCCCCGACCGGATCGTCCTCGGAGGGGGCGTGATGAGCAGCAACGACCGGATCGACCTCGTTCGCGTCGGAGCCGCCCACGCCTTGAACGGCTACAGCACCGCCCCGTCGATCACCACCGATGACCGCTACATCACACCTGCGACCCTGGGCCAGGACGCCGGTCTCGTCGGAGCAGCGCTGCTCGCGCGCCCGTAGGAACCGCCCTCCGAGACCTTCTGCCTCAACCTCATGAGACACGCCCGGTCCATGAGCTCATGCAGCTGCCACCGGACGAGAGCGAAGCCATCCTCGAGCCGGGACTCACGACGGTGATCCTCGCCCCACCCGGTGGAGGCAACATCGTGCCCGTCGGCGATGGGACGCTCAGTGAGCCGGGACGCTACGCGATCCTGTGTTTCATCCCGACCGGGATAGCACCCCAGGAATATCTCGATGCGGTTGCTGCAACCGGCGAGCCACCCGAGAGCGAGCTTCCACCGCACTTCGTCCACGGGATGATGGGTGAGATCATCGTCACGGAGTAGGTAGAGGTCGACGGCCAGCGGTGACCCGACCCACCGGGCATCGCTGGCCGTCGATCCGAGATCGATACGGCATGCCGATTCGTGCATCGTTCTGGCGTCGCACGGCCACGATGCCGGTCTGATCGGCGCCACCCTGCTGGGTCGCCTCTATGCGGTGGCCGCCTCACTCACGTAGAAGTACGGGTCGAGGACACTGATCTGCGTCACTTCGTCAACCGGCAGACCGCTGAGCGCCGCAGCCTTGCGGATCGCATCTTCTGACGGGCCGTCGTAGACGCAGAACGTTTTGTTGTGGTCGTCGCTGACGAATGACTGGATCCATGTGACCTGCTCGGTCGCGTTGTTGTCGACGACGCCCAGGCAGGCCTTTGCACCTTCTCCGGTCGTCGGGATCTCAAGCCCGTCGGGGAACGAACGGGTGACCATGTAGCGAGCCATGTTGTGCTTCCTTTCCACGATCGGTGGTTCCGATCTCTGAGCACAACTTCGCACGAGTGGACCAAACCGCCATCGGGGTGCGCCCCCATCTTTGCTTCGCCCCACCCCGGGATGACTATTCGAAGAGACCCTGCTCCGTCGCGACAGCCACGGCCTTGGCCCGGCCATCCACGGCGAGTTTTGCGTAGATGGCTGATGCGTGGTGCTCGACGGTCTTGGGGGCCACATACAAGGCGTCTGCGATCTCACCGTTCGACAGGCCGCGCACCATCAGCCCGAGGACCTCAAGCTGTCGATCGGTGAGGCCCGCTGGGTTCGCGATCGTCGATCGGTTCGCGCCCCGGCCTCGTGCCACCACGCCGAGTTTGCGCAAGCGGTCACGAGCGATCTTGGCGGCGGGAGCGGCTCCGATGGCGTCGAAGATCGTGTGTGCCCGCGCCACCGCATCGGTGTCGCCATCCAACAGTGCCATACCGACCTCGTAGGGACACCCGATCGCCTCCCACGCTTCCGCTGCTTGCTCCCAGTCGCCGGCCATCTGCAACGCATACGGCTCTGCTGCTCCGTCCGGCGAACCATCGATCATGCCGAGGCGCCACAACCAGAAGCCGACTTCGCCCCGCGCCCACGGACTGTCCGTGTTCAGTGCTCGTGCATGGGCCGACTGGAGAAGATCACTGAGATCTGGCTCGGCGCTGACCTCATCCATGCCGTTCAGCCAGGCATGCTCGGCTACGCCGCAGTACGCACCCCAGACGTACTGGAACAGCTCGCCATCGGCACGGTCCAGTACCCATTGGATACCGTCACGCTCGTCGGGTTCTCCCCGCCGAGTCAGGGCCCTGCCCCTGACTCCATGGGCAGTGATAGCTTCGATGCCCGTGCTCGCGTCGTCGGACAACACCAATTCCGCAAGCTCCAGCGCTTCATCCCACCGGCCTTGTTCGAAACGCACCCGCGCCAGCCAGGCGACGCTGTATGCACCGTTTGCATCGTCATCAACCGCCTGACTCAACGCGATCGTGGCCTCCAGGGCTGACACGGCCAGTTGGTACTCCCGCACCTCCCCGGCTCCGGTGCCGAGCATTCCCAACGCAGAGGCCTCGAGATCGCTTCGACCCAGTGCTCTCGCCGCGTCGACCTTCTGACGAATCAGCTCGGCCCCAGTATCGGCATCACCCATCACGAGCTGGACGCACCCCACCATGAGGCCGGCCCGCCATGCTTCCTCGACATTCCCGACCTGCTCGGCAATCCCCAACGAGGCTGCTGCTGCTTCGAGAGCGCCATCGCGGTTGCGGTCGACCATGTTGTTGTGCGCGATTCGATAGAGGACCGACGCTTCGGCCTCGGGACTGCCCCTGTCACGGGCCAGGGCGAGAGCACGGTCGGTCACTCCCAAAGCTGCTTCCCGTGAGTCGAGCACCCAGGTCGGACTCTGGAGCCGTACCAACGCCCGACACGTCATCTCGGTGTCACCAAGCTCTTCGTAGAGATCGACTGCGCGTTCGAGGGCGTCCTGTGCTTCTCGATGCCTCATCTGTCGTGCCAAGAGCCAGCCGTACTCGTACTCGACCCGCGCTTCGTCGGCGTCCTCGAGCAACGTGCGATGGCTGAGCGCCGCCTCGTAGAAGGCGACCGCCTCGCGTCCCGCACCGGCGAGGCGCGCCTCGTCGCCAGCGATCGGGGCAAACTCGGCGACCTTCTCGCCGTCGCCGGCGGCGATCGCGTGGTGGGCGATCAGGGACGGATCCGGCGGATCGTCCTCCAACAGCAAGCCGAGCATCGCTTCATTGAGAGCAACCCGCGAACCGCCGGGTAGGGACTGCTCCACTGCGACTCGCGCAATCTCATGGCGGAAGCGGACATCCGGGCCGATTGCAACGAGCACTCCTGCATCGAGCGCCTCGTCGACAGCCTCGTGATGCACACCGGCCAGCCGGATCGACGTGGCAATGTGGATCGGCCGCGGAGAGACCGACACGGCCCTCACCACCCGCTGAGCAGCGGCCGACAGCCTGCCGACCCGCGCAAGCACGGCGTCCTGCGCCGAGGCCGGGATGAGGTCCCCGGCGGCGACGGCCTCGGTTACGAAGAATGCATTGCCTCCGGTCACGCGATGGAGTCGCTCTGTGTCCATGCGAGAGCCTTCCGCCAGAGCCCTAGTCGCTTCTGCAGAGAGCGGATCGAGCTTGATCCGGTGGACCGCCGGTCTCGGAATGAGCTGCCCGAGTACCGGCCGGAGCGGGTGGAGCTGCCCGACCTCGTCGTCACGGTATGTGCAGATGACCAGAGCCCGAGTCGATTCGACGCGTCGCCCGAGATACCGGAGGAAGTCGAGTGTTCCACCGTCTGCCCAGTGGATATCTTCCAGTACGAGAACGATCGGACGGATCGAGTTCGAAAGACGATCCAGGATCTCGGCAAACATCTCGGTCGGGTCATCCGTGAGGGCGACGCCTCCGAGCCCGAACGCGCCATCGGCGACGACGTCATGGATCGGTCCGAGGGCCCGAGGTGTCGTCAGAGGATCGCACTGACCCCGCGTGATCAGGATGTCGCCCCCGAGGCCAGAGACGAATGCGTCGACGAGGGCGGTCTTTCCGACGCCAGCTTCGCCAGCCACCAGAACCAAGGCGCCCTCACCAGATCGAACGGTATCGAGGCGGTCGGAGAGGGTTTCGAGATAGCCATCGCGCTCGAGCAGCATGGACCAATCGTAGAGCCACATTCCCCGTCGAAGGCTCACATCAGATGCAGAACTCGTTGCCCTCGGGGTCCGCCATCGTCAACCAGGTGTGGGGTCCCTGCCGACCCTCGTGGAGGACGGTCGCACCGCGTTGAAGTAGTTGCTCCCTCAGTTCCTCGACATCTACGCCGACAGGTCGGATGTCGAGGTGGACCCGATTCTTCACCGTCTTGGCCTCGGGCACCTGTTGGAAGAGGATGCGCGGTCGCTCGGGTGACTTCTCGGCATCAGGGTGAATGGCGACCGCTTCCTTCCAGACGAGATGCCCGTCGAACACCGTGGTGTCGTCCTCAGAGGCGAAACCTTGCTCGATCATGGACCGGATGAAGTCGGCATCCTGCGGTTCGACCATCCAATCGAGAGTCTCCGCCCACCACGCCGCCAACGTGTGCGGCTCGGCACAGTCGATCACGATCTGGAGGTTGTGGGCCATCGCCCCATCCTACGCGCGATACTCACCCGGGGCACAACGCTTGGGTGACGCACCCGGCGAGCACATCAGGCACCGGGGCTACCATCGGGACGATCACAGCGTAGAGAGGCCGCATCAAGAGAAAGATGGGGTCAAGCATGGTGACGAGGTGGGTCTACGGATTCGCTGAGGTGGCGTCGGCGGAGGATTTCGTCGACGGCGACTGGGACAAGGTTCGCGGTCTGTTGGGCGGCAAGGGAGCGAATCTTGGCGAGATGACGCGCATTGGCGTGCCCGTACCCCCCGGATTCACGATCACCACCGAGGCTTGCAACGCGTACCTTGGACAGGGGGAGGAATTCCCCGACGGCCTCGTCGATCAGGTAGCGGCGGCATTGCACGACACCGAAAAGGCCACGGGAAAGCAGTTCGGCGACGCAGACGAGCCTCTCTTGATCTCCTGCCGGTCGGGCGCGAAGTTCTCGATGCCCGGGATGATGGACACCGTCCTCAACATCGGCATGAACGCCGACGTCGTCGAGGGACTCGTGCGGTTGACGGGCGACGAGCACTTCGTCTACGACTCCTATCGTCGCCTGATCCAGATGTTCGGCGCTGTGGTGCTCGGTGTCAGGGACGAACCGTTCGAACAGGTTCTTGACCGATACCGCAACGAGCGAGGAGTCGAGAACGACTCCGACCTCGAAGCGAGCGACTTCCGGTCCATCGCTGACGAGTTCAAGGCGATCGTCGAACGCTACGCCGGGCGGACCTTCCCGGAAGACCCAGTGGAGCAGCTGCATCTCGCGATCGAAGCCGTGTTTCGCTCGTGGGACGGGAAGCGTGCACGTGACTATCGGAACGCGGCCGGAATAGCCCATGACCTCGGGACCGCGGTCAACATCCAGACCATGGTGTTCGGGAACATGGGTGACGATTCGGCGACTGGCGTCGCGATGTCGCGCAACGCCACCACCGGTGAGCCGAACCTCGAGGGGGACTACCTCACGAATGCGCAGGGCGAGGATGTGGTCGCCGGCATCCGCGTCACCAAGCCGGTCCACCAGATGGCGGAGGAGTTCCCTGAGAGCCTCGCCGAGTTTGAGAGGATCGCTACTGCTCTGGAGCAGCACTATCGCGACATGCAGGACATGGAGTTCACGATCGAGCGCGGAAAGCTCTGGCTCCTACAGACACGCGATGGAAAGCGGACAGCACAGGCCGCTGTGCGCATTGCGGTCGACATGGCCGAAGAAGGGCTCATCACGAAGGAGGAGGCGCTCCAACGAGTCCTGCCCGATCAGATCGACTTCTTCCTCCACCCGTCGTTCTTGGCGGATGCAAAGAAGGAGGCTGCGAACGAGGGGCGCCTGCTGGCGACCGGACTCAACGTCTCCCCTGGAGCCGCCGTGGGCATGATCGCGTTCGATGCCGACTTGGCCGAACGGTGGGCCGTCGAAGAAGGGCGCGATGTCATCATGGTTCGCCCCGAGACCAAGCCGGACGACGTGCACGGCATGCTTGCGGCGAACGGCATCCTGACCAGTCGCGGGGGCCGCACCAGCCATGCCGCCCTCGTCGCCCGGCAGTTCGGCAAGCCTGCCGTCGTCGGTGCCGACCGGCTCGTGATCGACCTCGCCGACCGCGTACTCCATGTCGGCGATCAAGTGATCCGCGAGGGAGAGGTCATCTGCGTCGACGGGACGACCGGTGAAGTCATCCTCGGCGAGGTCGCGATGCAGACGCCGGATCTCGGGAACGAATGGCTTCGGAAGCTGCTCGGGTGGGCAGACGAGAAGCGTGACATAGGTGTCTGGACCAACGCGGACACCCCGGAGGACGCGGTACTCGCCCGGGAGTACGGAGCCGAAGGCGTTGGACTGGTGCGCACCGAGCACATGTTCTTCGCCCCCGATCGTCTCCCGATCATGCAGAGGATGATCACGGCGACCATCCCAGCTGAGGTGACCGAGACCCTCGAGCAGCTGCTCCCGATGCAACGGTCCGACTTCGTCGGATTGTTCAGAGCGATGGATGGTCTGCCCGTGACGATCCGTCTGATCGACCCGCCCCTCCACGAGTTCCTGCCCAGTTACGAAGAGTTGACGACGAACCTGACCGATCTGAAGATCCGTATCCAGTCCGCTGGTTCGCTCACTGAGATCGATGAGATCCTGTCACAGATCGAGGAGGCAGAGCATCTCCTTGAACGTGTCGAAAGCCTGCGCGAGGCGAATCCGATGCTCGGCCTCAGGGGCGTTCGACTCGGGATCGCGCTCCCTGGTCTGACCCGGATGCAGGTGCGAGCCATCTTCGAGGCGGCGTGTCAGGTGGCCGACGAAGGGAAGACGGTCCACCCCAAGATCATGATCCCGCTCACCTCGCACGTGAACGAGCTCGCTCGCCAACGAGCCACACTCGAAGAAGAGGCACGGGCAGTCATGGACGAGACCGGTGCGGACATCGACTACGAATTCGGCACGATGATCGAGATCCCGCGGGCAGCATTGACCGCCGACGAGATCGCGGAGTACGCCGAGTTCATCTCATTCGGGACCAACGACCTGACACAGATGACGTTCGGCATCAGTCGCGACGACGCGGAGAAGGCGTTCCTCGTCCACTACCTCGAGGAAGGGGTCCTCGAACGCAATCCGTTCTCGACCTTGGACGTCGAAGGCGTCGGTGAGCTGATGCGGATCGCCATCGAGAAGGGTCGTGCCACACGTGCAGACTTGAATGCGGGGATATGCGGGGAGCACGGCGGAGATCCCGAGTCGATCGCGTTGAGTCGCCGGCTCGGTCTCGACTACGTGAGCTGCTCGCCTCCGCGTGTTCCTGTCGCGCGACTCGCCGCCGCACAAGCGGCATTGCGCGAACCACGCTGAAGCGTCAACCGGACGCTGCGAGCCGAAGACCGCGTTCGAGGAACACTCGGTCGCCCAAGCGACGTTGGAGTTCCCGCTCGAGCCCAGCGATCGGGTAGAGGTTCTGGGGTGCCCGACCGTCCTTGTGGGGTTCGCTGGCGAAACGCCCGAGCGTCGCGGTCACTAGCGAGGCGCGCCATGCGGCGTCGTCCACCGTCCCCAGACCCGCCAGCTCACAGCGCACCACCCCGGCAAGCGGGTGCGTGATCGGCCCGGGCAGTCGGACATACCACGACCACCTCGAGAAGCCCTGACCACCTACGAGGAAGAGGGGTGAACGCTGACCCGGCGCCAACCGATACACCACCCGCTGTTGGTCCTCCGGGAGGTACTGGACATGATGTGTCTTCACATAGCCGACAGCCGTCGCTGACTGCCGACCCCTCAGGGGACCATCGAACACGACGAGATCGATGCCATCGGACTCGATCGACAACTCGAGGGCCGTCATCTGCTCGTGGACACCGAGATACAGACCCTCGCTCGAGTCATCGGCGACCGGGTACAACGCATAGGTGACGTCCTTCGTGACGATCGGACCCAAGCCTTCCCCTGCGAGCGCAAACAGACCACGACCCACCTTGATCGCCTCGACGCTCGCCTCGCCGCCTCTGGCGACCACAGCACCGGCGGCAAACGATGCACACACTCCGGGATGCACCAAACCGTCGGCTGACGTGATCCACAGTCGGGCGTCGATCCTCCGGACTCCGTCGACGAACATCACACTCTCGGGAGGGTCGACAGCACCGGGGTCCACCGGTTCCCACTCGGCGGCTCCGAGTTCGACCCCGACGTCGACCATCCCTTCGGTCTTGTCGAGGTGGGTGCTGTCCCCACCCGCTCCGTAGTCCGGCTCCCAAGCATCGACCGCAAATTGCATCATTGCTCCGTCCTCGTGACGGTCGATCCTGAGGGACCCTTGCCCACGATGAACCGGGTGGGGAGTCGCTCGGCGAGTGCAGCGATGTGCGTGACGACGATGACCATTCGGCCGCTTGCTCCGAGTTCCTCCACGGCGGAGGCAGCGACATCGAGCGTCTCGACGTCGAGGGCACCGAACCCTTCGTCGAGCACGATCGTCTCGAACCGCGGTGTCGACGCCGGGGCGAGCTCAGCGATGCTGTCACTCAACGCCAACGCCAGCGACAGGGATGCGAGGAACGTCTCGCCACCGGAGAGCGTCTTGACGTCACGGCGTTCACCGGCGTTCTGATGATCGACCACGAGGAACGAACCGTCGTCGTGGAGTAGCTGATACCGCTCGCTCGACAGCTCCATGAGTCTCGCCGACGCTCGTTCGATGAGGACGTCCATCACCTCATCCATCAACCAGCGTTCGAAGCCGTTCGCCTTCAGCAGCTGCCCGAGCTCGTTCGCGACTGCGAAGCGCTCCGTGGATGATGCGAGCTCGGCCGACAGCGTCGCCCGCTCCTCGGCGAGCTTCTCGGCCTCGGAGATCTGGGCGACAACACGATCTCCTTCCCGAGCGAGCGCAAGCATGATGTCATCGCTCGAATCCGTGTCGACGAACGGTTCGACCACCGAGACGAACTCGCCCTGGGTCTTGGCGAACGCCGCCGAGACCTCGACATGGTGATCGACCAGCTGTTTACGTTCGGCGGCTCGAAGCGCTGCCCGCTCCTCTGCCCAGCGTGCAAGTGCTTGCCAGTCATCTGCCAAGCCCTCCCCACTCGGCTGTGGCGGATCGAGGACGACGACCGCGTCTCGTGCCTCACCGAACCCCGCACGGAGCGCATTCTCTTGGGTGCGGAGTTCATCGAGCTGCGACGTCGCAGACCGCACTGCTGATGTTGCACCGTCGAGTTCTCGACGCCCTTCCTCTCGCTGTTCTGCAGTCTTCCGGGCTTCAGCGAGTTGCTCCGCGAGCTCATCGACCGAGGGGGCCCCGGCGAGTCTCTGCTCGATGTCGGCGAGACGCTCACGGCACGACCTGAGGACACTTTCGGTTCGGGCGCGCTGCTCGCCCGCCGAGCGCAAGGCGACGGCAGCAGCATCGTGATCAGAACGCGCGGAGGCAACGGCCGCCTCGGCCGCCTCGACGTCGTCGACTGCGTCCATGCTCGGCAGCGTGTCGACGGGTTGTTGGCAGAGGGGGCACGGCTCGCCGGATACGAGATGGCGTTGGTAGGTGGCGAGTCCGGCGTGATGGCGTGCGGTCTCAAGCCGCTCTGTTGTGTCCGCGAGACTGGTGGTCGCCTTCCCCGCTGCGGCGGTCGCACGTTCCAGTTCGCCCGCCGCAGCAAGATCGGACTTCTCGGCCTCGGCCACCTTCGATGACCACTCGTCCCGTTCCTGGTAGGCAGCGATCAACGCTTGCAGCTCGTTGGGGTCTGGGGCTCCTTCGGCCTCGGCGGAGAGGGCTTGCAGCCGCGAACGGCACCGTTCCTCATGCTCGGTCGCCGCCGAAACTGCTTGCTGCGCCCCGGCGATCGCCTTGCCCAGGGACTCCACCGCCGTAGGAACGGCGATGTCGGACAACGCCGCGGTATGGGCGTCATGCTCGTCAAGCGCGGCACGAGCAGCGTCGACTGCGACCTGTTGCTCGGTGAGAGTTCCGGCGAGCTCCTTCGCCTTCGTAGCTGCCTTGTCGATGTCGGCATGGACCGACCGGAGCTGATCGAGTTCTTCGTCCGAGACCTCACCCATGGCTTCGAGACGACGAGCCAGTGTGTCGATCGAACCTTTCAGCCGGTCCGCCAGTCCACGGGCCTGACGCCCGATCTCCTCATAGACACCGAACTCGAGCAGCTGTCGGAGCAACGCCTGCCGATCCGTCCCGGAGTCGTGGAGGAACGTCGCAAACTCACCCTGAGGGAGCACGATGGTCTTGGTGAACTGGTTGAACGACAGCCCCAGCAACTCCTCCACCGATGATGTCATGCCCTTGGCGTCGTCAGCGACCACCTCATCGCCGCGTTGCAGCCGCGCCTCTTTCGTGGTGGCACCACCCGACTTCGTCCGTCGGACCACGCGGACAGCGGTATACCCGACTCCTTCCACCTCGAAATCGAGTCGTACCCGCGCCTCGTTCGACATCGAGTTGATGACCGGTGCCACGAGACGAGCGTCGTCGTAGCGGGTGACGGACCCGTAGAGAGCAAACGTGAGCGCATCGACGATCGTCGACTTGCCCGCACCGGTCGGTCCGGACACCGCTGCCAGGTCGACATCCTCGAAGTCGACCGTCGTCGGTTCGCGGAAGGTGCCGAATCCCTTGAGATCGAGCGTCGTCGGGCGCATCAGTCCGTCGCCTCGCTCACTTGCTCGTACAGGTCGTCGAAGAGGTCGGAAAGGCGATCATCGGCGATGTCACGGTCGTCGAGGAAGGCACGGAAGGCCTCTTGCGGTGTGCGAGACGTCTGGCGTGTTCGGCGCCGCCGTGGCGTCGACTCCGGACGCTCGATGAACACATCGACGACCCGTTCTCCCAGGAGCTCCCGGACTTCGTCCGCGAGTCCGGCCCGCACCGGTTCATCGACCCGGGCTCGAATCCAGGCTCGATCGTCGGTCGTCTCGAGCTGGGAGGCGAGCTCGGCGAGCGAGCCGCTCAGGGTCACAAGGGGCCGACCTGCCGTGAGCGGGACCTCCGTCACCTTCGCCGGCGTCCCGACGGCCAGCTCCACGACGTTGACCTGCTTGCGCTCCGCCTCCTCACCAAAGTCGATCTGAAGCGGCGAACCGCTGTAGTAGATGGCGGTCGCACCATGGATCCGTTGAGGACGATGCAGATGACCGAGGGCGACATACCCGACGGTGGCCGGGAAGGCCTGCGATGCGATCGCATACTCGTCGACGAGGTGTGCCGGGCGTTCACCCCCTCCCGCCTGGCCGCCGAGCACGAACGCATGGGTGGTGAGGACGGAGGGCAGATCGTCCGGCAACGCATCCGCCAGTGTTCCGATGAGAATCCGCATCCGCTCGCTGTAGAGCTGAGCATTCTGATACGCGGCGTTGTCCATGAGCTCATCGGCGCGCACGATGCCTCGCTTGGAGACGAACGGGAGCATCGCGATCGCGACCTCTTGGCCGGATCGTCCTTCCAGCACACGGACCGAACCATCAGCTGGAGCCAATGGTTGTGTCACGAGCTGCACCTTCCCGAGATCGAGCAACGGTGCAACAGCTGCGAGACGCCTCGGGTTGTCGTGGTTGCCAGCGATCACCGCAACCGCAGCACCGGTCTCCGCAAGGTCCAGCAACGCTCGATACACGATTCGTTCGGACTCGGGTGTCGGTGAGGCCGTATCGAAGAGGTCGCCGGCGACCACCACGACATCAACTTCGTTGGCATCGGCGATCTCGGCGATCTCGGCGAGTGCTGCTTCGTGCTCGTCGGCTCGGTTCTTGTTCCGGATCGTCTTACCGACGTGCCAATCGCTCGTGTGGAGAAGCTTCACCGTTCGAGGCCTGCAAAGGGATCATCAGGAACGGGGGTACCGGAGGGGTTGTGTGCCGGGTCGGCCTCCGACGACCTCGTCGCCCATGCAGGGAAGGGGAACTCGACGAGGAGCGGTACCGGAAGACGCGGCTGGACCACGTACATCGACCCGGGTTTGAGAATCGTCGAACGCTGACGCTGGACCGGTGGGAGGAACCCGTACTCATCCCGTCTCGCCTCGGCCGAGTCGAGACGACCGACGACACGTATCGCGCTGTTGGCGACGATCCGACGCTCGACCTCGCTAGCGGTCTGTTGCGCACCGATGAGGATGATGCCTAGCGAACGCCCGCGCTCTGCGACATCGAGGAGGATCTCCTTGATGGGACTCGAACCGTCACGCGGGGCGTACTTGTTCAGCTCGTCCAGCACGATGAACTGCAACGGCTTCGCCACACCGGACCGCTCCTTCGCCTCGAACGCCTGCCGCAACACGACACCGACGACGAATCGCTTCGCTCGATCGTGCAACCGGTGGATGTCCACGACGGTCAGCTGGTGGGAGTCGAGGTCAAGGGCATGTGACGGTGAATCACTGATGTCGGATCGGATGAGATGCTCGACGTATCGGGTCGCTGAGGCGAGACGCCGGACGAAGGCGTTGATCGTCCCGCCGCCGATGGCTCTCCCCGACCAAGACGGGTCGATCGGTTCGTCGGGATCATCCGGGATCAGCCTTCGTTCGATGGCGCCCACCAGATCGCGGAAAGTGCGGACAGTCGTCCCCTCGATCCGGACGGCACCATCGTCGGTCGTCGATGTCGATGCGATCTCAGCGAGTCTCGCTGTCACCGACTGGACGACGATCGTGTATTGCTGACGCTCGTCCTCCGCGTCGGCGAACAAGAACGGGAGCAGACGCTGGCTACAGAAGTCGGCGATCGTCCAGAAGAACGGGGCCACACCTTGCTGACGAGCGCCCGTATCCGGAGTTGCATTCACGTCACCTGCACGGGGTGGTGCGAGGATGCCTACGTCACGGAACGGAGCCGGTTCAAGACCCAAGGCGCCGTAGCGGGCCCGGCTCTCGTCGTCGAGCGCAGTGTTCCCGTGGTCGAGGAACAGCAGGTCCTCACCCTTCACGTTGAAGATGATCCCCTTGGTATTCGCTGCTTCCTTCCCGAGCACCCCCGAGGTGAACAACGAGTAGAGCAGGAAGGTTGCGTAGCTCGTCTTCGTCGCCACCCCCGAGATCCCGGCGATGTTGAGGTGTGCGCCCTTCGTCCCGTCGAGGAAGTCGAGATCGAGCCAGATCGGTTCGTCTTCTCGGGAAAGACCAGCAGGGAGACGACGGTCGACCCCTTCAAAGTCAAGGGCTGCATCTCGTTCGGCATCCTCTGCGCGACGAACACGTGCACCGGGCAGCGGAGGGACAAATGTCTCCGGCACGATGCGCGTGATCTGGACCTGTGCTGCTTCCGTGACCTCACCGGGCAACACACCGTCGGTGATCAGGAAGACGTCGCTCTCGAATCGTGCCCCCTCCTGGCGCGCTCGAATCTGACTGACGATGCCGTACATCACGACCTTGGTGCCGTCAGGCAGCGAACGATCCACGGCGACGACGTCGTCGAGCTGCACGCGTTGGCCCGGTGATACGGCGAACCAGAAATCGAGGGGCGTCGAGTCCTCGGTACCGACCACCAACCCCAACGCTGCCGCTGGGTCATTCCCGTTCGTCATGGTCACTCCTCAACACGTCGATACGCATGGTACGCATGCCCCGTGACACGATCATGAACCTGCCCGAAGACCCTCGGTCTACGACCTCCGGCACCGATCGCGTGCAACAATCGGCCAGGTTCGTTCGTGATAATGGGTGGATGGACGAGACGATCTACCGGCAACACAAGGATGCCCTGGTTCGTTACGCGGCCGTCCTTGCAGGCCCATCGAATGCGGAGGACATCGTGTCCAGTGTGGTGACCAGGATCTACAAGAAGCACCGGTCCCTGTCGTCACTCGACGACCCAAAGCCGTATCTGATGCGGTCCGTACTCAACGAGGCGATCGATCGAAAGCGCCGCCGAACCGAGGTCCCACTGCGAGATCAAGCGATCGAGGCCCGAGAGGCGCGTCCTGATGTACTCGACGCCGTACTCACCCTTCCGCTCCAACAGCGTGCTGCGGTCTATTGGACGTACTGGGAGGGAATGACGAGCGAGCAAGCCGCTTCCCAGATGGGCTGTCGACCGAGCACGGTACGTCGGTACCTCCACCTCGCCCGCAGAAAGCTCGCGGAGGTGGTCGACCGTGACTGACCGTTTTCACGACGAAGTCAGCAACGTCTTCGCAGACATCGAAGCCCAGACGCCTCCGGCACCCCACTGGGACGACATGACGACAGGATTCGCAAAGCTCGCTTCTGCTGCGCCAGTGCCCACGTGGCGGAAGCCAATCGCACTGATCGCTGCCGCCGTAGCGACCGTCGCAGTCGTCGGGGTGGCGATGGTGTTTGCTTCCCTCCTCGACACCGGTCCGTCCCCGGTCCCTGCCACCAGCCCACCGGCGACGACGACCACGGTGGACGACGGGTCGGCTACAGAGAGCTCGACGACGACGACCGACCCGGTGACGACCTCCAGTTCACCGACAACGACGACACCTGCGACCGAAGCACGGTGCTCCGCTGAACGCGGTCTGGTCGTTCCGTCGTATGACGCAGCCGACCCGAACTCACTCAGCGCCGAGGCTGTGGCGCTCCGCGACAACCTCGTCGACCTTGCCATGGCGTGCGATTTCGCCGGTCTCGTAGCGCTCAGTGTCGAGGCTGCGCTCGTGAACCCTGACGATCTGATCTTCTGGGGAGCAGCCCAATCGACAGACGCACTTGCTGACCACGACGCCCAATACGACTCGCTTGCGAAACTCGCCGTGGCCCTTACGGAGCTGCCGTTCAGTGTGGAGCAGTGGGAGCCGACGCCCGACGAAGTCGAGGTGTTCTATGTGTGGCCACCGGTCACGCGATATGACAGCGACGAGTCACTCGCTGACTTCTGGGACGAAGACCTACTCGCGATCGTGGCGGCACTCAACGGAGTCACCGTGGAAGACCTGATCGCTGACTCGGACGCCGGCGGTGCCTACGACCGGTTCCGGATCGCAATCACCGAGACGGGCAGGTGGATGTTCGCCTTCGTAGGTGACTGAGCTATGCGTTGAGCGCCTCGATCTGCTCCCGTGCAGCAGCGGCCAGGAGCGTCGGGTCGATGTCCATCGCCTCGACGGCACGCACGGCCGTACCGAACTCCGCCTCGCATATGGTCTCGACGAAGTACGCACCGTAGAGCTGGGACTTCTCAGATCGCACCTTCTCGGAAACGGTCTGGAATGCATCGTGCAGCGATGGTTCAGCTTTGAACACGCCCGTCGGCGTGCTCGGAACGTCTGGGATGTCCGAGTCGAGCGTGGAAGCATCGATGCCAAGCGAGCCGAGCGCTTCGGCGTGGACCGACCGGATGGCGTCGTGGTAGGCGGTCGGCTCTGCCCCGACGGCACGGAAAGCTGCCCTCCCGGAGTCGTCGTCCAAACCGAGCGCGGCAAGAAGGAGATACTCGGCGCCCGGCTTCTCCAGCCCATCCTCTTGCGCAAGGCGTTCCGCAGCCGGCAAGACCTGCCCCATGATCTGGATGTCACGCATCTTGCTTCGCTTGGAACCCTTCTTCCCGAACACCGTCACGCCTTTCCGATTCGTTTCGCATACTTCTTGTGGACCGCCTGCTTGGAGACGCCAAGCGCTTGTGCCACCTGTGCCCACGACCATCCGCTGTCGATTGCATGGGCGATCGTTGCGAGTTCCAGCTGGTCGGCGGCACGCCGAAGTGCGACGACTGCGGCAAGTGCGTCCTCCGTGGCCTCGGGGCGTGGAATCGCCAACCGGCCAGACTTCATTTCCCTCATATTGTCAACGTTAGTTGACGTGCAGTCGAAACATCAACACAAGTTGACGATAGGTCTGCGAGATCACACCAGCGAGATCAGCAGTCGTCGTCGGTCACGTCGCAGAACTCGACCCAGCGGGTGAACGGGAACGCAAGACGGTCCTCGCGCGAGGTCAGGTCCATCAGGGTGACTCGCATCGGGCGCACGCCCCCACAATCCCCAAAGATCGCCGGTTCCAGCAACGCAACATCACCGACCGCCAAACTCGCGTCCAGAAGCGACGGGACCCCCTTCACCTCATCCGGACACACGACATACTGCTCGGTGCCTGCCGTGATGGTGTAGACCGAGGTGGCATCATCTTCCGTGATCGTCACGATGTCGCCTTCGATCACGAGTGTTGCCTCCGGAGCGTCTCCGTCTGACGATGCAAAGCCGCGGTACACGCCGTCGACCAGGTCATCGGGAGCCGACGACGTACATGCCGAAACGACGAGTGCTATGAGCACTGCGAGACCACCAAGCCGCGTTCTGTGCATCCCCAACTCCAATCGCCTGCTCGTCAGCTCGAATCCCACGAGAGCATAGACAGCGAGCCAGTTGCGTAATCGGCAACCACGACCGCGTCTCCACCGAAGGCCGCGATCGCTGACGGGTAGCCGGACAACGTCGCAATCACCTGATACACGGGCTCTCGCATCGTCGTATACACGCCGTCGACGAGTTCGAGATCCACATATCCGATGCGACCGGCCATGGCGAGCATGACACCCGGGCGACCGGAGGGCCCCTCCACGACTTCCAGCCCCGATGGCCCACCCGCATCGCCCGTCAGCGCCCATACGCCGGCGGTCGTGCGCTGTGAGAAGGGGGGTGCAGTACCGTCGATGGGGAACCCGTAGTCGTCGCCGTCGGCGATCCTCAACAGCTCGTCACGACGCCAGCTACCCAGCGCAAACCCATCGTTGTCAGCGCCCCACAGCGACCCCCGGTCGTCGACATCGATGTCGTAAACGTTGCGCAGACCCCGTGCCACGACCTCGATCGCACCGGTTGCGAGGTCGATGCGCTGAATCGTTCCGAGCATGTCTGCCTTGGCGTGTACATCCGACATGTCATCGTCGGGAAACAGTTCTCTCTCGGTTCCGAGCAGATCCGCATTCAGTATCTCGAGCATCGAGTGGAACCCAAAGAGCAGGAGGTCGACATGACCGATGCTGACCAAGAGGTTGCCATCGGAAACGACCAACCCGTTCACTCCGTGGTCGGTGTTGGCGACCGGCAGCCCATCGACAACGGTCGCGGGCACGCCGAGCGAGTCGTCGGCGTTGATCGGAAATGCCGTGACTCTCCCGTTCGACTCACGGAGGATCTGAAGCTCACCGCGATATGGGTCGGTGGCACCGTCGACGTCGTCCCCTTTGCATCGCAAACCCGGACACGGGAGGTCGCCGAGCTCTGAGACGAACACAGTCGAACCATCGGTTGCGACGCCACGGGGGCGGACAAGTCCGGATGCCACTGTTTCGACCGATGGGGTCGCCGTGTCGACCGATGCCACACGCAGCAGGTCGCCTTCGTCAGTCGTCACCCACAGCAGTCCACGTACCTCGTCAGTTGTCACGCCAGTTGGCGATCCGGGGACATCGATGGTCCACGTCCAGCGATAGGGGTCTTGCGCTGTCGGTCCACCCTGACCCAGAGACTCGGTCGTCGTGACGTCATTCGTCGTCGTCGTGGTCGTGTCTCCCGTTGGGGTACAGGCGGCAGCAACGAACGCCAAACAGCACAGGAGCAGGCCGACACGGATGGAGACGTGGAGACTCATCGTGAGCCCGAGGATAGGGCTCCAACTCGGGGCCGAGATGGGGGCACCCCCCATTCGTCAGCGACACGATGCAGCGTCCATAGGCTGTGGGTCATGGAGTTGGGACTCACCACCTTTGCCGAAACGATCGCCGCCGACGGCGGATCGTCAGACCACGGCGTGCGCCTCCGCCAAGTCGTCGAGGAAGCGGTTCTCGCAGAAGAGGTCGGACTCGACGTGTACGGGGTCGGGGAGCATCACCGTCCGGACTTTGCGGCATCGGCTCCCTCGGTCGTCCTCGCGGCCATCGCAGCGAGGACAGAGCGGATTCGCCTGACGCCGGCGGTCACAGTCTTGTCCTCGGACGATCCCGTCCGTGTCTACCAACGCTTCGCGACGCTCGACCTCCTTTCGGAAGGACGGGCAGAGCTACTCGTCGGTCGCGGCTCGTTCACCGAATCGTTCCCGCTCTTCGGATACCCGCTCACTGACTATGCAGACCTGTTTGCGGAGAAGCTTGAACTCCTCCTCAAGATCCGAGACAACGAACACGTCCACTGGGAAGGCCGGTTCCGTCCACCACTGACGGGACAAGGCGTCTACCCGCGCTCGTTGCAGGATCCACTGCCCGTGTGGGTCGGAGTCGGCGGCACCCCGGAATCCGCGATGCGGACGGGGCTGCTTGGGCTGCCCATGACGCTCGCGATCATCGGTGGTCAACCGGACCGGTTCGCTGTCTTCTCCGAGATCCATCGGCGTGGACTCGCCGAGGGTGGACACGACCCGAAGGGCGTCCCACGGGCAGTCCACGCACACGGCCACATCGCACCAACGACCGACCAAGCCGCCGAGGAGTTCTTCCCCTCTTACGCCGCGGCGATGACCCGCATCGGGCGCGAGCGCGGATGGGGACCGATGACACGCCCCCAGTTCGATGCGATGCGCGGTCCGGAGGGTTCGCTCATACTGGGTAACCCGGAAGAGGTAGCGCGCAAGATCGTCCGATGGGGTGAGGTCCTCGACATCGAACGCTTCATGCTCCACGTGAGCGTCGGGACCATGGACCATTCAACGGTTCTCCGGGTAATCGAATCACTGGGCACGGAAGTTGCTCCGATCGTCAGAGAGCTCAGCGGCAGCGCTGACTGATCGAGCGGCACGCGGTGAGGACCGACCCGAAGGCCGGCCCTCACTCAACGGCTCCCGAGCTCCTAGACCATCTGGAGTTCTCGTTCCTCGACTTCGACGAGCATCGGGTCGTCGGCGTGGCCCTCTATCGACACGTTCGGGATCCACTCGAGCCAGGACGGGAAGTACCAGTTGCGGGCACCGAGCAGCTTCATCGATGCCGGCACGAGCACGGACCGCACGATCGTGGCATCGAGGAGGACGGCAACCGCCAACCCGAAGCCCATCTGCTGGAACGTGACGAGCCGGCCCGCAGCGAATCCTCCGAACACGGCAACCATGATCGCGGCGGCACCGGTGATGAGTGCACCGGTCGTCCGAAGCCCATATGCCACCGACTCCGTGTTGTCGCCGGTGATGTCGAACCGCTCCTTGATCCTCGACAGGAGGAACACGTGGTAGTCCATAGACAGCCCGAACAGCACCGAGAACAGGAACAGCGGGATCCAATCCTCGATCACTTCGACCTGGGCGAACCCGAAGAACGAGGCAATGTCCTTCACCCACTCGGGTCCGACACCGATCTGGAAGAACGCGACGACGAGCCCATAGGCCGCCCCCACGCTGAGCAGGTTCATCACGATGGCCTTGGCGGGAACGACGATCGAGCGGAAAGCGAGGAGCAACAGGATGAAACTCAGCCCGAGCACGACGGCGAACACGATGGGCGTGTAGGTATCGGTCTGCTCCGTGAAGTCGATCGTGATGGCTGTCTCGCCACCGACGAACACCTCGACGTTGTCGTCCGAGATGGCAGGTGCGACGTCAGCACGCAATGACCGCACGGCATCGAGCGACTCGACCGAATTCACGTCCCCGGGGAGCAGCACCGACACAAGGACGATGTCGTCCGTCGATAGCGGGTCGATCATGGCGCCACCGAAGCGTGGGTCGGCTTGGACCACCTCGACGAGTTCTCCCGCCGTCTGCCCTGCGCCGTCGCCTCGTACGGCGATCTCGACGGGTGATGCGAATCCACCTGCAAACTCTTCCTCGACGATGAGGAATCCCTGCTTGGTCTCGATGTCATCCGGCAGGGTCGAGACACCAGCGAACCCGGTATCGATGAACAAGAAGCTTGAAGCGAACAGGAGCAGCACTCCAGCCGAGGCCACGAGCGAGACTACAGGACGACCCATGACCGCACGCGTGATGGTGTCCCACCACCGTCCGCCCTCCGCCGTCTTCTTCCGGCGGATACGCAGCCACTCGATGCGGTTACCCATCAACGACAGCACCGCAGGGAGCAACGTCATCGATGCCATGACCGCCACGATCACGACAAGGATCGCCCCCGTGCCGAGCGAGCGGAAGATGGTGTTCGGGAGGATCAGCATCCCCACGAGCGCAAAGACGACCGTGATCCCGCTGAAGAAGACTGCTCGAGTCGCGGTACCTCCTGCTCGTTCGATGGCCTCCTGCTTCTCGTGCCCGGCTGCGCGTTCTTCGCGATACCGAGAGACGATGAAGAGGGAATAGTCGATCCCTACCGCCAACCCGATCATCGAGATCATGTTCGTCACGAAGAAGCTCAGCTCGAAGACCTGACCGACGAGTGCTGCGGCGCCGAGGGCGACAGCGATCGAGATCATCCCGAGAAGGATCGGGATCAAACCTGAGACGATCGTGCCGAACACGAGGACCAGCACCACCAGGGCGACGGCGATGCCGATCATCTCGCCCTTGGCAAGGTCTTCCTCAGCGATGTGGTTGAAGTCATTGGCGACCGTTTGCGGACCGAAGACGACCGTCGTGAACTCATCCCCGCGTTGCGTCTCGACGACCGCCTGAACCTCACTGGCATTGTCGGCGACATCGTCGAGATCAGCACCGGCGACAGCCACCGGAATCAGCGTGGTGTGTCCGTCCGGCGAGACGGGACCGGACTCGTCCAGATAGGACCCGACGGTCTCGACCACGTCGGGCCCGAGGTCGGCCACCGACGTGACGACGGCGGTCACGTAATCGGCGTACTCAGGATCGCCGACGGTCTGCTCGGGATGCGTGACGACGACGTATTCGACGTGGTCGGCCTCCCCTCGGAGCTCCTCGACGAGTTGGCTGACGACGATCGAGTCCGGCTCGTTCGTGAAACTGACTGACGTCGTGAGCGCACCGCCGAGTAGGGCTCCGGTGATCGCGATCGAAATCGCCAGGAGAACGGTCCAGATGACGACGACCCTCCAGGGTCGGCGGGCGCTGCCAGCCGCAAGCGCACGTGTTCCCAATGCCATGAGATGTACCTTCCTATATGTACGTTGTATGCTTACACTGTATGTGTACGGCGTAAACATAGTACATACGCTGTAAGTACGTCAAGAGGAAATTGCCGGACTGATGACCTACGATGCAGGAATGACCACAACCGAGCGGCCAACACTCACGAGAGACCGGGTCATCGACGCGGCTGTCGCATACGCCGACGAGTTTGGACTTGAGTCGCTCTCCATGCGCAAGCTCGGCGCCCACCTCGGTGTGGAGGCGATGTCGTTGTACAACCACGTCGACAACAAGGACGACCTGTACGACGGCATGATTGACGCGATCTTTGTGGATATCGAGATGCCCGACGCCGCTGGGTCGTGGCAAGAACAGATCCGGTCGATCGGTGGGGCCGCGATGGACACGTTCGCACAGCATGCCTGGGTCGTGACCCTGCTGATGACCCGAGGCAACTATGGCCCCGGATCGTTGGCGTTCATGGATCGTACGGTCGGGATCCTCTTCGAGGCGGGGTTCGACGAAGACGCAGCGCATCACGCCTGGCAACTCCTCGCCTCCCACACGATGGGCTATGCGTTCCAGGTCGCAAGCCGTGACAGCGGAACATTCACCCGAGACGAGGAGCAGCTTGCGGCGGAGTTTGCACTCGTTGCACCCCAGTTCCCCCATGTCGCCCGAATCGGCGATGCAATGATGAAGTGCGACTTCGTGGATGAGTACCGCTACACGTTCGACATCGTCATCGCCGGTCTCGAAGCCCGCCTCGCAGCGCAGCGCTGAATCACCTGTGCGGGCGTGGACCCGACTGTCGTTCGTCTAGGCTGGCTCGCTGGACCGATGGAGGCGGAATGAACAACTTGGCCGTCAAGGCAACGGAGCTGACGAAGACGTACGGAGAGGGCGAGACGGCTGTACATGCGCTGAGCGATGTCACGTTTGAGATACCCCGCGGCGAGTTCGTCGTCCTCCAGGGTCCATCTGGGTGCGGCAAGACCACACTCCTCAACCAGCTCGGGGCACTCGAGGCACCGACATCGGGCGATGTCGAATCGAACGGCTACAAGCTCAACGGTCTCGATGACGACGGACGCACGGACTACCGCCTCAACACCGTCGGATTCGTCTTCCAGTTCTACAACCTCGTGCCATCCCTCACGGCGTACGAGAACGTCGCCCTGATCGCCGAACTGACCGGCGACGACGTGCGGAAACGTTCCGAGCAAGTCCTTGCATCGGTCGGCCTAGGCGACCGCATGGACCATTTCCCCGGTCAGATGTCCGGTGGCGAGCAGCAACGCGTTTCGATCGCACGCGGTCTCGTCAAGAACCCTCCGCTCATGTTGTGCGACGAACCAACAGGGGCGCTCGACACCGAGACCGGTATCCAGGTACTACGGCTGCTCCGTTCGATCACCGATAGCGGGGACCGGACGATCGTCGTGGTCACCCACAACTCCCAGATCTCAGAGATCGCGAACCGCGTGATCGAACTCAAGGACGGCGTCGTGCTCGGCATGCATCTCAACGACGACCCGAAAGACCCCGGGGACGTCGCCTGGTGAAGGCGCTCTCGAACAAGCGACGGCGGGACATCGGCCAGCAGAAGTGGCAGTTCATCGCGGTCATCATCACCGTCGCGATGGGTGTTGCGATGTTCGCCGGGACGTTCAACGCCTATCTGAACCTCGGCACGTCCCTCGAAGCCTCATACGACCGGCTACACATGGCCGACATGGTGGTCACCGGCGCCGATGAAGGCTTCGTCGACAGCGTCCAATCGGTCGAGGGCGTCGCCAACGCCATCGAGCGCCGGCAAGCCGACGTCCCGTTCGTCATCGGCGACGACGATCTCCTCGGCCGTGTCATCGGATTCCCCGGCGACGGTCAACCTGCGATCGATCAGATCGACATCGACGAAGGGGACTACCTCGATCCAGACGCACCGACAGACGTGCTCATCGAGAAGCATGCCGCGGCAAACTTCGATCTCGGGGTCGGGGACTCGTTCACCATCGCAGATGTCGAGGTGACCGTGGTCGGGATCGTCACTTCTCCGGAGTACCTGTGGCCAGCACGCGACGAGCAGTCCCTGTTCACGCCGCCGGACACGTTCGCCGTGGTCTTTGCACTCGAAGAGACGCTCGACGGCCTCGGATCGACGATCGCTCTCGACCAGGTACTGGTCGAATACGACGAGGACGCCGATCGCGAGGCGACCGACGAGGCAGTCGAGAACGCGGCCTCAGCTGCCAACGCCGGCGGGACGCAGGTACTCGAGGACCAGCCGTCGAACAGTGCAATCAACGAGGAGATATCCGGTCTCCAATCGATGGCCGTCGCGTTCCCGGTGCTCTTCCTCTCAGCGGCAGGGATGGCGATCTACGTGATCATGACCCGCCTCGTCTTCTCTCAACGTGGCGTGATCGGGACGCTCCGCGCATCCGGTTTCGGCAAGAAGCAGCTCGCCGCGCACTATCGGTCCTACGGCATGCTGGTCGGGATCATCGGGGCCGCCATCGGCGCCCTGTTCGGTGGGCTGATGGCCCGAGGCATGACCGCGCTCTACACCCAGGTATTCAGCATCCCGGACCTCGTCGCCCGTTTCCATCTTCCCACGGTCTTGGTGGCACTGGCCTTCGGAGCTGTGGCGGGGATCGTTGCTTCGATCGCACCAGCTCGCCTCGTGATGCGTATGGAACCTGCCGAGGCAATGCGTGGTGACGTCCCGGCTGAAGCCGGCAAGGAGTCGATCTTCGAGAAGCTGCTACCTCCGTTGCGGCGTGCGCCGGTGCGCTGGCGGATGACACTGCGCGGTATCGGACGCAACATGAAGCGCTCCTCGACGCAAGTGATAGGTGTCGTCCTTGCGATGACCCTCATCATCGCCGCCGTCGGGATGCTCGACACCATCGTGAGGATCGTGGACCGACAGTTCGATGAGGTGTCGCTTTCGGACGCGACCGCCATCTTCAACGTACCCGTGACGCCCGACGCCATCGCAGAAGTAGCCGGCGTCAACGATGTCGCTGGTGCGGAGGCGGTGATGACGCTTCAGGCATCGATCAAGAACGGTGCGGAGACGTTCTCGACCACGATCTCCGGCTACGAGGCAGACACCACGATGCACGGCTTCCCTGAACCGCTACCGCGGACTGGCATCCTCGTCGGGCAGGCCATGGGTGACGTCCTCGACGTATCGGTCGGTGACAACGTGACGGTCGTACTCGGACAACTCGATGCGGAGATCACGACGAGTATCGAAGGCTTCGTCGACGAGCCACTCGGGACAGTTGCCTACATGCAGCTCGACACGCTGATCAACTCGATCGTCGCCTCCAACGACGACGTGGACCCGGCGCTGCTCACGAGCCCGGCGTACACGACCGCCGAGGCTCGGTTCGACCAAGGGGCCAACGCTGAGAACGTCATGGATCGCATCCAGGATCTCGACATCGTCGCAACCGTCGTCAACGAGACAGCGTTACGCGACGCATTCCTCGACTATCAGGCATTCTTCTACGCCTTCATCGGCTTGATGGTCGTCTTCGGTGCTGCCTTGGCGTTCGCGCTCATCTTCAACATCATCTCGGTGAACGTCGCAGAGCGCTCAAGCGAGTTCGCATCGATGCGCGCAAACGGCCTGTCGTACCGAAGGGTCGCAAACATGATCGCTGGTGAGACATTCCTCCTGACGGCGCTCGGAATCCTTCCGGGCATGCTCGTCGGATGGTGGGCGGCAAATGCCTTCATCAAATCGTTCGCCGACGAGCAGATGCCGATCACCGCGGATGTGGCACCGATCACCTTCGTCATCGCCTCACTCTCGATGTTCGTCGTCGCAGGACTCTCGCTCCTGCCGGCACTTCGGGCCGTCAAACGGATCAAGGTGGGAGAGATCGTCCGCGAGCGGTCCGTGTGAGGTCGCCCACGGTTCGAGCAACCGCAGCGCACTAGCATCGGCGCCGATGATCTTCTCCGACCGCACCATCAAAGAGTCCGTAGAGACCGGCGACATCGTCATCGATCCCTATGACGAGTCCATGGTCCAGCCATCGAGCGTGGATCTACGATGCGATCCGAGTTTTCGGGTCTTCGAGAACCACAAGTACCCGCTCATCGATCCGAAGGCCCCGCAGCACGATCTGACGACGAGTGTCACCGTCACCGAAGACGAACCGTTCATCCTCCACCCGGGCGAGTTCGTCCTGGGTTCGACGCTTGAGACCGTCGGGCTTGCTGACGACATCGTCGCCAGACTGGAGGGCAAGTCGAGTCTCGGACGCTTGGGGTTGCTCATCCACTCGACGGCTGGCTTCATCGATCCGGGTTTTCGGGGGCAGGTCACGCTTGAACTCTCGAACGTCGCCAATCTGCCGATCGCGATCTACCCGCACATGAAGATCGGCCAGATCAGCTTCTACCGGATGACCACACCGGCCGAGCACCCTTACGGATCCCCGGAACTCGGCTCGAAGTACCAAGGCCAGACCGGTCCCACGCCCTCGCAGATGCACAGTGACTTCGGAGATCACACATCCCAGACCCCAGATCCCGGTTCCGACTCGCCGTGAGCGACTGGGGCCTGCCGGAGAACGTCGCACGGGTCGGTGCGGTGATGATCGATTGCCACGATCCGGAGGCGCTTGCCTCCTTCTGGGGCGAGATCACCGGATCCGAGCCCGAGTTCGTGTACCCCGACTACGTGTTCATGACGAAGCTGCCGATGAACCACATCCGCCTTGCCTTCCAACGAGTTCCCGAGGACAAGACCGTCAAGAATCGGCTGCATCTCGATCTCGGGCATCCGGATCCCGAGGCTTTCGCATCCCATGTCGAATCACTCGGGGGTGCCATCGTCGCCCGTCATGAACTCGACGGACACGGATGGATCGTCCTCAGCGATCCTGCAGGCAACGAGTTCTGCGTGACGAAACCGCACGTCGAGTAGTTCGCGGCGGGACCCTCGGACCCGGATCAACCGTCGGCGATGTCATGGGCTGTGACGGTGCGACCGTTTGCCCCCAACTGTGCCGGGGTCTCAACCTTCCTCGCGAGGTAGCCGAGCCCGTTGCCCCCGGCCACTGAAGTGACCTCCCCGACGTCGTCACCACCCAGCATGAGGCGGACCCCGCGTTCGAACGCGTCGTCGCTCGTCAGCCGGACGAGCCGTTTCGTCGGTGCGGCGCCACGGTGGTACGTTCGGGCCACCAATTCCTGTCCGGTGTAACAACCTTTCTCGAAGGACACGGCTACACCTACCAAACCGGTCATCGCAGGCTGGATCCCCGGACCGAGCTCGTACCCCATCGTGGGCCAACCGCTTCGGATCCGTAGCGCCTCGAGTTCGTCGTGGGTTCGCATCGGTGCCCCCGCCGGAACGGCGACATCTGGACCGACGATGTCGATCCCTTCGACGCCGTGCCATTTGGAGAGCGACACGATCGGCGCATCTTGCTTGCGGGAAGCCGCTGCGGGACCTCGCCACGACACACCCGGCCACGTGTCTTCCGAGAATCGAGCGTCCGTGCGGAACAGCAGGCCATCGAGGCGTTCCCGTACGACATGTCCGAATCCCGGGTCGACGTCGAGAGATACCCGGTTCGTCCCGAATCGCGTCGCACGCACCAATGCCTCGATGCTGCTCTTCGGGTCGAGGATGAACGACCATGCTGATCCACCCAGCGGGAGCCGCTCGACATCCTGGGTGAGCTGCGTCTGGAGGTAGCTGAGAGCGTCAGCTCCCTCGACGATCACGACATCGCGCATGATCGGCGTCGCTGCGAGGGTCACTGAGGATTCGTCCATGATGGAAGGGTACGGTGCATCGCCCTGTCAGCAAACGCCATGCCCCACAGGTGCCCGCGTTCGGGCTATCGTGCCTCCCCATGAGCGAATCACCTGCCAGTCCCCCCCTGCCGTTCGCCGGGCTCATGTGGCGATCGGTCGCACTCGGCGTGTTCACCGGGGTATTCGGTGCCATCTACCTGATCCTGATCGAAGAGGGAACCCACGCCATCTGGCCCGAGTGGGCCGACCCGGACTGGTTCTCAGGGACATGGCCCGTCCTCGTGATTCCCATTGCCGCTGGCCTCATCGTCGGGATCCTCTACAAGGTGCTCTCCCTGCCGTCCCGATTCCCCGGATTCATCGAGGAGCTCGAAGAGGGACGGGTAGAACCGACCACCATGCCAAGCGTCGTGCTCGTCGCGATCGTTTCGCTGATCGGTGGGGCATCCGTGGGACCGGAAGCCCCGATGGGAACCGCCGGAGGGGGCGCCGGAACGTGGCTGTCTGAGCGTATGGGCAAGGACGAAGAGCGCACCAGGCAGCTCTCGTTCGTCGGTATCAGCGGTGCGTTTGGTGGGCTCCTCTCCACGCCGATCGGTGGCCCACTCATGGCGTACGAGTTGGAACACGATCAATCGACCGACTACTACTTCCGGCACCTCGTGCCCGGCGTGGTCGCTGGCGCCGTGGCGTTCGGGATCATGTGGCCGATCGTCGGGGCCCCGTTCGACGGGCTTCTCGCACTCGAGCAACCGGACTTCAAGTCGTGGATGCTCCTCGCCGCAGTCGGCCTCGGCGTGGTCGGCGTGATCGGTGCCATGGTCGTCGGAAAACTGCTCGTACTCACGACCCGACTCTTCGAACCGCTCACCGAGCGCCCGATCGTGCGGGGACTCGTCGGGGGAATCGGCGTGGCACTCATCGGATGGACGCTCCCCCTCACGCTCTTTTCCGGTCAGACTTCAATTCCTGTCGTTCTCGAGGACTTCGAGGCGATCGGTATCGCGACGTTGATCGCTCTCGGGATCCTCAAAGCGTTGGCCCTGGGGGTGAGTCTCGGCAGCGGCATGTTCGGTGGCCCGATCTTCCCGATGTTCTTCGTCGGTACATCCTTCGGGCTGGCGGTCCACCTAGCGATTCCGGACATCCCCCTCGCGCTGGCCGTCGGTGCCGTGATGGCGGCGGTCGGAGCAGCCGCAGCATTGCTACCGCTGTCGATGGCGGTGATCGTCACCGTGATGATCAGCGGCTCGTACGAGATCTTTGGCGCCATCGCCCTCGCCACGATGACAGCCTTTGCGCTGCGATATCTCCTGATGAAGCGCAATCAACCGAGCGATGTCGCCGTCTCGATGGCGACGCACGATCAGGGCGACTGACGTACCGCCGAGTCACCGAGTGCCGCCTGCCGATCTCCACTCTTCGACGTACTCGTTGGCGATCTTCACGAGCGCTTTCCCGATCTCTTCATAGTCTGCGTCGTCCAGATTGGCGAGCGACGCACGGATGGACCACTCCGGCCCTTCGAATCCACTGCCGTTGAGCAGAACCACGCCGGTCTGCTCCGCCAAACGGAACAGGATGTCGGTCGGCTCATAGTTGTCCTTGAGGAACGTCGCGAACTCCGGTCCGTGCTCCTCGATCGCCCATACGAGAAAGTCCAACTCGATGTAGTACCCGACTCGATTCGGATCCTCCGGGACCGACAGTTGCGCGCTATGCAGCATCGAGGACAGTCGCTTTGCAATCAAGGCTCCGGCCGTTCGCTTGTAGTGGTTGTCGCGATCGAGGACGCAGTATGCAGAGAACAGAAGCATCTGGCATTGCTGTGGCAACGAAAGACCCGCTGTGTGGTTCAAGGCGACATTCCGTGAATCGGCGACGAGCCTGTCGATGAACTTGATCTCGCGCGGGGTCAGAGTCAGCGATGAGTAGCGGATGTCCAGTGTGTCCTTGTCATCCTCCGACAGTGCCTGGAGACGGCGGTCGAACACATTGTCCTCGTGGACGGCGATGACACCCAATCTCCACCCCGTCGCACCGAAGTACTTGGAGTACGAATACACGGTCGCCGTGTTGTGTGGCAAAGCGACCATCAGGGATCGGAAACCGTCGATGAAGGTCCCGTAGACATCGTCAGTGATGATCATCAGATCCGGATTGTCGGTCGTGACGATGTCAGCGATCCGCGCGAGCGTTTCGTCTGCGATCTTCACCGACGGGGGATTCGTCGGATTCACACAGTAGAGCAGCTTCACGGACCGGTCTCGGAGCTTGTCGATTTCTTCGTCGGGAAACTGCCATAGATGGCGTCCGTCCTCTGTCGTTACCGAGGCAGGGATGTGTACCTGCTCGAAGTCGAACTCAGCGAGTTCCGTGATCTCGAGGTAGGGAGTGAAGATCGGGGTCATGATGGCGACCTTGTCCCCCTGATGCATCAGCCGGTTCGCCTTCAGGGTGTTGAACAGATACGTCATCGCGGCCGTGCCACCCTCCGTGGCGAAGAGATCGTAGGTGCCGTGCGCCGGCCGCTGCCCTTGACACATCTCTTGGATGAGATACTCGCGCGACACCACCTCGTTGTACTTCAGCATCCGGTCCGGCATCGGGTAGTGATCAGCGATGATCGAGTCTGCCAACTCCCACACGAAGTCGTCCGCATCGAAGCCGAGCTCGTCCACCCCCCAATCGAGTGTCCTGCGAAGCAGGTCGACACCGCTCTCACCGTCATGATCTGCGAGCCATGCCCGGAATCGATCGGCGATTCCATCCTTCTGCGGCACCCCGACGAGTTCCGGATCCCACTCGGCGTCTCGACGCGATTCCTCGAGGGCGAAGAACCCCAGTCGGAAGAACGCTTCGCGTGGGGTCGGTGCGATGAAGTTCGGATTGCCGCGTCCAGCGTTGAGCATGTGGAACCCGGTCGCTGCTTCACGCTCGCCAGCGAGCTCGATCAAAGTCCCCTTCAGCTCGAAGGGCGAAAGGGTTTGAAGGCGACGAATCTGCTCACGCGAGATGTGGTCGATATGCACAGCTGCTCCTTTGGTAGCAAGGCTCTTGGTCGGTCTCAGGCGAGGAAGGCAACGACGATCGCCCCAGCGATCGACAGGAAGATGTTCCCGATCGCATACGGGATCGTGAATCCGAGGAGAGGAACACTCGACTGCGCACCCTCTCGTACGGCACCGATGGCCGCCGTCGTGGTTTGAGCACCGGTAAGCATTCCGAGGGCCTGAACTGGATCGAACTTGAATACGTACTTGGCGATGAACGTCGACGCGACCAGAGGTACGAGCGTCACCACGACACCTGCCAGGAACAGTCCCGCTCCGTATTCAGAAAGGCCATCTACGAACCCGGGGCCCGAGTCGACACCGACGATTCCTACGAACGCAGCGAGTCCGACCGATTCGAAGAACCACTGAGCTCCCGGAGGGATGCGACCGAACGTGGGCGACTTCGCGCGCCGCTGCCCGATGATGAGCCCTATCAACATGGCACCCACGCTGGAGGTGAGGCTCAGGGGCACGTTTCCGACGGTCAATGCCGGAAGCCCGATCAACGCACCGACGACGATTCCGAGGCCCACCGTCACCATGTCGGTCTCGGGGGTGGTCCGTTCCGGATACCCGATGTGAGGGATGATCGCCTCGACGATCGGACGCGGACCCTGTACCTGCACGATGTCCCCCTCGGCGACCTCGGTCTCGGGGAGGAGTGGCAGCTCATGATCCATCCTGGTGATGGACTTGAGGAACACACCACGAGCCTCGGTGTGTGCTCCGAGCTCCCCCAACGACCGCCCGGCTACGGTGCTCTGGGTCACGACGATCGCGATGTCCTCGACCGGGAAGTCGAGAATCGCAGGGTCCTCGATCTCTCGATACCCCTCGGTCTCGAGCTCACGGAATGCAGCAACGTCCACCGCTGCGACCACGACGACGTCGCCACCGTCCAAGCGGGTCGATGACCCCACCTCGACGAGTTCGGTGCCGTGACGCGCGCGGTCGATGTGGACCCGCGATGTCACTTTCGACTCGATGGAACTCTCGATGGAAGCTATCGACGATCCACCGGCCGACGACGGCAGGGTGAAGACACGACGTTCGATACGGTTGAACGCACTTGCCGTGTCGGGAGGGGACTCGACGAACCCCAACTTGATCTCATCTTCTCTTGCGGCTGCAGGGAGATCCTTGATGCCCATGAGACGAGGGGCGATGCTGCCACAGTAGATCGCAGCACCGATCGTCCCGAAGATGTAGGTCACCGCATAGCCGACCGAGACGAGGTCTTCCCAGTCGCTCAGGGTGTCGGCACTCTCGCTCAGTCCAGAGATCGCGTCCTGAGCGACGCCGATTATGGATGACTGCGTCAGAGCACCGGCGGTGAGTCCGGCGGCGAGTCCCGGGTTGTATCCGAGTGCGAGCGACATTCCGATGGCCGTTGCCACGCCGATCGTGATGAGGAGAAACGTGAAGATGGCCTGGGGTCGCCCATTCCCTTTGAGGCCGCTGAAGAACTGCGGACCGACCCGATACCCGAGAGCGAATAGGAACAGCAGGAAGAAAATCTGCTTCGCAACGTCCGAGATCTCGATGTGCATGACGGTGCCGTCGTCCCCCGTCACCGATACCACGGCCCCGATGATCACCCCGACCAGCAACGTGCCGGTCACCGAACCGAGTCCGATGCCCTTGACCTGAAACTTCCCGACGAAGAAGCCGCCACCAAGGGCGAGGAACACGGCGATCTCCGGATGGTCGATCAGGGACTGGAACAGCCATTCCACGGCGGGAAACCTCTCTTGGCCGATTGTGGTCGATGCTAGGCGTAGCACCGAGTCAGAGTCACGAACCTCATGAGAGACGAGGAGTCGTCGATCACGGGATGTCGACTTCGCTCAGAACTCGGTGCCTTCGGTGAGCCAGAGTCCGAGTTCGTCTCGGTTCGGGAGGTGGAGCGTCCCCGACTGGACGAAGTACGCGGTGTCGACGTAGTCGATCGCCGCAGGATCGTGGGTCGCCATCACGATGGTGGTACCGCCATCGGCGATGTCACGCAGCATCTGGAGGATCGACGCACCCGTTGCCGTGTCCAGCTCACCGGTGGGTTCGTCGGCCAGCAGGTAGGACGGCTCGTGGACGAGGGCTCGTGCGATCGACACTCGCTGCTGTTCACCGCCGGACATCTCATCGGGTCGGTGGTCAGCGCGGCCATCCATCCCCACCGACGCAAGCGCGGCATCGACGCGTTGGCGGGCATCGGAACCGCGTTTGCCGGACAGGCGCATCGACACGTCGACGTTCTCCCGTGCCGATGCGAGACGAAGGAGCGATGCCGACTGGAACACGAAGCCGAGCTTGGTGCGACGCAGCTTCGCCGCAGCGGCTTCCGAGACCTGATCCACCCGCTCGCTGTCGATCCGCACCTCGCCTGAGTCGGGGCGCTGGAGGAGCCCGAGCATGTGGAGTTGCGAGGTCTTGCCCGAACCCGACGGGCCGAACAACGCCACGAAGGTCCCCTTGTCCACCACGAGGTCGACATTGTCCGCACCGATCGCTCCGTTCGGATACTTCTTCGAGGCGCCGCGTAGTTCCAGACTCATCGCAGATCCTCCTCATCCGGCTGGAGCAAGATGCCCTCCTCGACGATCTTCAGACGCACCTGATCGCTGATCCCGGCTTCGATCATCATGTCACGAGGCAGCTGGAGCATCCCTCGCTGGTCGACCGCGGCGAGCTCGGTCGCTCCCCGCCTGCCTTGGGTTGCGACACGTCCGTCCGCGATTCGGACCACACGATCTGTCCGCTTCGCGATCGCGACATCGTGCGTCACGACGAGGATCGACAAACCACCCTCGTGCGAGAGCGTCTTGAGTAGTTCAAAGATCTCGAGCGAAGTCTCGGTGTCGAGCTCACCGGTCAACTCGTCGGCGAGCAGGAGCTTGGGACCCGGTGCGAGCGCCACGCACAAGGCGAGCCGTTGCTGCTCCCCACCGGACATCGTGTGGACGGGTGCGTGGGCCTTCCCACGCAGACCGACCGCCTCGAGCAGTGCCATTGCACGTCGTTTGCGTTTGCGCCCAGAGATCCCGCCGAGGAGCAACGGCAGTTCGACGTTCTGGACCGCCTTGAGGTACGGAACCAGATTCCGTGTGAAGTCCTGCCACACGAATCCGACGTCCCGGCGGTAGTACCGGGTCAGTTCCTTCGGGCTGATGTCAGAGAGGTCCCTGTCGACGACGATCGCCTTGCCTGCCGACGGCTTCTCGAAGCCGGCGAGGATCGTCAGCAGCGTCGACTTGCCGGCTCCGGACGCACCGACGACGGAGATGAACTCACCTTGCTCCATCACGAGGTCGAGCCCCTGGAGGGCGACCACCTCAAGGTTCCCTTGCTTGTGGATCTTGATGAGATTGCGACAGTCGATGATCGGCTGCATCAGCGCTCCCCCTCTCTCAAGACTTCACTCATTCGTCGCACCGACACCCTGCGGGTCGCCCACAGGACCGAGATGAGAAGCAATACGCCGACGATCGCGATGTAGCCCAAGAGCTGCGGTGTCGGAATGGAGATCACAATCGGCGGCTCGATCACGTCTGCGGTCTCGCCCAATTGCAGGAACGGCAGCATGATCCTCACGAGTGCGACGCCACCGAGAGCGCCGATCGCGGCACCGAGTCCGATCACCACGAACTGTTCGAGTGCGAACGTGACACCGACGGACTTGCGTTCAAACCCGAGTGCACGCAAGACACCCATCTCTCTTGCGCGCCGGCTGACGGCCAGGAGTACGTATCCGGTGACACCGGCCAGTGACAGGACCACGCCCACCGCAGCACCGACGAACAGGATGGCCACGAGCCCGATCTGGATCGGTCGGGACGAGAAGTCCGCCTCAGCAAGCCCAATCGTCCAGATTTGCTCCGGAGGGTCCGGCATCTGTGCGGTGGCGATCCGAATGGTCGCATCTGGAGCGTCGGTCTCCGCCCACAGTTCATCCGGTGTGACGACGCGGGATAGTGGGCCGGTCAGCGACCAGGTCGGCACACCGTTGATCCACGCATTGAAGGCGACGATGTCGACCACCATGAGGCCTTCGAGCCGGTCGTCGGTTGCAGTTGGGACCACCTCGACGTAACCGACGAGCTCACCGTCGACCACCTGCGTGTCGAGCGTGTAGCTGGACTGGTCCCCTGGGTTGAGTCCACTGATCGCCCCGACCTCTCGGTCGATGAGCGTGTACATCGGGTCCGGGAGTCGGCGGAGATGCGGCACGAGCGGATTCGACCGCTGCCGCCGGGCCGGCGTCGTCCACTTGGTTGCTTCGCCTTCCCGCCACAACGGGTCCTGGCGGACCTCTTCCTGTGGTGGGCGTTCCTCCCCCTCAGGCATCTGGCTGTACTTGGTGAGCGCGGCATCGGACGCACTCGCCTCGGACACGAGCATGCCGTTCGCGGATGTCATCTCGGCAACCGAGAGCGACTCGTCGACGGCCTCGCCGACAGCGGACAGCGAGGTCCACAACAACTCGCCTCCATCGACGATGAAGCCGTTGCGTGAGTCCGATCGCTCCAGCCACATGGCGTGAATCGCGAGCGGTGGCTCGGGAGGGTCGGCGAAGTCGTTGCGGCCGCCCGACAAGTCGACCGACACCGTGCGCCACTCGGTGTCCGTGAAGTCGACGTCGGCCGGCATGATCCAGACGCGCGTTCGTGCGTCCATCACCATGAGCATCAGGCGGTAGTCACGTGAGGCGAGCTCCGGGTCTGCCGCCTCCTCGGCGAGCGATGGCGGAACGATGACGCCTTCCATGTGGATATGCGTCGCACCGTCTGGGATCTCGATGCCGACGTCAGGCACCGCTCCGTCCGGACGCAGCTGGAGAAAGACCTCAGCGGCCGTATCAGCGCCGAAGTCAGGGCGCCACTTGACCACCTCACTGAACTCGACCGGATCGACTGCAAGGACCTCGGCCCGACGGGTGGAGAGCCGCGGCGACCCAACCGTACGAGTGACCGGGGTCCCGATGCTTCCCTCGGGAACCGAGGAGTACCCTGCTTCTTCGCCGACGATGCGCACATCGGCACCCGCTGCGAACGCCGCCCTGTCTGCATACGAATCCTCGAGTGTGGCAGCGTAGGTGAGCGCAAAGGCACCAAGCCCGGTCGTGACCCACACGAGCAGAGCGAGACGACCGTACGGGACCGGATTCCGTCCCAGATGCCACCCCGTGAGTGCCGTGGCAAGGGATCTCGGCTTGGTGAGGATCCAACCCACGAACCGCAGCACGAACGGGAACAGCCGAAGGAGGATCAGCGCGCCCGTGAACAACAGCAGTGCGGGGAAGACCACGGCAAGCGGATCGAGTGTCGCCTCTCCGGTCGATTGGTTGATGAACCCACGCATGCGCAACTGGACGAGCAGGACGAGCGACAGCGCGATGGCGAAGAGGTCGAGGTTGTACTTCTGCCACACCGACTTGGAACCGGGCCGCGCTGCGAGTGACCGAAGCGCCAGCACACCGCGCCTGGCATACGGAATGATGGCGACGCCCATCGACAGGAACGTGAGAATGCCACCGGCGATCATGAATGGCACGACGGATCGCTGTTGCGCAACCTCGAGAGGGTCGCCTCCGGTCAGCGTCGACAGCGGAGGCACCCTTCCGGTGAAGCCAACGAGCCATCGGGCGACCAACGGTGCAAGGAGCGCGGCGATGGTCGCAACCACGAACGATTGACCGATGTGGATACCGATCGTCTGGGTCGACGATGCCCCGCGCGACTTGAGGAGCGCGATCTCGGAGCCCTCACGCTCGACGGTCATGGCAGCCGAATAGACGAGGAAGTAGATCGCACCGCCGACCACGAGCGCCAACATCGCCAGGATCGGACCGCCGACGACCACGCTGCGGGTGGTGAACTCGTCGATAAGGTTGTTGACGAACGTCGTGGTTGGGATCGCACCGCTCGATTCACGACTCACCTGGGCCGACCACTGGTTCAGACGGTTCTGGAATTCGTTGAGCTCCTCGAGCCGAACGGAGTCTCGGTCGAGCGGCAGCCGCCACCGCTGCGTCACCGTGGTTTCCGGGAGTCCACGGGAGTTGCGCAGCCAGGGATCGACATCGGCGTCGATCGCGACCGGGGCCATCCAGTCGTCGAAGACTGCCTGATCCAGGTACATCATGAGGGACGGATCGTCGACGCCCCAGATGTTGGCGGTCGGGTCGGCCGCTGTGACGATGCCAGCGACCTGCACGTACTCGAAGACGGTCGGTGCGCCGGTGAACGGACGGATGAAGAAGGTGTCGCCCACCTCGGAACCGGTGATCGATGCGAGCTCATCACCGAGCATGACTTGCAACGGACCGAATTCGTCGCTCGGCACGGACGCATCCTCCGTGTACTCGCCGGAAACGACAGTGAGCAGCTCAGGAAGTTCTGGCGACGTGAAGATCCGCAGCTGCGTCGCCTCTTGTGGGGGCCGGGGGTACTGCGGGGTGGGAAGTTCCTCAGGCGGTACGCCGTCCGCGATGCCCTGCTCGTACTCAGCCCGCCACTCGTCGGCCAACGCGATGTAGTCGATGAACTTGTCCGGCCCGGATGGGATCACGAGGAACTCGCGTGTTTGCGTCCGCTCCTCAAGGGTCGGGTACCACTGCTCGATCCACTGTTCTTGAGACGATGACACGATCTCGCGATTCGTCTCGCCCACGCCCGCGGCGTAGGCAGTGATATTGCTGAACGCTGTGGCATCGACCTCATCGTCGAGCGCGTTCCCGATGGTGAACTTCAGGTCGACGGCGAGGACCGAAGCCTCATACAGGGGCACGACGACGAGGAGTGCGGTGACAAGGGTGGCTCCGAGGAGGGACCCGAAGAGGATGCCCTTCTTGGCCCATACCCGACGCACGACAAGAGCGAAGTATGTCGCAATTCTCATCTGTTGAGTCCCTGAGCCTCCGGAACGTCGGCCAGCCTAGCCAGTGTCGCTCGGGAGATGCGAATTGTTGGTGCGGTCACGGCAACAAAGAGCCTTGGGCCGCCGGTTCACGCGACAGGAGGTCAGGTGTCGGGGATCGGAGATCGGGCTTCAGTCGTTGATCCCCTTCAGTTCCAGTTCGGTCGCATAGTGACAGCGGACCGTGGTGGTACCGATCCTTTGGGGTTCTGGGGGTGTCGAGCGGCACAGATCGGTTGCGAACTCACACCTCGCAACGAAGACGCATCCGGTCCGGTCGGTGTCCGGGAGTCGAGGCGCTTCCCCTTCGATGTGCTTGAGTCGGCCATGGCTGAGTCCCGGAATCGATCCGATCAGTCCCGCCGTGTAGGGATGCTTCGGTGCATGGAAGAGATCGATCGCCGTTCCCTCCTCGATGATCACACCTGAGTAGATGACGGCGATGCGGTCCGCAACGCGGGCGACGGCAGCGAGATCGTGGGTGACCAGCACCATCGCCATCGAACGCTTCTCACGCATGTCGAGGATCAGATCCATGATCGCTGCGGCGACCGGTGCGTCGAGGCCGTTGAGCGGTTCGTCGGCGATCAAGAGGTGCGGCGCCTTGGTGAGCGCTGCGGCCAGCATCGCTCGCTGTGCCATCCCCCGTGACAGCTCGTTGCTGAATGCGTTGAACAGACGGTTCGACTTCGGGAGTTTCACTTCGCCCAAGGCATCGAACACCCGGTCCTCGATCTCGTCCTGTGTGAGGTCGGAGTGATAGCCCAACGCCTCACCCGACTGCGTTCCGATCACCTCGACCGGGGTCCAGGAACCCACAGGATTCTGGAACAGAAAGCCCACGTCGGTCCCGACCAGGCGTGCCCAGTCTTCGTCACCGATGTCGTCGGCGACCGTTCCCGACGTAGGTCGACGCTTCTTCTCCTTGCGTCGCTCACGCCAGGTCGCCTCTCGCTCGGTCGGCAACCGACCCCCGCCGGGTTCGTACTGGAGATCGCGGTATCGCGTGATACCACCGATCACTCGGGCACCGGACGAGAGGAGCCCGAACGCTCCCATCAGTGTCAGCGACTTGCCCGACGCCGACTCACCGACGAACGCGAGGGACTCGCCTTCGGCGACGGCGTAGTCGATCGAGGGGATCACCTCGACCCAACCGGGCGAAAGCTCCTCTCCGTCGTCGGTGATGGGTCCCGGGATCCCGGCGATCGATCGGTCCTGGTCGAACACCGCAACGCGTAGACCGGTGACCTCAAAGATTGGCTGGGACAACGTACTCCTCCCGCGCTCCACCAACCGTACTGGACATGAACCCACCCACGATGACGAGCGCGACGCCGAGCCATGTGAGCGGCGTCGGCGCCTCATCGAGGAATGCCAGAGCCCACATGACGGCGGATGCCGGTTCGATGTACATGATGGTCGACACGGAAGCGACCGGCAGCACGCGGTACACCTCCCAGTAGACGAGGTTCGCCAGACCCGTGAACACCACCCCGAGGATCAGGAAGTTGACCATCTGGTCCGAGTGTTCCGCGATGGCACCGACCGTCGCTGGAGCGAGGAGGATCGATGCGATCGTCAGCTCGCCGATCGACAGGATGAGACCACCAAGCACCGATGCAGCTGGCTTTGCGACGATCATGATCGCCGCGAGCGATGCACCGGAGAGGGCTGCCATCCCTATCCCAATTGGTGACAGCTCGCCTTCTCCGAAACCCCAGGGCTGAACGACGAACAGCGTGCCGGTAGCAGCCACAGCGAGAGCAATCCACAGCGTTCCCGACACGCGCTCCCCCAGGATCGGGCCGGACAGGATCGCAGCGGCGATCGGCCCGAGGTACATGATCGCGAGGGCGATCGCGACGGTCGTCAGCTTGATCGCAGCGAAGAAGGTGACCCAGTGGATGGTGAGGAGGACACCACAGAGCGCGACGCGCCGGCGGTGGACGGTGGGGAACCGGAGCCGCCCGACGACCGCAGCACCGACGAGCAAAGTGATCGCCCCGAACGTGACCCGCACCCCGACCAACCCAGCTGCTGGCACGTCGGTCCGGACGAACAGGGGAATCGCACCCCACATCACGGCGACCGCTGCGAGGGTCACGGTTGCGACGAGCGGCGACATCTGACGAGGCATCACGGGAGGATAGAGCTTGGGAGCCGTGAGCCCTAGGCCGTGAGCCATGAGCCATGAGCCATGAGCCATGAGCATCGGATATCGGATGGTCGGATTTCGGACAGTCGGACCGTCGTCTTTGAGCATCGAGCGGAGCGAGATGCGGTCTTGCGTCTTGGAGCGCCGAGCGCCAGCGAGGTGCGGTCTTGAAGCAGCGAGCGAAGCGAAGCTGCGGTCTCCGAGAGCGTCGGATATCGAACAGTCGGACCGCCGTCTTTGAGCATCGAGTGGAGCGAGATGCGGTCTTGCGTCTTGGAGTGCCGAGCGCCAGCGAGGTGCGGTCTTGAAGCAGCGAGCGAAGCGAAGCTGCGGTCTCCGAGTGCCAGCAGCGCTGACACTCGGCTCACATCGGTGCGTCGGCGCGACCCATGTCGGCGAAGAGGGTGAACTCGGGGAGGTATGTCATGTCGATCTTGCCGACATCGCCCTGGCGGTGTTTGGCGACGACGACTTCGGCGACACCCTTCGACTCGATCTTGTCGGGGTGGTAGTACTCGTCGCGGTAGATGAACATGACGACATCGGCGTCCTGCTCGACAGCACCGGATTCACGAAGGTCCCCCAACCGTGGGCGTTTGTCCTCACGGGCTTCGACGCCGCGGTTGAGCTGGGAGAGGGCGACGACGGGAACGTGGAGCTCCCGTGCGAGGCTCTTGAGCGATCGCGAGATCATGGCGATCTCCTGCTGACGGTTCTCCTGACCGGAACCGTTCATGAGCTGCAGATAGTCGACCACGACCATGTCGAGTCCGTACTGCCGTTGCAGCCGTCGACACTTTGCGCGGATCGCCGTCACCGTGAGCCCCGGGGAGTCGTCGACGTAGATGTTGGCGTCGTAGAACGCCCCCGCTGCGTTGGCGAGCTTCGTGAAGTCGTTCTCGGTGAGTTTCCCCGTACGCAGCTTCTGCGAATCCACGCGGGCTTTCGAGCACATCAGTCGCGTGACGACTTCCTCGCGACTCATCTCCATCGTGAAGAGGGCCACGCTGTGACCGGCGATCCCCACGTTCTGGGCGATGTTGAACGCAAGCGACGACTTACCCATGCCGGGACGTGCAGCGATGATGACAAGGTTGGTCGCATGGAGACCCGACAGTTTTCGGTCGAGGTCCCGAAACCCGGTGGAGAGTCCGGTGACTTCCGACCCGAGACGCTGGCGTTCCTCCGCCTCCTCGAGGGTCTGACCGAGGAGCGGCGTGATCGCCTGGAGGCCGTCACCGAGTTTGTCCTCGGACACCGCGAACACGGCCCGCTCAGCCTGGTCGACGACTTCCTCGATCGGTTCGGCCGTCTTCGTCGCAAGCTGCCCGATCTCGTTGGCGACGCGCATCAGCCGCCGACGGAGGCTGTGCTCCTTGATGATGTTTGCGTAGTACTCGGTGTTCGACGTCGACGGGACCGCATCGACGATGCCGGTGAGGAAGTCGATGCCTCCGACCTTGTCGAGGAGGTCGAGGCGTCGGAGCCCTTCGGAGACCGTTACCGCATCGACGGCCTGTTGGTCGTCGAACAGCTTCTTCGTGACCTGGAACACCGATTGATGCGCCGGAACGTAGAAGTCGTCGGGCTGGAGCAGCTCGTGAGCCGTGTTGACCGCATCCACCGACAGGAGCATCGCGCCGAGTACGGAGACTTCCGCTTCGGTGCTGTGGGGGGCAACGCGGGTTCCCCTCGATGCCTGCGGCTCCATCAGTGTGGTCACCGGTCCTCCTCGGTGTCGTCAACACGGCTCCCGACATGCTGCACGACGGGTATGACAGATTCCGTCGTAGGGCGTCGGCGCCAGCGTGGCGATTGTACGAACGGTCCGTCTACATCCGAAAGCTCGCGGACCGCAAAGTTTTCCCGTTCACGGTTGTGTTTCGCGCTCTGTGGTGCGAGCCGCAGAACGGTGAGCCCTCCGGGTCACGGGCAGCCGTCATCCCAGAGTGGATCCATGCCGTCCAGCCAGAGCGTCAGGATTCCGTCAACCGCCGTGAAGCATCCGTTCCCGCGGAGGGTGAACGTTGCCAGGTCAGGCAGTGATTGCATTGATGGGGGAACCGCACCCTCCAGCTGGTTGTACGAAATGTCGATCCAGGTGGCCGCCGACAGGTCGCTGAAGGTGGATGGGATCGACCCAGCGAAGTCGTTGCCCGAGATCACGAGGTGGAGCAGGTTCGAAAGCGAGCCAAGCTCCGACGGGAGAGTCCCGGTGAAACCGTTGTCCTGGAGTCGCAAGAATTGGAGGTCGGCCATCGAGCCGATCGATGTCGGGACGGACCCTGACAAGAGGTTGCTCGACACGTCGAATCGTTGGACCTTGGTCAAGGACCCGAGGTCCGACGGCAAGCTGCCGGTGAGTCGGTTGTTGTCGAGACGAACGGTGACCAGCTCGACGAGTGACGTGATCCCGGCGGGAAACGAGCCGTTCAGGCTGTTCGAATTGAGAGTGAGGAACTGTAGTGAAGTCAACTGGTCGATCCCCGAAGGTATCGATCCGGTCAGCTCGTTGTGTTGGAGATCCAGCTCTTCCAGCGAATCCAGATTGTCGAAGTCCGACGATGGGATCGGCCCGGAGATCGAATTCGAGTTCAGCTCAAGGACCCGTAGCGAGGTCAGCATCGTGATGTCGTCGGGAAGTGTCCCCACGAGGTTGTTGTCGGGGAGTCGTATGGCCGTGACCGTCAGTCCTTCGCAATCGAGACCCAGCCACCCGCATGGGTTCGGAGTCTTCAGCCAACCGCCCGTGTTGGTCCAGTATCGCCCGTCCGTGTGCTGGTGGAGTGCGACGATTGCGGTGCATTCTTCCCCGTAGAGCACCGTCTGGAGTTCGCAGTCGTACAGGACCGGCTGCCGTTCGCGCTGCATCACCTCACCGACTGCAGGCTCGCCGACATACCTCCACAGGAAGGTGGCGAACTGGGCACGTGTGACTGTCTGCTCAGGTGAGAAGGTCGAGGCTGAGGTGCCTTGCGTGATCCCCTGCTCGACCATCCAGGCGATCGGGTCCGAGAACCACATCCCGTCAGGGACATCGGAGAACCCGGACGAGGCCGATACCTCCGGCTCCCCGGCGTATCGGTAGAGGAACGTCGCGATCTGGGCGCGGCTCAGTATCAGATCCGGACCGAACTCGGTCGCCGACACGCCTTGCGTGATCATCCGCATCATCAGCCAGCCGACGGCATCCTCGTAGTACGACTCGGATGGGACATCGGTGAACGGATGATCGACGCCGTCCCACTCGAAGCCGAACCGATGGAGAAAGGCGGCAGCCTGCGCCCGGGTCACAGGATCGTCGGGAGAGAAGGTCGACGGAGACGTGCCTTGCGTGATCCCCTGATCGACCATCCAGTCCACCGCATCGGCGAAGTAGTCCTCCGGATCGACATCGACGAACGCACCCGCACTCGCGGATCGCTGGCCAAGACCGACAGCGATCAGGGCAAGGACGAAGACTGCAACGACGACGGTTCTCGGACGGCGAACAGTGTGCACGGTGACCCACTCCTACCTAGGCAACGAGCACAACGATACCCAATCTCTGGAAGGTGCGCCGACCTCCAGCCCATGAGAATCAGCAGCAACAAGCAGCGAGCCGGCCCTGTCGGACCGGCTCTACTGTGATCTGGGATCTGAGATCTGGGATCTCGCCGCGCAGTGGCGCTACGCCGGGATGACGTCCAGAGTGACACCGACCTCGACCTCGGAGTGCGGGCGCACCATGACTTCATGGAGCCCGATCTCCTTGATCGGCGATGGGATGTCGACGATCTTCTGATCGATCTCGATGCCGGTGAATTTCACGATCGCTGCCGCGACATCCGGCGCACCGATCGAACCGAACAGGTTCCCTGCGTCTCCCGCACGTGCGGCGACCACGACCCGGGTTCCCTCGAGCGACTCGGCGAGCTGCCGTGCATCATCAAGGGCCTGTGCCTCCTGGGCGATCCGGGCTTCGCGCATTGCCTCTGCTTGGCGCAACGCACCGTCGGATGCCTTGACCGCAAGCTTCTTGGGGACGAGATAGTTGCGGGCGTATCCGTCGGACACGTCCACCACATCACCCTTGCTCCCGAGCGTTTCGACGTTCTTGGTGAGGATGACCTTCATCGCTAGTGCCTCGTCTGGGTGTAGGGCAGCAGGGCCATTTCGCGAGCGTTCTTGATCGCCGCTGCGACCTCGCGCTGACGCTTCGGGCTCAGGCCGGTGACACGACGGGAACGGATCTTCCCGCGGTCGGACATGAACTTGCGAAGGAGTGCGACGTCCTTGTAATCCACGACGTCGTCAGGTCCGAACTTGTGGACGACGCGCTTCTTCTTGGGGCCGACATCCGGGCGACGCCGGCGTCCGCGTTTCTGGTTCTTTGGATTTGCCATGGTGAGTTTGTCCTCTCGTGAGAGCGACTAGAACGGGGCCTCGTCGGCACCGAAGTCGTCCCGAGCAACAGGCGCTGGTGGAGTGGATCCACCGCCGCCGTAGGAGCCGCCGGCGTTGTTGCGCGGCGTCTTGGAGACCTGGGCGGTCGCCCAACGGAGTGAAGGGCCGACTTCATCGATGCGTACCTCGATGATCGAGCGCTTCTCTCCCTCGTTGGTCTCCCAGTTGCGCTGCTCAAGACGTCCGGTGATGAATACCCGATCGCCCTTCGACAGCGACTCCGCGACGTTCTCCGCCACATCTCGCCAGCAGGTTCCCCCGAAGAAGCTCGTCTCTTCCTGCCACTCGTTGTTGTTGTCGCGCCAGCGACGGTTGACCGCAAGACGAATGCGGGCCATCGCCACACCGCTCGCAGTGAAACGGAGTTCAGGATCTTCGACGAGGTTGCCTACGAGGGTCACACTGTTGCTCATGTCTCTCTCTTCTCTTTCGCCCGCTGTCGTCACCGACATTGTGCGGACTTGCTGTGACGATTTCTAGTTTGGTGAGCGAACGATCTTGTGTCGGACCACGCTGTCGAGCAGGCCGAGCGACCGATCGAGGGTCTGCTGGAGCTCGACTTCACCGTCGAAATTGAGGACGGTGTAGAAGCCCTCGGTCATGTGGTCGATCTCATAGGCGAAGCGACGCTTGCCCCAGAAATCGGTTGCGGTGACCACGCCGTCGCGATCGGTGATGGCCTTCTCGACCTCATCGACCGCCGACCTGACATCGGCTTCTGCCATGTCATAGCGGTGGATCACCATGAGCTCATACGAACGCATGTGATGTTCCTCCTCTGGACATCCGCTGAGCGGACGGCCCCCGCGAGTGGCGGGAGCAGGATTGACGCGGCATCGGAACCCGACGCACACGGCGACACCACGTTCGGTGTCGACTGGATGCAGCAAGTGTAGGGAGAATCTCCCCGCAGCACACCGTGAATCAGGACCCGGTAGCCAGGAACGACGAAAGGGCGTCGGCGTAGGCAGCCTTGCCCTCCCCGTTGAGGTGAACCCGGTCTGAATAGAACCACTGTGGGTTCTCGTTCCCGAGGGTGTGCCAATCGAAGACCTCGACGATCTCCCACCGGTCGGCCCCCTCTGCGATCGTGCGATTGACGGTTTCCTCCCACCGGCGTGGCACCTTGGCCGTCACGAGGACGACCCGATCTCGATCAGCGAGTGCCGTGAGAAGTGTGTCGAACTCATCCGCCGAGAACGGGCCATTGGTTCCGAGGTGGAGCACCACAACATCGCCGAGCTCGTCTCGATCGCGCATCCGCTCGACGATGCGCTTGGCTGCCGAGAACTGGCGGTTCTCGAGTGCATCCACCCACACCGTGTTCGGGAACTCATCGGTGACCTCGTGCCGTGCCCCATACATGACCGAGTCACCGATGAACGTGATCGATGGAAGCGGTGCCGGTGGCATGGCTTCGACCGTCGTCGTGGTCACCTCAGTTTGAACCCGATCGAGCACGAAGTCCGGCACTGTGAGAGATCGGTTACCAGGGGCTGGCAGGGCCTCTGTCACGACGGCGGCGGTGTCAGTCGTCGCGTCCAACGACGACGTGACCATGAACTTGCTGGGGTCTGATACACCTGCGACTGCATCCGGCGAACCGGACAATCCGAGTACCACGGTCGCCGAGCCCAGCGCCAACAGCAAGAGAAGGGCGCCGGCGAGTCCACGAAGCGCGGTCCCGGATGGTCGTAGGACGGTTGCGAGTCCGCGCCCCCACGCACGGAGCCCGTTGCGACGGATCGGCATCTCGACGAGCCGGTACGAGATCTCCGCGATCACAAGGGTGACGGAGAGGCGCAGCGCAAAGGTGAGCCAAGACCGATCAGCGACCTCGACGCCAGGTCGGGTGACCATGAACACGGGCCAGTGCCAGAGATAGATTCCGTAGCTCCGGGTGCCGATCCACTGCGTCAATGGGTTGTCGAGCAACGGTCCGAAGACCCTGGCGGGGCTCACGGCCGCCACGATCAGGCCCGCGGTCACCAGAGAGGTGAGGAGGAATCCCCCTCGATAGAGGAACGCCGAGAACTCGTCCATCGTCGCGAGGATGACGATGAGCGTCACGAGTGACGCCCAACCGACACCAGCCATGGCGGTGCGGGCACGTCGCGTCGGGTCGGGGTGCGCACGCCACGGGATCGCGAGCAACGCGGTGGCGACACCGACGAGGATTCCTGCGGCACGGGTGTCGGTCCCGTAGTAGACCCGCGATGGGTCGTCGAACGGAGTGAAGAGGACGGCCATGAGGATCGTCGACGTCGCTATTCCGAGGACGGTCACGACCAGGAACGACCGGATGGTGCGCCGTCGATCCGACGACCTGAGAAGCCAGAAGCCGACCGAGAACACAATCGGCCACAACACATAGAACTGTTCCTCGACGCTCAGTGACCACAGGTGCTGGAGCAGCGATGGGCGTGCGAAGGAATCAAAATAGGAGACGTCCTTGACGATCAGGAACCAGTTGGTGAAGTAGCCGAGTGCCGCCCCGACGTCCTCAGCCAACCGATTGAGCCCATCTCGATAGAACAGCGTCACCGCCAGCGCCACAGTCACGAGAAGCAATGCGACGGCAGGGAGCAAGCGACGGGCCCGGCGGATCCAGAACCGCTTCATGTCGACGCGGCCGTCCCGTAACCACTCGAGGAGCAGCAACGACGTGATCAGGTAGCCGGAGATGACGAAGAACACCTCCACCCCCAGGAACCCGCCACGTGCCCAGGGAACCTCGGCGTGATAGAGCACGACGGCGATTACCGCGATTGCCCGAAGCCCATCGAGACCCCTCAGGTAGGGCAACCGGAGCGGCGGCTCCAGATCATCCAGATATCGCTCTTCCGCTGCTTGCATATGCGTAGATGTCCACCACTCGGGGGAAACGGGTGATACCTGCCTGCGAGCATAGAGCCGACGCCGCACACGCCATGAGATTCCGGCGGATCGGCGCATGCGTGCTCGCACTCGGTCTCGCCCTCGCCGCCTGCACGACCGGGAGCGAAGACGCCACTACCACCGTCCCGCCCGGGGCCGAGACGACCACCACGTTCATCAACATCGGAGAACCCGAAGGATCCGACCCACCCGACCTGACGTTCGATCTCGCACCCGGCGAGACCGTCGACGTGTACCAGACAGTGATCGATGGCAGGACGAGTCCCGGGGCGACGGTGACGGTCAACGATGTCGAAGCCGATGTCGACGAGCACGGGGTCTTCCGGTTCGACGATGTGTGGAGTCAGCCGGGCGAGAACACGTTGGTCGTCACTGCCACCAACCCCGACGGCTCGACGCGGACGGCAGCGGTCCCCTTCCTGTTCGAACCGCCTGAAGGGTGGGCGGTGTTCGTCGGAGATTCGCTGACGGTGGGAGCGACGAGCGAGATCGAGGAGCGATTTGTCGGTGCACGAATCAATGCCCGAACCAGTCGCCCGTTTGGCGAGGGAGTCGATGCGGTCATCGACATGGTCGACCGACCCGATGGACCCCAGCTCCTCGTGGTCAATCTCGGTGCGAACGGTGGAGCAACGGACGAACGGATGGATCGAATCATGGAGGTGGCCGCGCTGGTGCCTCGTGTGCTGTTCGTCAACCTCCGGATCGACCGAGGGTGGGAATCGGAGACGAACGCGATCATCGAGGCAGGCGTGGACCGGTATGACAACGCGTTCCTGGTCGATTGGCACACCGCTGCCACCGGCAACGAAGACGTGTACCTCCGCAGCGATTTGGTACATCTGACACCAGCCGGGAACGCAGCACTCCTTGACCTGATCGAGGAAGCGGCGTGGGATGGCGTGTAGGGCGCAGCGTTGGGGTTCGGTGGATCGGCGTTGCGGTCGCAGGCTCCCACGCCCCCCTGACCCCGGCCACGGCGCTTCTGACGAACCGCCGAACCCGTCGTCCGTCCCCCCTAAAGGGAGGACGCAAAATAGACCGGGTATGCAGGAAGACCGGTAGGCCGCTTGCCTCCCACCACTCTGTACTTCGTACTCGGTCGTCCGTCCCCCCAAAGGGAGGACGCAAAGTGAAGAGAACACACACGAAGACCGGTGACCTCTTGCCTCCCACCACTTTGTACTGCGTACTGAGTACTGAGTACTCAGACCCTCGATCGCTACTCGTCTTCGTAGACGATCACGGTCGAGGTGTCGATCCAGTCCAGGTCGCCGGGATTTGCTTCGATCGCAAAGCGGTAGTCGATGCCGTCGCCCGGATCGTACGTCGGGCAGTCATCAGCAGTGGAAGGGCACGGTTCCATCGACGCTCGACCCGCAAATGATCCGTCTTCCAGGAACCAGACGACGTCAAGCGGGATGAGCGTGTCCTTCATCCAGAAACCTGCACTGCCTGCGTCGTGACGCCAGTAGAAGAGCATTCCGTCGAGATCGCCCAGATCCTCGACACCCATGAGCCCTTGGCTACGAAGCGTCGGAGAGTCGGCGATCGCAAGCGTGAGGATTCGGTCCCCGACCGTGACCTCCTCCACCTCGAGATCCGCCAGTTGCGGAGGGACCGAAATCGCATCCGTACCGGACGTCGGTGTCGTCGATGATGTCTGTAGCCCGTCGTTCACATCGTCGGTGCAACCGACGATCGCAATGAGACAGAGCACCAGCAGTACGTACCGGATCATGCTCGCGAGGCTACCGCGGGGTCCAGCAAGCGCCCTTCGAGACTCGGCAGAGACTGTCAGGCGTCGGGTGCCCGCTCCATGGCTTCGTCGGCGAGGATGTGGTCACTCGGATTCGCAAGGTTGCGGAGGATCTCCTCGGACTCCGCAGGCATGTGATATGTCTCCACCTCCGAGGGGAAGGCTCCTGAGTCCACATCCGCGAAGAACGCCTCGAGTGCCTCGACGGCATCATCGGCGAGGGACGCATACTGGCGGACGAACTTCGGCAGGTACTCCCCGGCCCCCAAGCCGGTGACGTCGTGGAACACCAACACCTGCCCATCGCATGCTGCGCCGGCTCCAATGCCGATCGTTGGGACCGGAATCTCCTCCGTCACGATCGACGCGACGACATCGGGAACCCCTTCGAGGACGATGGCGAAGACCCCGGCGTCGACCAGCGCGCTGGCGTCTGAGATCAGTTCATAGGCGGCGTGGGCTTCCTTGCCCTGTACGCGATACCCACCCATCGAGTGCACAGACTGCGGTGTCAAGCCGAGATGACCCATCACCGGGATCTCGGCATCGCGAACGGCCTCGACCATCGCGAGTCTCTTGCGACCACCCTCCAGCTTGACCGCTCCGGCTCCCCCTTCACGGATGAGACGCCCGGCGTTTGCGACCGTCTCCTGCGTGGTGCTGTGGTACGACAGCCACGGCATGTCTCCGACGACGAGCGCCTTCGGGTCCGTGCGGGTGACCGCTGCGGTGTGATGCACCATTACGTCGACCGTCACGGCCAGGGTGTCGTCGTGGCCGAGCACGACGTTGGCCACGGAATCGCCCACCAAGATGATGTCCGCGCCCGCACGATCGGCGATCCTCGCCGTCGGGGCGTCATAAGCGGTGACCATCTTCAGCTTCTCGCCACCCTTGCGGGCGGCGACCATCGGAGCCGTCATCGGACGGCGAACAGCGTCGGTCATACGAATGTCCTCTCTCCCCACCACGACGGGTTGGGGGATAACCACATGATACCCGTCCGATCGACACCGACGCACGGAGCATGCCTATGACGTGGACGATCTCCGACAGTCCGATCTCCGAATAGACCTGGGTTGTCGGTCTGTGTACGGAGTACTCAGTACTGCGTACTCAGAAAGCCGTAGGCTTTCGGCTATGGCCCGCAAAGACATCTCCATGACCGACACCGAGCTGCAGGACTTCCTTGCTTCCGGCGCCAAAGTGCTCCAGGTGGCCACGCTGGGTAAAGACGGTGGCCCGCACCTCGCACCGATGTGGTTTGTGATGGATGACGGCAAGATCGTGTTTCGTTCGTTCACCAAATCCCAGAAGATCGTGAACCTGAACCGCGATCCACGGCTCTCGGTCCTGGTCGAGACCGGTGACACCTATGCAGAACTACGTGGCGTGATGATTCGCGGCCGGGCGACCCTGGTCACCGACCCGGCATACGTGCTCGACATCTATGGACGCCTGGCTGCCCGGTACCCGATGGTCGGAGACGAACCCGTCGAGTTGGATCCCGTTGCGCTCGAACAGGCCTTCGGAAGGTTCGCAGAGAAGAACACCGCAGTCATCGTCGAACCGGAGAAGGTCTCATCATGGGATCACACGAAACTCGGCGGAGCGTACTGACCGACCCAGGTCCGTTTCTCCCCATCCGGACCGACCGGCTCACCGTCCGGTTGCCACGGATGTCCGATGCCGAACCAATCGCCGCGTGGCGGTCCGATCCGCGAGTCGCCCACTTCCAAGCATGGACCCCACCGTTCCCTCTCGACAGTGCCAGATCCATGGTCGATGACGCCATCGCGAAGGGCCGCCCGACCGACGGCAACTGGTGGACGGCGATCGTCGACACCAACGATACGGAGACACCCATCGGTGAGATCGTCGTGCAGCTGACGTGGGGCGGGCGCACCGCCGAGGTCGGCTACACGTTCGCACAACATGCGTGGGGTCACGGGTATGCCGTCGAGGCACTCGAGGCAGTTGTCGAGTATCTCTTCGAGGGGCGTTGGGTGCATCGTGTGTTCGGCCAGCTCCATCCCGACAACCGGGCATCCGCCCAAGTACTTGAACGATGCGGACTGCTCTTCGAAGGACACACGAGAGGATCGTTCTGGGAAGGCGACGAAGTCTCGGACGACTGGATCTACGGGATGCTTCGGCAGGACTGGGACCAGTGGCGCAACCGCCCGGTCGGCCCACCGTCGACGATCCGACTCGTCGAGATCAATCGTGACAACTACGGGGCAGTCCGGTCACTCGTGACGCATCGGTCGCAGGAGGCATTCGTCGCACCGGTGGCGAGGTCGTTCCACGCCTACCTGTTCCCGGGGGACGTCGACGGAGACGACATACGCCCGTGGATGAGGGCGATCGAAGCCGACGGTGAGCTGGTCGGGTTCGTGATGCTTGGCACGTTCGAAACCCACCGACATCCCTTCCTGTGGCGCTTCCTGATCGATCGTCACCACCAACGCCGCGGGATCGGTCGCAGGGTCCTGGACATGCTCGTCACAGACCTCCAAGGGAACGGAGAAACAGTGCTCCTCACCTCATGGCACCCGGGCCGCGGCAGCCCAGGACCGTTCTACCTCGCGTACGGCTTTGAACCGACGGGTCGCAACCACGGCGACGAGATCGAGGGCCGGATCACGCTTGTCGGCTAGCGATCCTTCCGAATGGATCGGAGGGTCGCGGTGAGGACGCCGATGCCGAGGATCATGGCAGCAGCCGGAACGACCCAGTCCTGGGCGTCCCAGTCGAATGACATGTCGAAGGCTGCGAGCATCGCCACACCGATGAAGAGCAGGCTGAAGGTCAGGGCTACGAAATCCGTTCTGTGTCGTTCCATGGCAAGAATCCTTCCTACTCCTCGATCTCGATGGTCAATACACCGAAGCCGACTTCGCCCTCGACCGTGATGACGGTCGGCCAGGGCCCGATTCGTTCGTCGATGTCGATTCCGAATCCTGCGTAGTCCCCGTACCCGACGCCGGCGTGGCTGTCCGATGCTCCGGCTCCGATCTCTCCGATGATCCGCACACCGACGTCATCGGGCAGCTTCACAACAGCCTCACCCGCGCCGAGCTTCAGCCGGACGAGACCGATCGCTTCGAGTTCCGCCTCGGACAAGTTCGTCAGGTCGACCGTCAGCTCGCCGAATCCCAACTCGTATACCTCTTCGATGGAGTCGACCGATCGAGGGGCATAGCGTTCCTCGCCGAACGACCACGCGAACGAAGATGGGACGACTGCAGCGAGGATCGTCACCGGAACGAGAAGCAGACCGATCGCTATGAGCCATCGAGCCCTCCCGACGAACGCTGACACCAACAGACCGAATCCGACGATGCCCAGCGCCGTTGCTGCGTAGTGGATCGGATCGAAGAGGTTCTCCGATCCCGCAACCTCAATACCCGATGCTTCAAGCAGACCCATGCCCGAGAGCACGATCAGAACCGACGCGATCGTGAGCCGCCCGACGTACGAAGGTGGCGACGTTCGCACCGCCTCGGTTCGGTGCGCTACGTTCGCACCATCGGGATCCTGTGACTGTGGCACCGGCCGGTCCGCTGTCGCCGTGAACGGAGCAGGTGCAGCCTCTCCGTCATCAGGACCATCACCGTCCCGTCCGGAGGACTCGTGGTCGTCGTCAGGTTCGGTGACCCCACCGCCATCGGTCGACCCGTCCGCGGATGCGAGTATGGAGTCTGGCTCTGGCGGGAGCACCCGGGGCTCACCCCGGAAGAGGATGATGCCTGCGGCGAACATGATCGCCGCGAGTACCGCCCATCCGGAGAACTCGAACACTTGGAAGGCGATCACGACGGCAGCCCCTCCCATGAGGATCACGCCGATGAGCGTGCCGTTATCGGTCAGGTCGAGCTCCATGAACCACCGAGTTGCAGCGGAGTAGCGCTCTTCCGGATTCGGGAGGAATATCCAGAGTGCGGCGTAGGCGAGGATGCCCGCACCTACCAAGGCGAAGATGATGAACCCGAGGCGTATCCACCAAGCGTTGATCTCGAGGCGCTGGGCGATTCCGCCAGCCACACCTGCGATCACACGCTCGCTACGGGACCGCTCGAAGCGGCCATGGGCGCTCGGGTCGTGTGTTGTGTTGTTTGTCATGTCACCATCGTGCCCGACTTCGCTACACGTTGGTATCGGGAATGTTCCTGTGCATACCCGAGATATCAGGGTCGCGTCAGGGTCGTTCCCGATTGCCCGGTGAGTGGACGTATGACACCATGCACCAGCAACCACTCGAGACTCGAACCCGTGAGCACACCGTGACCCAGCCGACATCCCCATTCACTCGCTTGTCCTGGCCATTCCGTCGTTCGCGCTCCGAGCGGATGGTCGCAGGCGTCGCCGGCGGGATCGGTGCACGACTCGGGCTCTCACCCATCTATGTGCGGGCGGCCTTCCTTTGCCTTGCTCTCGCAGGGTTCGTCGGTGTGATCCTGTACGTGCTCTTCGCTCTCCTCGTCCCACCCGACGACGGCACGACGACACCGGCGCAACCCCTCGGCGCAAGGGAGCAGATCGGGCTCCTCCTCATGTTCATCGCTGTCATGCTGGTCCTTCAGATGTCCGGGCTCTGGCTCGGCCTCCTCGTGTGGCCAGCGACCCTTGTGATCTTCGGACTTGCGATCGCCATCGAGACTTCCGGGATCAACTACGAGAAGTCAATCGCCGGGATCGCGGGGGTCGACGGTCGACAACGGTCGTGGTGGATCGTCGTCGGCGGTGTCGTCATGATGGTCGCCGGATTTGCTGTCGCCCTCTCCTCCTTGGATCGCCTGGCAGGCATAGGAGTGCTCGCCATCTCGATCGTTGCAGCGCTTGCAGGATTCTTCCTGGTCGCAGGACCCTGGATCTGGTCCCTCGTCGAGGACCTGCGATCCGAACGACGGGCACGGATCCGATCGGAGGAGAAGGCCGAGATGGCGGCGCACCTGCACGACTCAGTACTCCAGACCCTTGCTCTGATCCAACGGTCCGATGACCCCAAGAAGATGGTGACCCTCGCCCGCGCACAAGAGCGCGACCTGCGAGCGTGGTTGTTCGACGAGGCTGCTGGCGACACCGAGACCCTCGTGGGGGCGCTACAAGCGGCCGCTACGAAGGCGGAGGAAGTACATGACGTGCCGGTGTCCGTGGTGGTAGTAGGCGAGGCCGACCTTCCGGAGGATCAGCAGGTGGCACTCGTAGCTGCCGCCACGGAAGCCATGATGAACGCGGCGGAGCACAGCGGTGCCGATCGTGTCTCCGTGTTCGCAGAAGTCACGACCGATGGTGTTGAAGTCTTCATCAGCGACCAGGGCCGCGGCTTCGACCCGGCAACAGTCGACAGCGACCGCAGAGGGATCGCTGAGTCGATCAACGGCCGGATGCTGCGCCATGGAGGTACCGTGACGATCGATTCGGACGTCGGAGCCGGCACCGAGGTCCACCTCACCATGAAAGCGAGAACACTGTGACGTCCGTGTACCTGGTCGACGACCACAGGATCTTCCTCTCCGGCGTCCAGTCCGAGCTCGAGGATGGATTCGAGATCGCCGGGACGTCACAGGATGTGGACGAAGCCGTTGACTCAATCCGCTCCGCGCAGCCCGATGTCGTGCTCGTCGATGTCCACATGCCGGGCGGTGGCGGCGTTGCGGTTGTGAGCAACGTGCTCTCGACACACCCGGGAATCCGCTTCCTGGCGCTCTCCGTCTCCGACGCACCCGAAGATGTGATCGCGATGATCCGAGCGGGGGCACGCGGCTACGTGACGAAGTCGATCGCTCCCGACGAACTCGCGGATGCGATCGAGCGGGTCGCAGGGGGCGACGCCGTGTTCTCCCCATCGCTCGCCGGGTTCGTCCTCGATGCGTTTGCACGAGCTGTTCCCGTGGAGTCCGATCCGGAGCTCGATCAACTGACACCGAGGGAGCAGGAAGTCCTCCGACAGATCGCTCGGGGCTACGCCTACAAACAGGTGGCGCGCAGACTCGACATCTCCATCAAGACCGTGGAGACGCACGTCTCGAACGTGCTGCGCAAGCTACAACTGTCGAATCGGCACGAGCTGGCACGCTGGGCGTCCGACCGCCGCATCGTGTAGCGATCGGATAGGTGCTCGAGTCCGGAACACGCGCCAACGGCCGACGTCACTCGTCAACGATCGGTTCAAGTGTGATGTGCGCCAGCCCCCCGACCTCGAGCGACTCCGCGGTTCTGACGGCCTTCTTCATCGGCAGGATGTAGGCGCCGCGACTCTTGGCTGGGAACAGGCTCGTCCGCCAGGTCGTGCGACCGACCGTCACCTCCACCCGCACCGACCCGAACCCGCGCTTGGTCGGAACCGAGGCTTCGATGTCGTCTGAGATCTCGTCGGGAACGGTGACGAACACCCATGTGGCCCCTTCGATCGCCGACTGCCAGAGCTCAGCATCGAACGAGTACGGCATCCGGTCTCCTCGTGATCGGGTAAACGGCTTTTCGCGTTCTCGGTGCGCAACCTAGCGCCTCACGCGACAACGGGATGTATGCGGGCCGACACCCGCGGGTAGGCATCGGTATCGACTCGTAAGGAGGAGACGATGGCCACTGACCTCGACCAGCGACACCGGACGGAGCGACATCGCGGCGACGTGAGCGTGCTGGCCATCATCGGGCGCACCGTTGGTGGCCTCGCCGCAGGGTTCGTCGGGTTCTACGCAGGTCTCTTCGTGATGCTGTCGATCTTCGGACTGGAAGAGCCGAGCGAGGCGGCGATCGCAATGGTCGCCGGTGCATGCGTCTTCGGTTTCACGGCTGCCGCAGCGATTGCAGCGCTCCCCGCCCGCTCAATCGTCTCATTCGGGCTCATAGGACTGCTCACCGGGGCGCTGGCCGGATATGTGAACGAGGGGACGGTGGACAGCTTCGAACTCGGGATCGCGATCGCGGCAGTGCTCATCATCGGCGCAGCGATCGCCACCAGCGCCTACGACACCGCCTAGCGTGAGCGCAAGCCGCGCCGCGGGCTGGCACCGTATTCAAGGTATGGAACAGAAACGCATCGCGGTCCACGACCGACCGGCAGCGCGGCGTCGCGTCGAGGAACTCTTCGCCACCACCTGGACGATCGGTGACCTCATCGCGTTTCACACTCGCGAGAAGCTCCTACTGCTCGCGCACGACGAAGCCAGATATCGGATCCTTGGTCCCCTCGTGGCGAACGGCGCTTCGATGGATCGGTCTGCCCTTGCTGCGGAGTATCGCACCGATTTTGAAATGGCACTCGCAACCGATCCGACCAAAGGGAACCACGTCAACGCACTGCACCACGCGGCTGGCTGGTTGCGGGGCAGCGTCCCCATCGCGGAACGGGTCGAGGCGACGACGTCTATCGACCGGTTCATCGAAACCGACGACCTCCTCCCAGCGATCCGAACCCTCCACCGCATCGCCACCGCCCACGAGGTCGATCTTCTCATCCGCTCCACCTACCTCGACATCTGAACTGGGATCTGGAATCTGGGATCTGAGATCCTGGCCCGATATATCGATTCGATATAGACATATGTATCGATTCGATATACACTGCCCGTCATGCTCGACTTCGCCGTCCTCGGACTGCTCATGGAACGCCCGCGCCACGGGTACGAGATCAAGCGGTCCCTCGCTGAACTCGGCTTCTGGACCGTGTCGTTCGGTTCCCTGTACCCGGCACTCCGCCGGCTCGAGAAGCGCGGAGCGATCGAGGCGACCGAAGGATCCGGGCGGCGAAAGGCCTACGAGATCACCGACGAGGGCCGCACCGTCTTCGCTGAACTCTTGGCTGCAGACCCTGAAGCATCCGAGACCGACCGGGCCTTCCAGATACGCCTCGCCTTCCTCTCCCGCCTCCCGAAGGATCACCGCGAACGAGTGCTGAATCGTCGCCGCACGCAGCTCTCCGGCCAGCTCAAAGCTGCCCGCGAGATCTTCGTCGAAGCACGCACCGCCCAAGACCCGGACCGCTATCGCCTCGCTCTCATGGAGCATGCGATGCAGTCCATCGAAGCAGATGTCGCATGGCTGGACAGCCTGATCGCCACCGAGCGTCGGCTCGGGGCGAGCATCTAGCCCGGACCACCAGAGGAGAAACACCATGTCCAAGGTACGAGTAGCCATCGCAGGGCTCGGAAACTGCGCCAACTCGCTCATCCAAGGAGTCGAGTACTACAAGGACGCCGACCCGGAGCTCAGTGTCCCCGGCCTGATGCACGTCCAACTCGGTGACTACCACGTCGGAGATGTGGAGTTCGTCGCAGCGTTCGACGTCGACGCTTCCAAGGTCGGTCAGGATATCGCCAAGGCGATCTGGGCGGGCCAGAACAACACGATCCAGTTCGCCGATGTCTCGAACCTCGGCGTTGAGGTGCTCCGTGGCCCGACGCTCGACGGCCTCGGTCAGTACTACGTCGACCAGGTCGAAGAGTCCCCTGCTGAGCCGGTCGATGTCGTGGAGGCGTTGAAAGAGTCCGGCGCCGATGTGCTCGTCTCCTATCTCCCCGTCGGTTCGGAAGAAGCCACCAAGTTCTACGCACAGGCGGCACTCGACGCCGGTGTTGCGTTCGTGAACGCGATCCCCGTGTTCATCGCCTCCGATCCCGAGTGGGCACAGAAGTTCGTCGACGCCGGTCTCCCGATCATCGGTGACGACATCAAGTCCCAGGTCGGTGCCACGATCACGCACCGTCAGCTCGCCCGCCTGTTCGAAGACCGTGGTGTCAAGATCGACAACACGTACCAGCTGAACTTCGGGGGCAACATGGACTTCATGAACATGTTGGAGCGGAATCGCCTCCAGTCGAAGAAGATCTCGAAGACGCAGTCCGTGACTTCGCAGATCGATCAGGGCATCTCGACCGACTCCGTCCACATCGGTCCCTCGGACCACGTTCCGTGGCTCACGGACCGCAAGTGGGCCTACATCCGGCTCGAAGGTACGTCCTTCGGCGACACGCCACTCAACGTCGAGCTCAAACTCGAGGTGTGGGACTCCCCCAACTCTGCCGGTGTGATCATCGACGCAGTGCGTTGCGCAAAGATCGGTCTGGATCGTGGGATGGCAGGGCCACTCCTCGCCCCGTCTTCGTACTTCATGAAGTCGCCATCGGTCCAGTACCACGACAGCGTCGCCCACGACAACGTCGAGGCGTTCATCGTAGGCGACGACCAGACTGCTGCCGACCTGGAGAAGTTCCTGACGGCATGACGCGGTATCGTTCCCGGTGCCACCCGGGGCGGATCACGTACGATCGAAGTGAGAGGGGCGATCTGGCGGATCGCCCCTCTTGCGCGTCCGAAGCCAGACGCCGAATCAGTCGAGGAGCGAGAGTGATCGAGCCAGGAAGCCGGCCATCTGTTCACGGGTGACCGGTGCCGTCGGACAGAAGCGCGGGCCGCTGGCGTCGCAACCCATGGAGATCCCGGCCGTGGCAACCCGCTCGATGTCTGCTTCGAACGGCGACCCATCGTCATCGGTGAAATCCACCGATCCACGATCCGTCAATCCGAGCGCTCGCGCCAAGAAGGCTGCCATCTGCTCACGTGGGACGATCCGGTCCGGACAGAATCTCGGGCCGCTCACATCGCAGCCCAGCGTGATACCCGCCGTTGCCAGCCGCTCGATATCAGCCTCGTGCACGGAATGGTCGTCATCAGTGAAATCCACCGATCCACGATCCGTCAATCCGAGCAACCGAACGATGAACGAGGCCATCTCGGCACGGGTGACACCCTCCTCGGGACAAAAGCGCGTCCCGATGGAGTTGCAGCCGTTGGTCACACCCTCAGCGGCGATTGTGTTGATGTCCGGTTCGAACGGGGACTCGTCGTCGTCACAGAACGCTCCGTCGCATTCCGGTACATAGCCGTGAGCGGAGAAGAACAACTGGGTCACCCACCAACCGGAACCGTCCACGTAGGCACCAAGAGCTACATACTCCTGCTTCGAGTTGAGGATGTTGGCCCGGTGCCCCGACGAGTTCATGAACATGTTGTGGATGACGCCACAACCGATGTGTTGGCTCCCATACATCGCGATGTTCTCCGCCCAGGTCCACCACGTGCTCGGGAGGATCGGATTCCGTTCGGCGTTCGTCATGTGACGGAACTCGTTGAAGCGCATCCACTCTGACCAGTCCCGGACCTGGGGAATCCGGTCATACGCCATCTCTACGGGGGGAACACCGTGATCGGCTCTGGCCTCGTTGATCTTGTCGAGCAGGCAGTGCTCGAACCCCGTTTGGCTGGAGACGGCCAAGGCGGGACGTTGACCGACGGCGAGGACAACGAACATTGCCGCGAGCGCGACAGCGCACCCCAGCGCAACGCGCGGAAGCGACAACGAACGTGTGCGACCCGGTCGAGTCGCCACTCCTAGATCCATACGCATTGAATCGGCACCGTCCCCTCGATACTTGAGTAGCGCGACCGCCAAGGCTATCGCCCGGTCCGAGATGCGATCGAGGCCACCATGACGATGGAGACTCGCGTACGCTGTGCAACGAGGCTTCACCGAAGGGATCGGGTCACCATGACGAGTCTGCTCAGCGCGCCGTTCCGACGGCGGTTTCTCGCCATCGCCGCAGCGGTTGCACTGTTCCTCGGTATCTTCGCAGTCAGCCCAGCGGTCGGATTCGACGACGTCGATCCGGGGGCGTACTACGCCGATGCCGTCGACTGGATGGTCGATCAGGGGATCACATCCGGGACGTCGCCGACCACCTTCTCCCCCGACGACCCGGTGACGCGAGCCCAGGTCGCGGCATTCCTCCATCGGTTCGGCGGCGAGCCCCTCGGTGTCGACCACTGGTTCGTCGACATCCCGAGCGGGGTGTACTACGAAGACGCCGTCGGATGGCTTCTCCTTCATGCGATCACGCAAGGCATCAGCAAGACACACTTCGGCCCAGACGACCTACTGACGCGCGCCCAAGCCGCAACGTTCCTGTACCGCTACGCCGGCGAACCGATCCCGGGGGGAAAGGACCCGGGGTTCGACGATGTTCCGCTCGGCGAGTGGTTCACGAACGCGGTTCTCTGGATGGTGGAACACGGCCTTACGCAGGGAACCAGTCCCACCACGTTCTCTCCCCACGATCCTGTCACTCGGGCACAGTTCGCAACCTTCCTATGGCGGTTCGCTGGTGAGCCGCTGGTCGGGGAGCCCGGCACCAACCGACAGCCGCAGCTGTACGACTGCAACGTACAGACAGGCGTCGAGCCCTCCGAATGCGAAGCACTTCTCGCGTTGTACAGCTCGACGAACGGACCAGCGTGGACCGACGTGGACCACTGGAAGGCACATCCGAACCCGTGCGTGTGGACCGGAGTCGGGTGCGACGGATCGAACGTGTCGTCGCTCGTTCTCCTGTTCAAAGGCCTCGACGGGCCACTCCCGAGCGAGATCGAGGATCTCGCTCACATGACACAGCTCGAGCTCCGGGGCAACAGCATCTCCGGCACGATTCCGTCGGAAGTGTGGTCGCTGGTGGGGCTCGAGTCACTCGACCTGTCCCACAACCTTCTCGAGAGCGTCATCTCCGAGGACATCGGCAATCTCCTCGATCTGGAAGCGCTCGACCTCAGCGCCAACGACCTGACGGGACTGATCCCTGCGAGCCTCGGCGACCTGACGGAGCTCGACACCATCAATTTCTCGGAGAACAACCTCCTCGGCTCCATCCCGACCGAGATCGGGAACCTCGTTGCTCTGAGTTCCCTGGATCTACGATCCAACGCCCTCACCGGTTCGATCCCGGCAGAGATCGGGCAGCTGACACAGCTCACCCACCTGAGCCTCAGCGACAACGATCTCGACGGGGTGCTCCCGAGTGAGCTGTGGGATCTGACCGCCCTCAGGTATCTGGGCCTCGACGACAACGGCTTCACCAGTGTGATCTCGGAGGACATCGGCAACCTCGAGGACCTCGTGACACTTCGAGTCAACGGCAACGAGTTCACCGGACTGATCCCGGCGGCCATCGGTCAGCTGACATCGCTCGAAACCCTCTTCGGCCAAGAGAACAACTTCCTCGGGGAGCTTCCACCGGAACTCTTCGGCTTGGAGAACCTGGAGACGCTGAACCTCCGCGCCAACGAACTCGACGGCTCCATCCCCACCGAGATCGGTGGACTCTCTTCCATCGTGTACTTCAATCTCGCGAGCAATGATCTCGACGGAGCAATCCCGACACAGATCGGTTCGCTGACGACGCTCGAACAGCTGTATCTCTACGGAAACGAACTCACTGGGGGCATACCGGTCGAGCTGGGCGATCTCCCCGCGATCGACACGATCCACCTTGCCGACAACATGCTCGACGGGTCCATCCCGGCCGATCTGGGGGATCTCACCACACTCGAGTATCTGATCGTCAGCAACAACCAGCTCACGGGGCCGATACCCACCGAACTCGGCAATCCTCCCGGCCTCATCACCCTCATGGTCAACGGCAACGCGCTGACAGGCGCCATCCCTGCGTCGATCGCCAGCGTCGACACGCTGGTACTGGTCAACCTCGCCAACAACGGGCTCGCAGGAGAGGTCCCGGGAGGCTTCATGACCCTCCCGAACCTCGCGACCTTGATCCTGTTCGGTCAGTCCGGGTGCCTCACCACACCCAACGGTGCGTATGCGACCTGGCTGGATGCGAACGCTCCGGGCTGGAACGACGGGTGTCCGTGACCTCGGACGCTGACCGGAAGGCGGGTACGATCGGCCCATGCAGTCACCCATCGCCCTGAACTCCCGGACGTCCGGTCGGCACACGGCCCGCGGCTCGATCTCTTATCACCACATGAGCACCATCCGGCTCGTCGACCGTGGCACCACCGTGTCGGCGCTTGCCGAGCCCGGCGGTGTGCTGGATCTCGACGGGCTCCAGTACACCCTCATCGAAATCCATTCCCACGCCCCGTCCGAGCACACCATCGATGGTCACCGCGCCGACTTGGAGACGCATCTGGTGCATGAGTCGGCAGAGGGGAAGCTTGCCGTGCTCGGGGTGATGTTCGACGTCGATGAGGGAGAGCACCCGATCGATCAATTCATCGGACGGGCCACTGACTCCCCAACGATGGCCCACCTGGAACGGATCGTACCGACGACGTCTCCCGCCTTCCGCTACCTCGGGTCGCTGACGACGCCGCCATACACCTCCGGAATCGAGTGGACTGTGTTCTCGCAAAGGCTCACCGTCGGGCGAGAGGCGCTCCACGCGTTCGCCGAGAGCTACGGACCGAACGCACGCGATCTACAGGACGACGCCGACACCGTGGTGACCTTCGGCTGACTCAGCGAGCGGTTCTCGGACGGCGACGGGACGTCAGGCCCACCAGCATCAATCCGAAGACAAGACTTGCAAGGGCGATCGCTGCGAAGTCTGCCGTGTCGATCCCGGTAATGGGCAACGAGTCCACGTTGATGGAGGCCACGGCCGCGTTGTTCGATGGATCCGTCTCGTTCTCACCATCCGAAGCGACGACCGAGGCCCGGTTCTCGACGGTCTCGCCGATCGCCGCATTCACTGTGGTGACGATCTCGAGACTCGTCGACTCGCCGGAAGCGAGCGCACCGTCGCGGGTGCAGGTCACGACACCATGGCTGTGTGTGCATGCCCAACCGGTGCCGTTGAAACCGACGTACGAGAGGTCGTCAGTGAGGGTGTCCGTCACGGTGATCGGACCAAAGGTTGCGGATGGCCCTTCGTTGATGACCGTGATCGTCCACGTGGCATCGTCACCCGGGGCAACCGACACGGACGATGTCTTCTCGATTCGCAGATCGAAGGACACGTCGAGCTCTGCGCCGACATCGGCCACGGCGCTCGTCGGTTCACCGGCACCGTCGGCGAGGACCGAGACGTTGTTCACGTACGGACCGGGATTCGCGGTTGGTTCGGTTGTCACGCTGAGGTAGATCGCACCGGACGCACCGGGTGCGAGGGTGTCGGAACCGACGAGCATCTCGGTGTCCGTCGACCCGTCATATGCCGGATTGACCGTAAAGACCGTGGAGGACATGGTCTCGATCGCATAGCCATCGGGTCCGAACACTGCGTCGAGATCATCGGTCACCGCGACGGAGGTCGCAGTGACATTCCCGGTGTTGGTGACCGTGATCACGTATTCGAGGCTGAATCGACCGTCGCCGAGCGGCTCGCTCGTCACGGTCTTCGTGACATCAAGACCCGGAGTCTGGATGGCATCAACGATCACCTCGTTCGAAGCCGCCGTTGCAGGCTCGTCGTTTGCGGTCCCGACCGCATCGACAGACGCCGTGTTGGAGATGGAACCGCTATCGAGATCGTCCTGGGTGACGGTGTGCTCGGCGGTGCAGGTCGCGCTCGATCCGGGTGCGAGCGACAGCGGTGCGGCCGGAGTGCACTCGATGCTTCCGTCGTCTGCGTTGGCATCCGATACGACCACGTCGCTCAATGCAACGTTGCCGGTGTTGGTGAGTGTGAGTTCATAGGTCACGACCTCACCGACGGTGTCGTACGAAACCGTCGCCGTGGACTTCGTGATGTCGATCGAGGTCACCTGCACCAGATCAACCGTGGTGTCAGCGGTGGTGACGACTGCGTCACCCACCGGTGGGGTCGCGGAAGCCGACGCTTCGTTGTATACAGAGCCCGCTTCGATGTCGCCCTGGGTGACGCCATAGCTTCCGGTGCACTCGACGGTTGCACCGGGTGCGACATCGTCGGGAGGGCAGGTCACCGCTGCGAGAGGCGGGTCGTCGATCGCTATGGCTGTCAGCGTCACGTTGCCCGTGTTGGTGACGGAGAAGGTGTAGTCGATGACGTCTCCGACGTCCGTCCTGTCTGCCGGTGCCACGACGGCGTTGTCGCTCGTTCCGGACTTCTCGAGTGTGATGGCCGGGTCGTGCTCTACGGGAACGGATTCTGTATCGGAAGAAGTCACGGTCACGCCCGCTGCGTCGGTACCAGAAGCTGTCGCATCGCTCACGACCGCACCCGCATCGATCTCGGGTTGCGTGATCGAGTGCGTCGTGGAACACGTCGTGCTTGCGTCCGGGACGAGAAGCGTGTCGTTGCAGACGACCGACTCCCCGAGAAGGTCGGTGACGCCCACCGAATCGAGCGTCGCCGTTCCAAGATTCGTGACGAGATACGAAAAGTCGAAGGTGTCGCCGACCGTCACGTTGCCGGACGTGTCAAGGTCGGTGTAGCCGTCGAATGTCGTGGTGATGTCGATGTCGCAGGTGAAGGCGAACTCCACCAGGTCGACGAGGTTTCCGACACTGCCGGTGTCGACCGGGTCCAGGACGAAACGTGTTGTCGTCTGCCCCGACGGAACCGTGTAGGTACCGGCGTACTTGATGAACGCCGTCGTACCCGTCGTGAACTGACCCTCGTTCGTCTGGGTCGTCGTCGATCCGATGTCGACGCGAACCGTGTCATCGTTCACCCGGCCTCGGTGATGGAAGCTCCAGGCAAGGACGTCCCCCGGCAAGGTCGAGATGTCCTGCCAGTTCGCCGCAGTGTTGTTTCCTTGGAGTTCTGCCAACTGGTCGCCGTCGGGTGCCACGGCGCCGTTGAATCCGGACTGCCAGATCTCGATACCGGTATCGGTCGAGGACCAGCCTGGTGTGGAGACGATGTCCCAGTCGGAGTCGATGACCGGCTGCTCGAACGAGAGGTTCGTGCCCCGACTGCAGTCGACCGGTGTGGCCTGTGCAGGGGTCGACGAGACGACGACTCCGGCGAAGCTCGCCGCGAGGAGCGCCAGAGCGAGGGTGATGCGGATGGTCTTGTGAAAGGTGTTGCGGTGTGTCATACCCGTCCCTTCGTCGCACCCCGCGAACCCCTTGAAAGTCATTGATTCGCGCACTAGGTAACTAGTTACCTAGTAACCCTTGTGGAGTCTGGTTTTCAACCCGGAATTGCCCTGTCGAGAAAGTTGCTGTGCTGTAGGATCGACGGGCATGACGACACAGGCACGCGCCCCCGCACGCGGAATGGGAACGACTGCCCGTGTGGTCCGGGGCCTCGTCGCGATCGCCGTCTTGGTGTCGCTGATCGTTTCGTTCGCCGATGCGGCTGGCAACGATTCGCGACCGTTCAACCCGATCAACTACTTCTCGTACTTCACGATCGAGTCGAACATCCTCGCCATGATCCTCATGGGCGCCCAGGCCATCAGACCCGATTGGATGGGAACGAACGGAAAGTTCCGTGGAGCGGTGACGTTGTACATGACGGTGACGCTGCTGGTCTATGCCGTCGTCCTCCGACCGCTCGGAGCGGATGTCGGCGAGTACCGCGTCTGGGTGGACTACATCCAACACACCGCCGCACCGATCGCATTGATCGCCGACTGGTTCCTGTTCCCTCCACGCGAACGGTACGAACGGTCGTTGCTCGGAGCCTGGCTCGTGTTTCCATGCGTGTTCCTCGTCTACAGCCTCATACGCGGCGCAGCGGTCGAGTGGTACCCATACCCGTTCCTGGACCCGGCCAATGGTGGGTACGTCGCAGTGGCGATCTACTCGGCGATCATCCTGGTCGTGTTCATCGGTCTCGGTTGGCTCATCCGATGGTGGCCGGGCTACGACCTCGGCGACACCGACGACTGAGCCTCTTCCGGAGCGCCCGTCAACAACTTCGGGATCACTGCTGGTCGATGGTGCCGAGATCGGTCGGTGGAAGCAGCTCGCGCCCCTGCTTGACGGCCACGACGGTGCCTCCTGCAGCGGCGATCCCTGACGCGGCAACGATCGCGAGCGACGAAATCGATCCGGCATCCACGAATACGCCACCCATGAGCGGTCCGAAGGAACGACCTACAGCCATCACCCCTTGACCGTCACCCGCACGTTCTGAGGGTTCCAACGAACGGTCCACGAGCATCTGCAATACACCGGGCACGGCCATCCAGAATGCGAACCCCCACCAGAACATGCCCACATAGAACAACGGCAGCGGCCCAAAGACGGTTGCGAGCGCACCGAGACCGATCGACACCATGAACCAGCCGGGGTGCCGGTGCCTCGTCGACAATCGCGCGCCCACCAACCCACCGAACGCGTTGAGGCTGAACGCGATCGAGGCTGCGAACGGAGTGAGGTCGTGGAAGTCGCGGGCGACGATCGACTCGTTGATGTAAAGGCTCGAGCCGAAGAACGTCACCGCTGCGAGCGCCGCGAGCAGGACTCGGTTCGACCGCGACGCAGAGATGACACCACGCTTGCGCCGCCTCCCTGCAACGGGTGCAACGAACACGAACGCCGGGATCGCTGCGACGGCAAGTGCCCAATACACCGCCCGATCGCCATGTTCGGACAACAACGAGAGTATTGGTGAGGCGACCAACGCAGTCACTGGACCGGTTGCAGCGATCGGGGCCATCGTCGTGGCCCGTTGCATTGCGGTCGTCCATGCGAGCCAGGTGATGCATCCGGCCGCCCCGCCTGCGACGAGACGCAATCCGATCAGCGCCCCATACCCGGGTGCGTACACACTTGCGACTGTGAACACGAAGAGCGTCACGGCTGCGAGTCGAAGAAGCTTCCCATTCGGTCGGACGAGCCGAGGGAGCACGAAATTCGCAATGGCGAACGCCCCGACCTGCGTCACCGATACGAGCCCCACAGCACCCTCCGAGACCTCGAACCGCGCGGCGATCGGAGCGATGAGGAACGGGGTTGCAGTGAACATCGCGGTGACCGCTGCCGTGGCGGCGATCAGGGCGACCGGCGCCCCGGATCGCCCGCCGTAGAGAATCCGTGCCGGGACGTGCATACGCGCGAGTATGGCTTCTTCTGGCCGCCAGACGACGTTTGGCCCCGAGAACCCCTTCCCGGGCGGCGTGCGGTGACGCTAGCCGTCGTACCTACGGAGGTTCGGAAGGACGGCGACCAGGCCGAGACCGATCAGAGCAAGCGCAAGGTAGAAGATCCGGTCGAGTGGCCCCCCGGTGACGGGCAACTCATCCTCCTGGAAGCCGAAGTTGACGTCCAGGACCGACTCAAACTCCGTCACCGTTCCTGTCGTCTCGAGGTTCAGGACCCCGTCCTTCGAGTACGTCTGCACGAGGTTGTCCGGGATGGTGTCCGGATCGAGGCGGACAGTGAAGGTGCCAGGCAACTGGTCCGTGAAGAGGTACTGCCCAGCTGCATCGGTGACCGTGAAGACCGACCCACTCGAGGTGACGAGCTCCACCGCGACTCCGGCGATTCCCTGCTCGGAACCGTCGAGTATCCCGTTCCCGTTGTCGTCGACCCAGACCAGCGAACCAATCGTCACCGGACCGACGAAGCCATGCTCGACATATCCCTCACCTGCGGCCGGGACCGATACGGCTACGTCGATCGGTGTCGTGTTGATGTAGCCAGCCGGCACGGTCGTTTCATCGGCGACGACTGAGTAGTCGCCGGGAGGCGCATTGAGGAGCTGCCAGTTGCCCAACGCATCGGTAGTGAAGACGAAGTCGATGTCGCCGGCGGGACCCTGCCACGTCGCCGTGACGGTCACGTTGGGAAGTCCGAACTCCAGCGCATCGTTGATCGTGTCTGCGTTCACGTCATGCCAAACGTTGCCCGAGAGCGTCGCTGTTGAGATCAAGCCGAAGTCCACATCATCCCGTGACTCATAGGCTGCCAGTTTCGGAGCGACCGGGCCGGCGGCGTCCGGGAGCGGGTTGCCGCCCAGGAACTCCACGGTCGTCAGCGTCGGGTCGCCACCGTCGAGGTCACTGTTGGCTTCCCAGCCCGCAGGGAACGTCGCCGTGTCCACACGTACCTCGTAGACACCATCGACGAGTCCGCCTTGCCCGTAGATCCCTCCACCGGCAGTGAGGGTCGTGATGGTGATGTCGTCAGCATCGCCGATCGTGCCGTTGAGTCCTGCCCAAGCGATCTCCACGGTGACGTCGTCGGCGCCGGGTTCGGCTACATCCTGGTTTGCATCAGCATTCGCATCGAGCCACACATAGTCCCCGAGTGCGTTCGTCCCGGTGTAGCCGAAGTCCTGTTCGAGGTTGGATTCGGCCTCGCCGAGCAGGAACTCTGACTGGAACGGGTCGATGCCGGGACTGTACGTAGCCTCGACGTCGGGAGGCAGATCACTCGCGTCAACCACAACACGGTACATGCCGCTCACGAGACTCTGGACGAGGTAGCCACCGTCGGCATCGGTCGTCGTGTCGAACTGCGCGTCATCGGCGGTCCCGAAGGTGCCGTCGACCCCGAGGTAGGTCACGGTGACGTCGATTCCCGGCCAGCCGGGCTCACCGACGTCCTGGACACCGTCAGCGTTGAGATCCCACCAGATGTAGTCACCGATCTCGCCCGAACCGGTGTAGCCGAAGTCTGCATCGTCGATGTCGTCACCGAGGGTGAGCGTCACCGGCGTTTCGTCGTCGAGGCTGCCGTCACGATCGAATGTCGGGACCGTGCCTCCCGGCAGAGTGGAGGTGTCCACCGAGACGATGTAGTCACCACCGGGGAGCATGTCGAATTCGTACAGACCACCACCTGCCGTCGTGGTGGTGAACACAAGGTCGTCAGCCGTGCCCTCTCGACCGTCCGGCCCGAAGTATGTGAGTTCGACATCGACGCCATCCAGGCCCGGCTCCCCAGCGTCTTGTACACCGTCACCGTTGATGTCGTACCAGACGAAGTCACCGATCGTGGCATCGCCGCTGTAGCCGAAGTCCTGGTCGAGATCGGAAGTCGATGGTGCAAGGGTGAGCGTCGACATGCTGTCACCACCCCCGTCAGGATCGCCAGTGTTGATGCCCGAGGACGTGACCGGCCCGCTGACCATCACCGAGTACAGGCCGGGAGCGAGGTCAAGCGCAAGATATTCCCCATCGCCATCGGTGATATGGACGTAGACGACGTCATCGGTGGTGTTCAGGATCCCGTCCGAGCCTGCGTAGCGGACGAACACGTTGACACCCGGGATCCCGGGCTCGCCGGGTTGCTGGGTCCCGTCACCATTGAGGTCCCAGTAGACCGTGTCACCGATCGAGCCGTCGCCGTCATATCCGAAGTCTGCGGTCAGGTGATCGGTGGCGGCAGGAAGGGTGACATCCACGGTGTCATCGAGGTTCCCATCCTCGTCGAAGGTGTTCACAAAACCGGCAGGCACCGTTCCGACGTTCACGGTCACCGTGTAGTCGCCGGGGTTCAGGCCCTCGAACAGGTAGGCCCCGTTCCCGTCGGTGGTCACCGTGAAGGTGTCGTCGTCCGGAGTGCCCAAGATGCCGTCGAATCCCGGCCACAGAAGGTCGACCTCGACGTTTGCGAGTCCGACCTCTGCGCCGTCCAGGACGCCATTCCGGTTGTCATCGTGCCATACGAGATCACCGATCGACGAGTCCCCTGCGTAGCCGAAGTCCTGATCGAGGTTGTCCTCGCCGGCACCGAGCGTGAGCGAGGATGTGTCGTCGTCGCCGCCGTCGGCATCGAAGTTGTTCGCCATTCCCGCCGGAATCCCGCCCGTGACCGTCACGACGTATTCGCCTCCGGGGAGCAGGTCGACGAGGTAGTCGCCATTCGCATCAGTCGTGAACGGATACACAATGTCGTCACCACCGCCGACCGAGTTCTCGAACCCGAGCCAGGTGACGGTTCCGGTGATGTTCGGGATTCCCGGCTCGTCGACATCGACGACACCATCGCCGTTGCGGTTGAACCAGATGTGGTCGCCGACCGAGCCCGTCCCCGTGTAGCCGAAGTCGATGTCTCGCGTGTCCTCTGCCTCACCGAGTGCACCGACCCATATGCCGTCCGGGCTCGTGGTCCCGTCATCCCAGTCGAACGACGGAGCCATGCCGGAGGGGACACCGTCGGTCACCGCCACGGTGTAGTTGCCTCCCGGAAGGTCTTCGACAAGGTACAGACCGTCGACGTCAGTGGTCACGACGGTGACCTCGTCGTCTCCTCCGCCCGCGACTCCATCGGCACCGAGGTAGGTGACGGTGATCTCCACGTTCTCCAGCGGTGGCTCGCCTGCGTCCTGCACTCCGTCGTTGTCCACGTCGAACCACACGTAGTCCCCGAGCGAGGCGAGATCGAGCTCGATGTCCACTGAATCGGATCCGTCCGAGTACTCACGGTGGATCGTCGGGTCGGGTGTCGGTACCGCCCAATACTCCGTCAAGGCTGCAGTGTTCGTGATCTCAGGTCCTGTTGGATCCTCATCCCCCGAATCGGCGTCCCACACATCGAGGGTGTAGGTGATCGTGAGCGAGGCGCCTGCCCCGGCCAGCGGGCCGTCGACAAGCCAAGCCAGAGATCCGTCACTCGGATCGTCGTCCGAGACGGTGTAGCCGGCGCCGTCAGCCACGGTGCCGAGCACCATTGCATCGCCGGAGAAGACGGAGATCGTGTCGGTCACGACGAGGCCATAGGCTGGCCAGGTCCCATCATTCGTGAGGACGAGGCGGTAGTCCAGGCTCTCGTTCGGGACGGCACGGCGTGCATCGACCCAGGTAGACCCGTTCCATACTTCCTTGACGATCGACACGTCTGGCTCCAAGACGGTCACCGTGGCGTCGTCGCTGGGTCCCGACAGGTCGTAGTTCGGTGCGTCCGGCACCTGATTCCCAGGTGGCGAGACCATCTGGTCGGACTGATTCGTGTAGATCGTCGCCGTGTTCGTGAGGGTGGTCCCGTCGGTGTTCCCTGCGACATCATCGATTGAAGCTTCATAGACGATGGTGATGACTCGATCGGCGACAGCCGGAAGCGGCTGATCACCGAGGAACCACCCGATGTCCGATCCGTTCGGGAGGAGTTCGGTGACGACGACCGACGGTACACAGGCGCCACCCATGTCACAGGAGCTGCTCGTGGTGTACCCGGGAGAGGTGACGACAACACCGGCCGGGACGGCGTCGATCACCGTGAGGTCGTATCCCACGACTCCGGCCGGAATCGTCACTTCAAGCGTGTACTCGACGCCCTCGCCGACCGTCTGGTCGGTGGGGGTGACGGTCTTTGCGATGTCGATACCGGGTGAGATGAGGGTGTCGTCATCCGTTGCGAAGTAGCCAACCGGGCCGGAGTCGTTGACCTCGCCAGCCGTAGTCGAAGGGGCGCTCCGCTCGTTGGGGTCCGTACCACCGAGGCTGCTCGTGTACGCATTTACGGTGTTCGTGAACGGAGTTCCGGCGACGACCGGACTGGGGATCGTGACGTCGAACGACACCGATACTGAGTTGTTCCGCGTCACCTCACCCAGAGCTGCGAACTCGGACGGAGTCCAGATGACGTAGTCCTCACCGTCGACGGTCTGGCATTGGCCGCCGTCAGAGATGTTCGAAACATCCCCACATGCGAGATTGGCGGGAAGCCGATCCCAGATCTCGAGGTCGTAGGCGCTCGACACGAAAGTAGGTGTTCCGTCGTTGAGGACATCGATGGTCCAGGTGACGGTCTGTCCGGCATCGACTATCCCGTCGGCGTCATCGCTGGTCTTGTCGACGACCAGGTTGGGCTCGGTGACGCGGATGTTGTGACTCGACGTCAAGCTCGACTCACTCCCGGACACGTCCTCCCAGGTCACCGTCGCATCGTTGTCGATCCTTGTACCACGCGTGTTCCCCGGCACATCATCGACGATCACCGAGAACGTCATCCGGAGCGTTTCACCACCTGTCGGGACAGGGAAGACTGCTGGGCCGATGGCCTCGAGTTGCGTCCCATCCCACGAGACCGGTAGCGCTGGCGTACAGTCGGGTAGACCCGAAGGTCCGACGCAGAACAGCGCATCGCCTTGGTACACGTACCCGGGTTCGATCACATCGGTCAAGGATGGGTTGTACAGCGTGACATCGCCGGGGAAGTCGACCTCGACCTCGAAGAAGACTTGCTCTCCGATGGTCGCCTGACCGTTCAAGTTGTTGCCGGGGTCCACAAGTGAGGTCGTCCCCGACTTGTCGATGACCACATCCGGGGTTACCAAGGTCCAGTCGTCCAGGGCCTCAGGGGCATTCTCGTCGGCCGGATCGATGCCGTCGTCAATGTTGTTCGCGGGGAAGTAGTCCGTGAAATCGGTGATTCCGGTGTTGATCTGCCCCTGATACGAGCGGACACCGACTTCGTTGGTCCACGACTCACCCGCGGTGACCCCCAATGGGATCGTGACCTGATACGTCAGCGTCTCAGTCGCGCCCGGTCCGATCGACGGGATCGTCCATTCGATCCGATCCGGTGTCGGGCCGGTCTGGCAGACACCCGAATCAGAGATGCTCGACACCGTGCCGCACTCGAGACCGACCGGCAGTACATCCCAGATAACCGAGTTCAGTGCCTCAGCGTTGCCGTCGTTCGTGACGTCGATCTGGAAGTCGACCACATCGCCCGAGACGACGGTTGTCGCCGACGCCGACTTGTCCACCGTCTCAATACTTGGCTCGCCCCACTCGACATCTGCATCGTCACGGCTGAAGTAGACCTCACCATCCGTGCTCACACCCTGGTACTTCGCCAGGTTCTCCAACAGGTCTCCTGGTTCCCCTACCGCAGGAGGACCAGCGAACGTCGAAACGACGATCTCCAGGTGGTCCCCGGGCGGGAAGTCAGAGTCCGGGAGGGTCGAGAACCAGATCAGCACTCCATCGCCTGCGCCGGACCCGTCGAATCCGACGTTCGCCTCGGTCACCGTGTTGTTCTGACCGAAAGCCCAGGACTCATAGGTGAATCCCGGAGGGAGGAAGTCGACGAGTCGCTGCCCGCGGGCGGTGATCTGGGGGATGTCGATGGCGAGACGGAAACAGACACGGTCGCCCGGCTGGTAGAGACCCGACGAGCCGTCCTCCCACGAGAGAGCGCTCCCGTCGCCGCACACCATCGGAATCGCGCCTGGGACGGCGATCTCCTTCGTCATCTCGGGAAGCACCGTGCGCTGCGAAGCGCTCGAATCGTCCGCCACAGCGACCCCATCGTTCGTGCCCGTGACCGTGACGTCGTTCGTCCAGCCGTCACCAGCAGACACTGCGGACCCGCCACCGAACGTTCGCTGCTCGGTGTAGTAGGTGATCGTGGATGTTGCGTTGTCTCCGAGATCACCGAGCGTCCATTGCAGCGTCGTGGTCCCATCGCCGTTCTCCGTGAAGGATGTGTACGGCGGGGTCGCGGCTCCTGCTGATGAAGCACACGGGGTGGCACCCGCACACAACTCGTTGGGCACCGTGTCTTCCACCGCTACCCCGGTCAATCCTGCGGCGTACTCCGATGTTCGGACTGTGAGCGTCCATGTGCTGACGGTCCCGATGACTGAAAGCGTCGGGTTCACCGTCTTGACGATGGCGAGATCCTCGGCGGTGACCGTGTGGTTCGCATCGTCGCTGTAGCCCTGTGCATCGACGGAGTAGGTGCCCGACACGTCGACGTAGTTGGTGTAGCCGATCTCCCCGGCCCCTTCAGCGGTCGAGGGACCGTTGTTGTTGTCGATGTTGGAGGCCTGGAGCCCGCTCGTCGGATCCGGCTCCGAACCCGCCCAGGTGGTCGTGTTCTCGAACATGGGGATGGCAGCCGCGTAGTTGAATGTGACGGACGAGTTCGCACCGATCGAGTCAGCTCCCACAGACGCCAGCGCGGCGTTGTCCCACACGACGTGGGTGTAGGTCCCGGCCGGGAGCCCTGGCGGGAGTCCCGTGCTGATCGTCTCGACGAGCGTGGGGGCGGGACAATCGGGGACCGCAGCACCACCGATCGGTCCCGAACCCGGGTACTCCTCACCGACCGTCGAGTTGTCGACACCGCCGCATCCGAGGAACTCGATCCCAGCAGGAATCCAGTCCTCGACAGCAAAGTCCGATGACCCACCTTCCGGTGCTGTGGTGATCGTGATCGAATACACCGTCTGCTGATCGTGGAGCCCGCGCAGCAGCTCGTTCTCAGGACTCGGTTCCGTCTTCGTGACCTGGAACGGGATGACCTCGGTGCTGTCTGATCCGGATGCGAATCCGGGACCATCGGTCACGACACCACTGTTGTCGATCTTCGGCACGATGCGTTCGTCGTCATTGACGTAGGCATCGGCGGACACGGTGAAGGTGTCGCCCGGTGTGTACACGGCGGGGTCGTGGGCGACCACGATCGTGATGGGCTGGTTGCCACCGTCAGGCAAGTCCGAGTAGTTCGAGAAGAACAGCGTCGTCTCACCGAGTGTCGGGACATCGTTGAGTACCGTCGGTGGAATGGGTCCGGACGAGTACGAGACACCGACCGGCAGCACGACCCGGTACGAGAGGTTGTACCCGTCGGTCCCGCTGTTGTTCGATGCTGTGATCTCAACACTGGAGGTCAACCCGTGGAGCACTTCGGCGTCCGCCGCGACCGAGACGCCGATGTCGGGCGACCCATCAGCTGTTGCCGCACCGTCGAACACCGGTGCGAAGGGGATCAGCGAGGCGACCAGCGCCACCACGAGCAGTGCGGTCCGTCCTCTGCCTCGGAATGTCACGTTCTCCACCTCAAAGAGTGCCAATCGATGGCACGTCGATGCGGGCTCTGCCGACGTGCGCTGGCCGGATTCTAGGAATACCCCACCCCCGTATCGGCGTATCTCGTAGGTTGTTTGACCTGTTTCGACCTGTCGATGAGCGCGGGTGGGGCGCGGCATGCCCCGGCAAGCGGTAGGATCGCGGACGTCGACCAAAGGGACGGATGACAGACAACAACTGAGAACCCGCTTTCTCTGCGCCGATCAGGGCGTATCCACACTTCTTGGAGTTGTTCATGTCATCGATACTCGTATCCCATCTCTCGTTCTCCTATTCGACGTCGGTCACCGTTATTGACGACGCCTCGTTCACCATCCCGACCGGTTGGACCGGCCTCGTGGGAACGAACGGCGCAGGAAAGTCGACGTTCCTGTCCCTCCTCGCGGGCGAACTGCGCCCGTCGGAAGGTTTGGTGACCATCGATCCGAGCCATGCGGTCGTCGTGACATGTGACCAGCGCGTCGATGACCTCACGCAATCCATCGAACAGTTCAGTGCATCTTGGGATGTTCTCGACCACCGGCTCCGCGTCCAGTTGCACATCGACCCGATCGACCTGTCGCGGTGGGCATCTCTGTCGCCGGGCGAGCGCAAACGATGGCAGATCGGCGCCGCACTCGCCGGCGAGCCCGATGTCCTCCTCCTCGACGAACCCACCAACCACCTCGACGCGTCCGGCCGAAGACTGCTCGTGGATGCGCTCAGGCGGTTCGACGGGTGCGGCGTCGTTGTCTCCCACGATCGTCAGCTCCTCGAAGAGCTGACGACTCGTACGATCCGCGTGCACCGTGGCAGCGTCGAACTCTGGAACGGCGCATACACCGCGGCGAAGGCAGGGTGGGAGTCCGAGGCAGCAGAGACCGCCGCAAGCAACGAGCGGCTGCGGGCAGAACAGCGCAAGCTGCAGCGTCGGTTGGCTGATCGCCACCAGGCAACCGCTGAGAAGGATGCTCGGCGTGTGAAGGAACGAAGAGCAGCAGGGAAGCACGATCTGGATACGCGCGGCTCGGCAGCCACGTACAAACACGAACGTGGACAGAAGACCGGTGCGCAAACCGTTGCGAAGATGAACCGCCGCGCCGCTGCCGTCCAGGATCAACTCAACCAGTCTGCCGTGCCGAAGGACAAGGGTGGAAGCATCGACTTTCCCTTCGAACCGGCGCGGAAGGAGATCCTTGCTCGCTATCGCGGGCCGGTCGACGCTGGGACACACACGCTCTTCGACGTCGACTGTGTCATTCGCCGAAGCGACAGGATCCACGTCGCGGGTCTGAACGGCGCTGGCAAGAGCACGCTCGTCACGACCCTGCTCGGACATCTGACGATCCCCCACGACCGGGTCCTCGTGCTCCCGCAGGAGACGACGGGAAACGAAGCCAGAGCCACGCTCGACGCGGTGCGCACACTCGATCCTACCGAACGCGGTTCGGTGCTGGCGATCGTCGCCGCACTCGGTTCGGATCCGGCGTCGCTGCTGGCTTCGGACGACCCGTCACCGGGCGAGATCCGCAAGCTCACTCTCGCTCTTGGGCTCGGGACACGGCGGTGGCTCCTCGTTCTCGATGAACCGACGAACCATCTCGATCTTCCGTCGATCGAGCGTGTCCAGACTGCGTTGGTGGACTACCCGGGAGCTGTGGTCCTGATCACGCATGACGAAGCGCTGGCCGAGGCTGCAACCACCACGCGCTGGAGCATCGGACCCGAAGGCATCACCGTGGACGGCTGATGTGACAGGTCGCAGGATCAGCCTCGGGGCCGCTCCCGTCAGACGCGCGCTCGCAGCCAAGCGATGTCGTCTGCCTGACTACCGTCGTCGTCCGGCGTCTCCACGATCGCCGTCACCCCTGCCTCCCGGATGATCGCCGGCACGAGATCTTCGGGAATCATGCCCTTGCCGAAGTTCGCATGCCGATCACGATTCGACCCTGCTTCATCCCTGGAGTCGTTGGCGTGTACCAGCGTTACACCATCGGTGAGGCTGGCGATCAGGGACACGGCCGTGGTCATGTCCTGTCCGGCAGCCCACGTGTGACAGGTGTCGAGGCAGACCCCGACGTTGTAGTCGCCGATCTCCTCCCAGAGCGGGCCGTAGTTGGTGAGATCCTGCATCACCGAATTGCCCCTGCCTGCGGTGTTCTCGACGAGGATCGGTACCGAGACGTCGAATGAGTCGAGCGCCTTGCGCCAACGCTCGAAGCCCACGCTGACATCCTCGTCCTCGCCCACGCTCCCTCCATGGACGATGACGCCGAGTGCACCGATCTCATGTGCGGCAGCGACGGTCTGGGCCAACGTCTTGCGCGACGGGATCCGGACCCGATTGTTCGGCGAGGCAAGGTTCATCAGATACGGCGAATGGACGTAGATGTCGATGTCCGAGGCCCTCAACTCGTCGGCATCGTCGCGCGGAAGCGGCGCCTTCCAAGATTGCGGGTTTGCAAGGAAGATCTGGACCGCCTCGGCATCGCGTTCGGCGGCGGCGATGAGTGGCTTCTTCGGGCTCACATGGGCACCGATCTTCATGCGTCGTCCGTCCGTTCCGAGTAGGGAATCTCGACACTCGTCTCCCACATCATGGTCGGCGACGTCGGGGTGGGGGGTTCCTCGGCACGATGGGCTGCCTCCCTCGCTCCGCGTGCGGAGAGTGCGATCTCGGTCACGCGTCGCGTCCAATCGTGTGCGTCGATGTAGAGGTCGTGTCCTTCCCACCGCGCACCGGCGATGGCATCCGGGATCTCCTTTGCATCGGTGATCGACACGATCAACTGCTCACGCTCGGTCCCATCGAACGGGTCCTTCTGCACGGTCGATCGGACGTCGGAGATATCGGACCAGGGGATGAGGACATCCGGATGGTTGGCCCCGATCTGGACGAAAAGACCATCGTCTCTCACGTCGACGACCGGTTTGCGGCGGAACAGCTCGGCAACGGCCCACCCGAACAGCAATACCCCGATCCCGATAAAGGTCGCTCCCCAAATGATGTCACCGCGCTGCTGTGCCTGCCCTCGCGTCGACAGTGCTCCCGGATAGCCGTCCGGGGGTGTCGAGAGCCAATGGAAGAACATGATGTCCAGCGCAGCGATGAGCAACACGATCCCGAGACATCCGACGACGAAGAGACGCAGCGGGGAACGGAAAGCGTGCATCAGTCCCTCACCCCCAACTCGTCCGGTGTGATGAGCGCGGTATACGGGACGCCGAGTTCCGCCATGCGGTCTGTCGCCTTGCCACCGGAGCGGTCGACGAGTGCCACACCGAGCACCACATGAACGCCGGCATCGAGGAGCACAGTGGTCGCCTCAGCGACGGCCGAACCCGTGGTGGTCGTGTCTTCGACCACGACTACCAGGTCCCCCGCAGATACCGGTCCGACCAGCCGTCCACCGGTTCCGTGGTCCTTGGCTTCTTTGCGGATGCTGAACGATGCGAGGTCTCGTCCGGAACTTGCGGCCACGATCGCTGTCGAGACGGCGATGGGATCTGCCCCCATGGTCATCCCTCCAACCGCGACGACGTCATCGGGAACGTGTTGGAGGACTGCGGCACCGACTCGCAACGCCCCTTCTCCGGAGAACGTCGTCTGCCGTGCATCGATGTACCAATCCGACGTTTCGCCCGAACGGAGGACGAAAGGACCGTCTGTTCTGACGGCATGTGCCTTCAGATGCTCGATCAGGGCCGATTTCGGGTCAGAAAAATTCTTCAAGAAAGTACTCAAGTCCGTTCTCGTTCCGGTCGATACAGTAGCCAGACAGGATGCCTTCCTAACCTCCCGTCTAAGCCCGAACCGGGGCCGCCGCAAGGCGGCCCCGAGTTCATTTTCCGGCCCTTCGGGCCGAGTACAAAGTACACAGACGCTGCGATCGGGTCCGTCACCCAACTGTGTACTGAGTACTCAGTACTGAGTACTCTTCTCCGATGGACATCGTATTTATCAGACATGGACAGCCACAATGGGCTGTAGACGGATTGTCCCAGGTCGACCCCTTCCTCACCGACCTCGGGCACAAGCAAGCAGATCTCGCCGCAAAGCGGATCGCCGAAGACCCGAAGCGGTCAGCGACCGAGCTGATCGTCTCACCGGCACTCCGATCGCAACAAACTGCGGAGCCGATCTCGAATCTCACGGGTCTTGAGCCCGACACGATCGACGACCTCGTCGAGGTGATGATGCCGGACTGGACCGGGGTCAGCGAAGAGAAGGTCATCGACATCTTCAAGACCACCCGTCACCGGACTCCGGAGGAATGGTGGGACGGGTTGGACGGTGGTGAGTCGTTCCGCGATTTCCACAACCGGGTGACCACTGCGCTCGATGCGCTCCTCGCCGAACGAGGCATCTATCCGGATCCCGATGACCCGTCGCTCTGGCACTGCGACAACGACGATGGTCGCATCGTCATCGTCGCCCACGGTGGGACGAACTCGGTGTGTCTCACCCACCTGCTCGGCATCCCGCCCTCCCCATGGGAGTGGGAGAAGTTCGTGCTGTTCCATGCCTCGATCGCCCGTGTGAAGGTTCTGCCCCTTGCGGGGAATCATGTGATGAGTCTTCGCTCGTTCAACGATCAGGACCACATCCCGTTCGACCTCCGGAGCCGCTGAACGCCTCCGAAACCCTCAAATCCCATGTCCTATAGTGCTCCTGAGCCATGGAAAGGATTGGAAGTGCGGCAGACGGTTGGGAACAAGAGGTCGGGAATCGTGATAGCAGTGGTGCTTGGCTGTGTCTTGGCCGCTGCAACGGTCGCCTTCGCGTTCGACGACGTGGAACCCGGCTCGTACTACGAGACGCCGGTGGACTGGATGGTCGACCAGGGCATCACGTCAGGGACGTCGGCTACGACGTTCTCACCCCACGACCCGGTCACCCGTGCCCATCTCGCCGCCTTCCTGCATCGTTTCGGCGGTGAACTGCCCGGCGCCGACCAATCGTTCGACGATGTCGAGGAAGCGGACTACTTCTCCGATGCAGTGGGATGGCTCCTCCTGCATGCAATCACCGCCGGTGTTTCGGAAGACCTCTACGGGCCTGATCAAGATCTCACCCGCGCACAGGCCGCCACCTTCTTCTATCGCTATGCCGGCGAACCCGAAGTGACCGGATCATCGGGATTCTCCGACGTCCCGGATGGACAGTGGTTCTCGGATCCGATCACCTGGATGGTCGACGAAGGCATCACCCAGGGGACGTCGCCGTCGACTTTTTCACCGGATGATGTCGTGACCAGGGCACAGTTCGCCACCTTCTTGTGGCGGTTCGCCGGTGAACCGGCGGTCGGTGAGGCGGGTTCGAATCGCCAACCGCTCTCATACGCGTGCGGACATCAGACCACCCTCGACAAGACGGAGTGCGCCGCTCTGGTGAACCTGTTCCATGCCACGAACGGGACCGAATGGATCGACTCCACAGGTTGGATCGCCACGACGGATCCATGCACCTGGTTCGGTATCACCTGCAACTTTGAGCATCTCGACGAGGTTGAGTTGATGGACAACAACCTGACCGGAACACTCCCCACGGACATCGGAGATCTCGGCATCGGGTTGCGAACGCTCGACCTCAGCGAAAACGAGATTGCGGGCCAGATTCCTGGCGATGTCGCAACCCTGACGGGACTCCAGCGCCTCTGGCTCGACTACAACGAGCTCGTCGGTTCGATTCCTGCAGAGCTGGGGAACCTGACCAACGTCGGGTGGCTGTATCTGAACAGCAACGACCTTTCTGGTCCTATCCCTCCTGAACTCAGGGACTTGGATCAGGTGATCTATCTGAACCTCAGCAACAACCAGCTGACCGGCACGATCCCGACGGAATTGGGGGAACTCCCGCAGGTCCAGTTCCTACAGCTCCACTCGAACCAGCTCGAGGGGACGATCCCTACGGAGCTGGCGGACATCCCCATGCTCGTCAGCCTGACCCTCAGCGACAACCAGCTCACCGGAACCATTCCCTCAGACCTCGGGGACATCGCAACGCTTCGCAACGTGTACCTGAACTCGAATCAACTCACCGGATCGATCCCCGCGAGCTTCGTGACGAATACCCAGATGCGAGTTCTCAACGTCGCCAACAACCAACTCGATGGTTCGATCCCCGAGTGGCCCGCTGGTCACAAAATGGCCTACCTCATCGGATTCGGCAACGACTTTTCCGGATCGATCCCCGCATCCGTTGCAAATCTCACCGACCTCAACCAGTTCATGTTCCACGACAACGACCTGACAGGTGCAGTGCCCGACGGACTCGCAACCCTGACGAACGTCACGATCCTGACCCTCAACGGCCAGAGTGGCTGCTTGACGGCGAGCGCACCGACGGCGGCATGGCTCGATTCGTTCGATTCGGACTGGAACGACGGTTGCTCGTGACCAGCGTCGCCTTCCCGACTAACCGGTGTTCCGCAGTCCGGCGGCGATGCCGTTGACGGTGAGCAGCAGGGCTCGTCGTAGCTCCTCGTCGTCCGGCGAGTCATCGCGATGGACCCCGAGCAAGGTCACCTGCAACCGGTGCAACGGATGAAGGTACGCATCACGAACTCGGAGAGTCCTCTGTAGCACCGGGTTGGACTCGAGGAGGGCCGTGCCACCAGTGATGGCGAGGATCTCCTCGACCGTACGCTCGTACTCGTCGCGGATCCGGTGGAATACCGGGAGGTGCTCTTCACCGGCGAGATCACGCACATAGCGTTCGGCGATCGACAGATCCGTCTTCGAGAGGGTCATCTCGACGTTCGACACGAAGGTCCGGAAGAACGGCCAACGGTTGAACATGTCCGCGATCACGGGACCGTGCCCGGCCTCACGCGCTGCGACGAGGCCGGAACCGACGCCAAACCAGCCGGGGATGATCTGCCGACTCTGGGTCCAGCCGAACACCCATGGGATCGCGCGGAAGTCGTCGAGCGATCCTGTGCCTCCGGGCCGCCGTGACGGGCGGGACCCGAGGTGAAGGGACCCAAGCTCTTCGACAGGCGTCGACAGCAGGAAATACTCGAAGAAGCCGTCCGTCTCGACAAGACCTCGGTAGCTGCCAAACGCTGCATTCGAGATGGCATCCATCGAATCGAACCAACGCTTCAGGTCGTCATCCGATCGGCGAGGCGTTGTATGGAGCAGTGACGCATCGAGCGCGGCCGACAACGTGAGTTCAAGCGTCGACTTCGCCAGCTCGGGCATCGCGTACTTGTCTGAGATGACCTCACCTTGCTCTGTCACCTTGATCGCACCGTCGACCGTGCCCCACGGCTGCGCGAGAATCGAGTCGTACGTGGGGCCGCCACCACGTCCGATGGTTCCTCCCCTGCCGTGGAAGAGTCGCAGTGTCACACCGTGATCGGCAGCGACGTCGCGAAGTCGGCTCTGCGCCTTGTAGATCTCCCACTGCGAGGTGGTGATCCCACCATGCTTGTTCGAGTCGGAGTAGCCGAGCATGACTTCTTGGACGTCACCACGAAGCGAGACGATCTTGCGGTAGGGCTCCTGGGACAGCAGGTCTTCGAGAATGTCACCGGCTGCGCGGAGCTCATCGATCGTCTCGAGAAGCGGGACGAAACCGATCCGGGCCACATCGTTCCCGATATCGATCAACCCGGAAGGCGTCGCCAACACGGCAGTAGCCAGAACGTCGTCGGCATCCCGCGTCATGGAGATGATGAAGCTCTCCACGAGGTCCTCGCCGTAGCTGTCCTTCATCTCGGCGATCACGTCGAACACGTGGAGAACCTCGGAGGTGCTGCCGTCGACGTCTTGACTTTGTGTCGCCAGCCCGTCACGCAGCGACGCAAGCAGCTCGTCTCGGTCGAACGACCCCATGAGATCGACGATGGCGTCGCGATGCTTCAGCGCGTGCTGACGGATGTCCATCGTCGCAAGATGCAATCCGAACGCAGCAAGGGTTCGGCAGAGCCTGGCGACCATCCCCGTGGCAACGAGGTGGCCATCGTGTGCATCCAGAGACCGATGGATCACGAGGAGGTCTTCCATGAGCTCGGCCGTGGACGCGTAGCCGACGCCGGGCACATGCTCCGCGTCATCGGCCAGACGCCTGCGGGTGTTCACCAGTCGCTGGTGGACGTACGCGAGCTTGAGTCGATACGGCTCCTCGGCATCGAGTTCGCCGTATCGGTCCCACACGTCGGGAAGCACACTCCGATCGAACTCGAGACTCGTACGGAGCTCCTCACTCGTTCCGCGGATCCGCGAAGAAGTCGACAGATCGCGCGCAAGGCGTTGCACGCTCTCGATGCAGTTGCGCAGGGCATGGTCGAACTGGATCGCAACGATCGAACGGGTGACATCGGCGGTCACGAACGGGTTCCCGTCCCTGTCGCCACCCACCCACGTGCCGAACGTCAGCGGACTCGAATCCGGTGGGATGTCGATGCCGATCCGGCTCATCTCGAACGCATACGTGTCGAGGACATCCGGCACCGCGCTCAGGAACAACTCGTCGAAGTAGTACATGACCGAGGTCGCTTCATCGGTCGGATCGGGACGTCCACGCCGCAGTTCATCCGTCTGCCAGATGAGGTCGATCAGCTCGGCGATGCGTCGGTCGATCGTGCGGCGTTGGGAGGCAGACGTCCGCGGATCGAGACGCTGCTGGAGATGGTCGGCAATCGAGTTCAACTTCGTCAGGATCGAGCGGCGTGACGCCTCGGTCGGGTGGGCGGTGAAGACCGGCCGCACATCGAGGCGTTCGGCCATCGCCGCAACGTCATCCATCGGAATGCCAGCAGCATCGATCCGGTCGATCGACCGCTCCAGCCAGCCCTGGTTGCGCGGCATGCGCGCCGAGAGTTCGTCGAGACGGTGCATCTGCTCGGCAACGTTGGCGAGGTAGAAGTACGTCGTGAACGCCCGCACCAGTCGCTCAAGTGTCGAGAGGTCGAGGCCTTCGAGAACCTCACCCAGTGGATCGACATCGGTCGTACGTCCCCTACGCGCTTTGCGTGTCTCGGATCTGACCTGCTCGACCAGGTCCAGGAGATCGCGCCCTTCCTGACGCACGAGTGCATCACCGAGTTGATTCCCCAGACGCCGGATGTCTCCGCGCAACGCCTGATCGCGCACATCCATCTCTCTGGTACCCACACCATCCATGCGAACCACGGTAGTTCGGTACGCGACACGTGCAGTACTGAGGACGAGGGGAGGAAGGGAGGAAGGGAAGAAGGGACAAAGGGACAAAGGGATCAAGGGAAGAAGGGACAAAGGGACGAAGAGACGAAGGGATCAAGGGAAGAAGGGACAAAGGGAAGGAGGGACATCGGACGAGAGGACAAAGCGGGCGCTCAGAGCTCGGAGATCGGAAGCGAGGCTATGCCGAGCGAGTCAAATGAACCGACCACCAGGTCGGTTCATTTCCCGTATCGACGTTCTCTTCTCGTGTAGTCGCGCAGGGCACGAAGGAAGTCGATGTATCGGAAGGCCGGCCAGTACACGTCGACGAAGGAGTACTCGGCGTAGGCGGCCTGCCAGAGCATGAAGCCACTGAGCCGTGCCTCTCCCGAGGTGCGCAGCACGAGATCCGGATCCGGAAGGTCGGACGCATACATCCGTGACGACAGCGCCTCGGGATCGATGTGGCTCGCAAGGTCGGACGACGCGACCCCTTGGCTCGTCAGGTCGTCAACGAGATCGCGCACCGCATCGACGATCTCCTGCCGGCCCCCGTATGCGAGTGCGATCGTGACCTTCCTGGATCCCTCGGCACACGCTTCCTCGAGTTCTTTCGCAGCCTCCACGAGGTCGGGCGGGAGCAGGTCGAGACTGCCGATGAAGCGGACCCGCACGTCCTGTCCGGCAGGCGAGTCCGGGATCTGACGAAACATCTCTTTGAGGACGTCGTAGTACGGAACCAGCTCTGCCTCGGGACGACTCAGGTTCTCCGTGGACAGCAGCCAACAGGTCACTGCCTCGATCTCTAGATCTGCGGTCCATCCGAGGAATTCGACGAACTTCGCCATTCCGACCCGGTAGGACGCTGCGTAGTCGGGAAGACCCTCGGCGCGGGCGTAGCGACGGTGCCCGTCGTGAATGACTCCGATGTGGCGGGGCAACGCCTTGCGATCGAGGTCGCGCAGCAGGCGGTCGGTGTATACGCGATAGATCGGACCGAGCGCAGCGTCTTTCATCGACATCGGGCCTCCGTGGTGTGCCGAGGAAATCGTAGGGGACTCCCAGCCTTCTTCTCGCTATCGGTACGGCGAGGTACGATGGCGTCGGTATGGAAACGCAACGGTGGACACTGGGCAAGATGCAGAACCCTGTTCGGGGGATCCTGCACGGCTCCGCCGCGGTCGCCGCCGTGCTCGGCACGATCTTCCTCGCCTTTCATGCGCCGAACTGGGGAACACGGGCCGCTGTCATCGTCTTCGGTCTCGCACTGATCGCCTTGTACACGACGAGCTCGCTGTACCACTCGATTCCGTGGCGCGAAGTCTGGAAGCGCCGGATGCAGCGACTCGATCACACCATGATCATCGTGTTGATCGCCGGCACCTACACACCGGTGATCGTCGTCACGCTTGACGGACCGCTGCGCTGGACCGCTCTTGCCGTTGCGTGGGGAGCGGTGTTGATCGGTGCGGTCCAGCACATCTTCTTCCCGCGGGAAGAGCAGACGTTCTCGATGGCGCTCGGGGCCGGAATGGGTTGGCTTGGGCTGACCATCGCCTGGAAGTTCGTCAGCGAGCTCGGCTGGCTCGCTTCAGGACTCGCCTTGCTGGGTGGGGCAATCTACACCGTCGGCATCATCCTGCTGGTCACCAACCGACCGAAGCTCTGGCCACGCGTGTTCTCCTATCACGAGTTGTTCCACGTGATGGTGGTGACCGCCTCGACCGTCCATTTCGTGATGATCTGGCGCTACGTCGTCGTCTAACGCAACCCAGAGCTAGGTTGGGGAATATTCACCGTTCTAGCTCTGGGTTGCAGAAAACAGCGAGCCGGTGGGGGCGTTCTGCCGGCTACTCCGGCCCTTGCATCGCTCGGACTTCGACGGGACCCTCGCAGGCTGCGGCGCCCTTGCGAGCCCACTCCATCGCTGCTTCATGGGACTCCGCATCGATGATCCAGAAGCCGCCCATCTGCTCTTTCGATTCGGCAAACGGTCCGTCCGTGACGGACAGGTCGATGCCTTTGATCACCTTTGCCGTCGACGCGGGTTGGAGTCCGTTGGCGTAGACCATCGCACCGGAACGATCGAGTTCCTGATTGAACGCATCGACCTGGGCGACGATGCGTTGCATCTCATCGCTCTCGAACTCGACCTCGTACTCGTCTTCGTGCCAGACAGAAAGCAAATAGTGACCCATCATGATCCTCCTCGTATGCGGGTTCTCACCCTTCCGACGAACGACTCGCCCCCAACTCGACATCCGGTTGATGGCGGATGGGTACCGCACTCCTGACAGCTCGGCTCAGAGGTTCTCCGGCAGCGATGGACCCGGAACACGGATCAACAGGAGTCGGCCTTCCTGATATCCGCCGTTGTGGAAACCGTAGGTCTCGCCTTCGGAGATATGGAGCACGTCGCCCGGAGTGATGCGAATCGTGGCGTCGTCCACCGAGAACTCGATCTCCCCGACGAAACAGATGTAGATGCGGTGCGTCTTTGCGGAGACACGAGGCTCGCGGTCCGCACCGATCGGGACCACGATCTCGGCGAACGAGGCGAGGTCGAACGCATCTGGTGTCAACTCGCGGAGCTGGAGATCCCCGAACTCGAACGGTGCTGCATCGGTGTACTTGCGGTATTCCATGCACCCGAGAGTAACGGACGGCCAGACGGTCAGATTGTCAGATTGTCAGATGGTCGGATAGCCCTCGATCTCAGATCAACCGCTCTCATCTTTGAGCGAGGCAACAGCCGAGCGGTCTTGCATCTTGAAGCGAGGCAACAGCCGAGCGGTCTCGGCTCCGCAGGCCTGCGGAGCCGCAAATCTGTCACACCCTGTCGATACGTTGTGCACATGATGACGATGACTCACCTCGACATGAACGGAATAGTGATCGATGAATCGCTGGCGACGATGACCGACGATGCACTCACGGCGTGGTTCGAAGACGCCGGACTTGCCGTCGAGGTCGTCGACGGGTGCGACACGGCGGCATGTGCGGTGTGTGCCGCACCGGCGACCGTGATCCCGCAGGCCGCCTGAGCGAACAAGTGAGACGCTCAGACCGCGTTGTCCGACTGCCGTCCGGGGTCGGCACCAGCGAGCAGCTGCCGCAACGCTGCGATCTGTCCCTCGACTGACTCCATCGACGCCCCACCCGGTGAAACTCGGTGGGTGACGGACGCAATCGGATCGACACGTGAGATGTCGTCGGGATGAAACCGCTGATCGAAGGCGACCAGAGCGGCACCATCGAGATCGGCGAACGTTGCACCGTCCGCCGAGAGGCTCGAGACGATCTTCCCCACGACATGGTGCGCCTCGCGGAACGGAACTCCCCGCTCGACCAGCACCTCGGCGAGGTCCAAGGCGGTGACCCACGCATCCGGTGCCGGCGGGTGAAATTCGGCCGAACCGATGAGCCCGGTCAAGGCTTCGAGCGATCCGCTGAGGGTGTCATCGGCATGGAACACCGGCCGCTTGTCCTCCTGAAGGTCCCGGTTGTACGTCATCGGCAGCCCCTTTTGCAGCGTGAGGATCGTCGTGAGGTCCCCGATGACCGTGGCTGCTCGCCCACGTGCCAGTTCGGCGATGTCCGGATTCTTCTTCTGTGGCATCGCAGACGAGCCGGTGGTGAACGCATCCCCGAACGTGACCCAGCCGAACTCGGACGATGCCCAGAGGATCAGGTCCTCCGAGAGGCGTGACAGATGGATCATCGCCTGACTGCAACACCACACGAACTCAGCGGCGACGTCACGCGACGCGACGGCGTCCATCGAGTTGGAGAACGAAGCATTCATCCCGAGCGCCGCAGCCGTCGCGGACGGATCGATGCCGAGCGAGGAGCCACCCGACGCCCCTGCTCCGAGCGGAGAGATGCCAATGCGCGACACCGCATCGGTGAACCGTGAACCGTCGCGCACCAGCATCCACGCATAGGCGAGGAGATGATGCGCAAGCGGCACCGCTTGGGCCTGCTGGAGGTGCGTGTAGGACGGGACCACGATGTCACCGGCCTCCTCGGCCTTGGACACGAGGGCATCGATGAGACCGAGCAGCCCGTCGATGTTCCGTTTCGTGGCGCGGATGAGATAGAGACGAAGGTCGAGCGCCACTTGGTCGTTGCGCGATCGCGCCGTGTGGAGTTTGCCGGCGATATCACCGACCAGTTCACCGAGACGCCGTTCCACAGCGGTGTGGACGTCCTCATCAGAGTCATGGAACGCAAACGTGCCTTCGACTGCCTCGACCTCGATCTGGCGGAGTCCGTCAGCCAGCGTCGCGGCATCATCGGTGTCGATAAGACCCTGCTCGCCGAGCATCGAAACATGGGCAATCGATCCGAGGACATCGACATGCAGGAGACGGCGATCGATGGGATCCGCGGTGAAGCGCCACAGGACATCGTCCGGCCCATCGGTGAATCGTCCCCCAGCCCACAGTGACATGACTACTCCCCTTCTCCGATTCGCTTCTCGGCAAAGGTACGCAAACGTAGCGACTGAAGCCTGATGAAGCCTTCTGCATCTGCTTGGTTATAGACATCATCGGCCTCGAACGTCACGGTCGCTTCGTCGTAGAGGGCATGAGTGTCCGAACGCCGACCATCGACGATTGCTTGGCCCTTGTAGAGCTTGATGCGAGCGTCACCGGTCACCGGCTTCTGGAGATCGTCCATGAACTGCTGAAGTGCCTCCCGCTCCGGTGCGAACCAGAAGCCGTTGTAGACCATCTCGGCGTAGCGATTCGACAACTCGTCGCGGAGATGGGCGACCTCACGATCGAGCGTGAGTGATTCGACTGCCCGATGGGCGTGGTAGAGGATCGTTCCACCGGGCGTCTCGTACACCCCACGGCTCTTCATCCCGACGAATCGGTTCTCGACGATGTCCACGCGTCCGACACCGTGACGCCCACCGATCTCGTTGAGCGTCGAGAGGATCTCGACCGGCGACATCGCGACACCGTTCACCGAGACCGGATCACCGGCCTCGTATCCGATCGTCACGTACTCCGGCTCATTGGGGGCATCGGTCGGATCAACGGTCATCTGGAACATGTCTGCGGGCGGACCGTTCCACGGGTCCTCGAGGACCCCACCCTCGTACGAGATGTGGAGCAGGTTCGCATCCATCGAGTACGGCTTCTCGGTCGTCACCGGCACTGGGATGCCGTGCGACTCGGCGTACGCAATACAGTCGGCGCGTCCCTTCAGATCCCATTCCCTCCACGGGGCGATCACCTTGATGTCCGGCTTCAGCGCATAGGCCGACAACTCGAACCGGACCTGGTCGTTGCCCTTCCCCGTCGCACCGTGGGCGATGGCATCGGCACCGGTCTCGATGGCAGCGCGAACGAGACCCTTCGAAATGACCGGTCGTGCGAGTGACGTCCCCATGAGGTAATAGCCCTCGTACAACGCGGATGCCCGGAACGCAGGGAAGACGTACTCGGACACGAACTCTTCGGTGAGATCCTCACAGATCGCCTCGACGGCGCCGGTCTCGAGTGCCTTGACCCTTGCCTCTTCGACCTCTTCCCCCTGACCTACGTCGGCCGTGTACGCCACGACCTCCGCCCCGTACTCCTCCTTGATCCACTTCAGGATCACGGAGGTGTCGAGTCCACCGCTGTACGCGAGGACCACCTTTTTGATATCTCTCTTCATCGACTCGTTCCTTGCATTCTGTTGATGACTTCTGCCGGACCTACCTGCTCGTCGGCCACGACGAGGATCGTGTCGTCCCCGGCAACCGTTCCGAGCGCGCCTTCCACACGGGCTTCATCGATACGACTCGCCACGAGGTGAGCAGCACCCGGTGGGACCCGCAGGACGATGAGATTCCCTGAGATGTCGGTGTGTTCCACGAACTCTTCGAAAGCGTCTCGAAGGGCGGCGACGGCAGCCGCACCCGGTTCCTCCGCAACGATCCGGTAGACAAACTCGCCGTCCTCTTTGACGCGTCTCGCACCGAGTGCCGACAGATCGCGCGACACCGTCGCCTGTGTCACGTCGAATCCTTCGGCACCGAGAGCGTCGCGGAGACGGTCCTGGGTCGAGATGTCCATCTCGCCGATCAGTGCGCGTATTCGGCGGCGCCGCATCCCGGTGTCGCCCCTCATGTCACACCGTCGGCGACCATCGTGCCGATTCCTTCCGGGGTGAAGATCTCCAACAACACCGAGTGTTGGATGCGACCATCGAGGATGTGGACCTGCTTGACACCGTTGTCCAGCGCATCGAGCGAGGCCTGGATCTTCGGGATCATGCCTGCAGAGGCAGCCCCGGAGGCGACCAAATCTCTGAGTTCCGGGGGCGAGATCCGCGAGATCAGGGACGAGTCGTCGCCGAAGTCCCGATAGAGCCCTTCGACATCCGTGAGGAAAACGAGCTTGGAGGCCCCGAGCGCCGCAGCGAGTGCGCCCGCAGCGGTGTCTGCGTTGAGGTTGTACGTATCACCGGCATGGCCCCGTGCGATCGGGGCGACAACGGGGACGTACCCCTGCTGTTGGAGACCTTCTACGAGCGACGCGTTCACTTCGGCAACCCGTCCGACATAGCCGAGTCGCTCGTCCTCGGGTTCGGCGATGAACAGGTTGGCGTCGAGCCCGGAGATCCCAGCGGCAACCGGGCCGTGGTTGTTCACCAACCGCACGATGTCCGGGTTGATCTCCCCCACGAGTGTGCTCTGTACGACGCGCATGGTCTTCTCGTCGGTGACGCGGAGACCCTCCACCCACTGTGGCTCCATCCCTCGCTGCCCCATGGCCGCCGAGATGTGGGGGCCGCCTCCGTGGACGATCACCGGGTTGATGCCCACGTAGTGGAGCATCGCGACATCGTCCGCGAACGTCTCGCGAAGATCGTCGTCGACCATTGCCGAACCGCCGTACTTGATGACCACGGTCGTGTCACGGAAACGTCGGATGAAGGGCAGGGCCTCGGAGAAGATCCCTGCTTTCCCCATCGTCTGGGCGATCCGTGGCTTGGCTGGGCTCGGTGGTGTGTGACCGGTCACGGCATCCATCCTTCGGTCGGGAGTCCGGTCTCTTGTGCGAATCCGAACATCACATTCGCGCTTTGCACCGCCTGTCCGGCGGCACCCTTCACGAGGTTGTCAATTGCACATACAGCGACGAGGACACCCTCCTCAGCATCGAGGTGGTACGAGACGAGCGCATTGTTCGATCCGACGACCCACCTGGTCTCCGGCGGTACGGCGCTGCGACGGACGAACGAAGCACCCTCGTACATCGCATCGAACGCATCGTGCACATCTGCAAGCGAGGTACCGGCGGTCGGTGTGAGGTAGATGGTCGAAAGGATGCCGCGCTGCATCGGAACGAGATGGGGGGTGAACACAAGACGGACATCTGCACCCGAAACCGCCGAGAGCGCCTGTCGCATCTCCGGTTGGTGGCGGTGCTCGAGCACCTTGTATGCCTTGACGGATTCGTCGATCGATCCGAATCGGAGCCCGTCGGTCGCCGCACGTCCTGCGCCGGAGACTCCGGACATCGAGTCGACCACGATCCCTCTTGTCTCGACGAGTCCACCGATCAGTGGAGCGATCGGGATGATCGCCGATGTTGGGTAGCACCCGGGCGCAGCGACCCGGTCCGAGACGACGATGTCGTCGATGAACAGTTCGGGGAGCCCGTACGCCCAGGCCCCCAGCTGGTCCGGATAGGGATGCTCCGTTCCGTAGGCAGCGAGATATCGCTCAGGGCTGTCGAGTCGGAAATCGCTACCGAGGTCGACCACACGCACACCCCGTTCGAGGAGCGCCATCGCGGGTCCCGACGAGGCACCGTGGGGAAGGGCAAGGAAGGCGACATCGACGTCACATACGTCGGGATCGAAGGGGACGAGTTCCCGATCCCCTCCCGAAAGGTGTGGGTGGACATCGCCGAGGCGTTGTCCCGCCTTCGAGTGAGCAGTGAGGACGGACACGGAGAACTCCGGATGTCCATCGAGGAATCTGATGAGCTCGCCACCGCCGTACCCGGAAGCGCCGAGCACGGCTGCTGTATACATGTGAGCGAGTATACGCATACAGCAGAGTTATGCGTATATGGGGGCGAGGCCGATCCTTGGCCAGGGAGCGCTCCTAGCTCCTTGCTCCCACCCCGGTACGTCGGATCGTCGGATTATCGGATTGTCGGATTGTCGGACGTTCTCGATCATCGATCATGGATCATCGATCGGTGTCTGAGCGCGCCGCTGGTCGCCCGCCGTGGTCCGATCTCGCACGGCGATTGCAAGAGAGAAGCCAGCAGCCAGCAGCCAGCAGCCAGCAGCCAGCAGCTACGACTGGTCTGACCGCTCCTGGCGGTCGGACCAGTCGTCGAGCATCGCAAAGGCATCTTCCTCCGAATAGGGGCCTTCCTCGATACGACGCTCAAGGAGCATGTCCATGATGTCGCCGACCGTGCGAGACGGCGGAATCCCGAGGTACTCCATCACCTGGTTTCCATCGATCGGGGGACGGAGCGCATCGAGCTCCTCTTGCTGCTGAAGGATCTCGATCCGTTCCTCCAGCTCGTCGATACGCCGGGAGATCTGTCGTGCGCGGCGTTCATTTCCGGTCGTGACATCGGCCCGGACCAAGCTGTTCAGCTCGTCGACCAATGGTGACGCGTCCCGGACATAGCGACGAACCGCTGAGTCGGACCATCCCATCTTGAACGTGTGCGGACGCATGTGGAGGAACACGAGCTTGGAGACGTCCTCGACGATGTCCTTCGGATACCGCAGCTCCTTCAACCGTTTGCGGGCCATGCGGGCACCCACCACCTCGTGGTGGTGGAACGTGACCCCGCCCTTGACGTACTCGCGGGTCGCGGGCTTTCCGATGTCGTGCAACAGCGCAGCAAGCCGGACGACGAGTCGGGGCTCGTCGAGATGTGCGTCGGCCTGGGCAGTCACGATGATCGAGTGCTCCAGGACGTCCTTGTGTCGGTGTATCGGGTCCTGCTCGACAGCCAACGCCGGCACCTCCGGGATGAACTCGTCCGCAAGACCGGAGACGACCAGCTCTGTCAGGGCGGCGACTACACCGGGACCGACGATGAGCTTGTCGAGTTCGGTCCTGATCCGTTCACGGGAGATGATCGACAGGCGAGGTGACATGGCTCGGACCGCAGCCAGCGCTTCAGGGTCGGGGTCGAACTCCAACGTCGACATGAACCGGAACAGGCGAAGCATGCGCAGCGGATCGTCGGAGAACAACACCTCGGGGTCCTGGGGTGTCCGTAGCAGACGACCGGTGAGATCGGTCAACCCACCGTGTGGATCGATCATCTCGGGGTCCTCGGCGTCGTCGGGCGGAATCCGCAGTGCCATGGCGTTGACCGTGAAGTCCCGCCGGCTCAGGTCCTCTTCGAGGCTGTTGCTGAACGAAACAACCGGATTGCGCGAATCGTCCCGATACATCTCCGACCGGAATGTTGTGACCTCGTACGTCTGACCATCGCGGACGAGGCCGATCGTCCCGAACTCCTTGCCTGCGGTGAAGATGCTCGACGCCCACTCCGAACCGATTCGTTCGATCTCGTCGGGTCTGGCGTCGGTGGTGAAGTCGAGGTCCGACACTGCACGTCCGAGCAGCGCATCGCGCACCGAACCGCCGACGAGGTAGAGCGAGAACCCTTCGTCGGCAAACGCTGCCGCGAGTTCACGGACCCGGTCGTCGACGATGCGGGCAAGGCGAATACCGCTCATCGTCCGGTCTCCCGTGCCATGTTGGCCAACTCGTCGGCTCGTTCGTTCCATGTGAACCCGACATGGGCACGAATCCACACAAGCTCCAACTCGGGTCGTTCCTGGTACTTCTCGAATGCCACCTTTACGAGATCCAGGTTCTCCACGGGTCCCGACTTCCGCTTCCACCCACGCCTTTTCCATCCTGCGGCCCACTCGTTGATCGTCTGCACGGCAAGATTGGAGTCGGAATAGATGGTCGCCGACTCGCCCTCGGGTACGAGGTCCACGGCGTGAATGAGCGCCTCGAGCTCCATGCGGTTGTTGGTCGTGTCCGGATGCGATCCGGAGAGCGAATCGACCTCCACCCCGTCGACGACACGAACCGCCGCCCAGCCGCCCGGCCCAGGATTCGGGACCGAGCTGCCGTCGGTGAAGACGCCCTCCTGTGGATCATCGACGATCTCGGCGGGTTTCCGGGGGCGGCTACCGGTAGCCGAGGTCTTCTTTGCGTCTCGACACGACCGGCACTTGTTGGGTGTCCACCCCGGATACCGGTCGAGAACGTGCTGAGGCAGCGAGAAACCGTCGCCGCAATCGGCACAAGAGAAATCAGGCATGGACGGACGATAGTTCCGCTACCGGCGCACGACCTGCTTCGTCTCGGTCCGCAACACTCGAGGCTCGCGGTCGTAGATCGAGTCTTCTACCCCATGGAGGTGAGTGAACCGGTCGCTAGCTTGAACTCGCGTGGCGATGCAACGTACATGAGTGCATCCGAGAACGTGACCCTTCCTGCCTCGTACAGCTGCACGATCGCCTGGTCGAGTGTCTGCATCCCGTAGAAGCCGCCTTCCGCGATCGTCTCGTACAACGTGTCCATCGGCTCGACACCGAGCAGGCGATCTCGGGTCGCCTCCGTGTTGAGCATCAGCTCAACGGCGGGTACCCGCCCGGATCCGTCGTTGCTCGGCAGCAGCCGCTGGGCAACGATCGCGGTGAGTGACGTCCCGAGCATCTGGCGGATGCGGCGCTCGAGGTACGGCGGGAAGGAGTCAAGGATGCGATGCACGGTCTCGACCGCATCCATCGTGTACATCGTGGTGATGACCAGGTGACCGGTCTCGGCCGCGACGAGGGCTTCCTCGATGGTTGCACGGTCCCGCATCTCTGCGAGGTAGACAACATCGCAGTCCTGGCGCACGACACTCTGCATCCCCTCGGCGAGAGAACCGATGTCGAGTCCGACCTCGCGCTGGGACACGATCGACTGCTGATCGGTGTGGAGGACCTCGATCGGATCCTCGATCGTGATGATGCTTGCCGGCCGCGTCCGGTTGATCTCGTCGAGGATGGCAGCGGAGGTCGTCGTCTTGCCTGCACCTGTCGGACCAGCGATGACGATCAGTCCACTTTGGGCGTTGCACAGTTTCGCAACCGCTTGAGGAAGGCCGAGGTCGGGCAACCGTTCTGTCACCTGTGGAACCGAGCGCACGACGATGTTCACCGAACCGCGTTGTGTATAGGAGTTCACGCGGAACCGGCCGAGATCCGACCGTCCCCAGGAGAAGTCGATGTCGTGGCCCGGACCCGGACGCTCGAGGTGTGCGGGAAGCATCGCTTCGAGGAGTTGCTCGGTGCGATCTGCGGTAAGGGACGGCAGATCGGCCCTCTGAAGCGAGCCGTCGATGCGATACGTCGGAGGTGAGCCGACCTTCAGGTGGAGGTCAGAACCCCCGACCTTGAGCAAACGCTCGAGCATCTCTTCGAGCGTGGGGGTTTCCTGTGACATTGAGGGTGGCTTTCTCGCGACGAACAGTGCTATGCCGATGTATCGGCGGAGCTTCGCCCCTCCTTAACCGAGATCCCAGTGCCGGGAGATCAGGTCGGCTGCCATGTCGGTCACACGCCGCGCCTGCCCGACGACCTCGTCGGGGAGCTCGAAGTCGCCATAGGCACCGAGTAGACCCCGGGCAGTAGCGATCGATCCGCTCTCAAGCGCACCGAGGTCGTAGCCTCCTTCGAGGAAGGCGACAATGCGGTCACTCGGGACGATGTCGCAGAGTGCTGCCGCCATCCACCCGTAGTGCTCCGACTCCAACCGGAGGCCACCGAGTGGATCATCGACGTGGGCGTCGTAACCGTTGCTGATGAGGATCCAGGACGGATCGAACTGGCGAACGGGAGGCAGCACAAGCTGTCGAAACGCAGCCAGGTAGTCGGTCGACGTGGTGCCGTTCGGGAGCGCGATGTTGATCGTCGTCCCCACGGCGTCCCCTTCTCCAAGCTCAGAGACCCACCCTGTCCCCGGATAGAACGGGAACTCGTGCAACGACACATACATGACGGAAGGATCCTTGAAGAAGGTGTTCTGGGTGCCGTTGCCGTGGTGGACATCCCAATCGACGATCGCAACCCGCTGACCCATCTCCGCAAGGAACTTGGCGGTGACTGCGATGTTGTTGAACAAGCAGAACCCCATCGCACGATCGCGCTCGGCGTGATGACCCGGAGGGCGGACCGCCACGAATCCGGGGCCGGAATGGGTTCGCATCCGGTTCACGAGTGCGGGTCCTGCACCTGCTGCGTGGAGCGCTGCCTCATAGGAGGCAGGGACGACGTAGGTGTCAGGATCGAGGGACCCTCCTCCGGAGGAGCAGAAGGTGCGGACCGACTCCAGATAGGAACGGGAATGCACGGAGGCAAGCAGGTCCTCGTGCACTTTCGGAGCATCCAGCTCGAGGACATCAACCGCACCCGACCGCAGCGCCCCGGTGACCGCCGTGATCCGATCGACGCGTTCGGGGTGACCTCGCGGTGTGTGGTGCTCCAAACTGGAGGAGTGCGTCGCAAGATGCAAAGGCATCGTCTGATTGTGCCACGGATGAGGCACCTCGCAACGGTCGCTACGCTACCGGCACAGCGCCAAGTCCGACGGAGGGGGCCCATGGCTCTGACAGACACCTCACATCGCGTGTTCCAACGTGGTACCTGGCCCGGTGCCGTCTCGCTTCGACGCGGCTGGGCTCGGTCCGAGGCGCGTCCATGGAACGCGTCGCACCCGGAGGCACACCTCCGGCTGATCCGCGGCGGCTCGGCGTTCTTGGAGGATTGTGTCAATCGTCTCCGGGATCTGGGCGCACCCGCAATCCTCTCCACGCCACTCGCGATGTCGGCCCGCAAAGCGTGGGAAGCAGCAGGCTTTGTCCCTTCGATCGACCTGGCCTTGCTTCGTCTGTCCCTCGACCGAGACATCCCGGGTCCCGACCACCTCGTACACCGGGACCGGGAGGTCTCCACCGCAGAGTTGCTCGAAATCGACATGGCAGCGTTCGCCTCGTTCTGGCAGTTCGACGGCACGGCGATAGCTGAGGCGCTCAATGCCACAGCGAAAGCCGACCTGTTCGTCATCGCCGACGGTGCTGGCGGGTGCACCGGCTATGCGATCGTCGGATACGGGCACGCCATCTCGTACCTCCAACGGGTCGCCGTGCATCCGGACTGGCAAGGTCAAGGCATGGGACGAAGCCTCATCAGGGCGGCTGCACGGGCGGCAAAGCGTTCAGGGTCGAAAGCAATGCTGCTCAACACGCAAGCAGAGAACACCCCGGCCATCTCCTTGTACGACAGTGAGGGGTATGTCCTCCTCCCGGAGACGTTGGCCGTACTCCGGGCTGAGTAGCGATGCCCCCCCGGCTTCCTGAGCGATACCGCCTTCACATACGGCTCGGAAGTGACGGGGATGTCGAGGAATGGCTCGCCCAGGATGCGTCGCTCGATCGTCCGGTGCTGGTCCGCTATCTCGCTCCGGAGGCATCCCATGACCGCCACACCGAGTTCCTGACGGGCGTACGGTCTGCGGCAGCCCTCACCGAGCTGCACCTCCAGAAGGTGTTCGCCGCCGCTGAGACCACTGCATCCGCGTATTCGGTGAGTGAGTGGGACGGCGGAGTCACCATCGAGGACCGGATCCGCGCTGGCGAGGGGATCCCACCCGGCGAGTTCATCAGCAACGCCGCCGGGTTGTGCAATGCGCTTGCTCGGTTCCATGACACAGGTGGTGTCCACGGCGCCATCGACACCACCGCCGTCCACTACTCAGCGGCGCATCCGGCCAAGATCGGTGCGTTCGGTCGTGAAGCTCGCTGGAGGGATCAGGCAGCAGACACGGTGGCGCTGGCGGAGGTGATCCGCGCGGCCCTGACCGGATCGCATGATCAGACGGTCATGCCCTCGGTCGTGCTCGAAGGCGTGGGGCCAGGTGTGGATGAGGCACTGGCAGCTGCCATGGACGGAACCCTCGACGCGACCGCACTGGCTGCCCAGCTCGAGGCCGAGAAGTCGTCGGCCCCGACCGAGGTGGCGGCCCCGAGACCGTGGCGCACGCTTGCGACCATCGGCGTGATCACCGTCCTGATCTGTGCGATCGCTGCGGTCGGGTTGGCTGCCGACTTCGACCCGGACTCCCCGTTCCTGTACCCCGTCGCAGGCAACTCAGGCAGTTCGTCCTCGACGACGGCACCGATCGTCGTAGAGGGCCCAGATCCGGGTGATGGCCTCGCCGCGTCGGTCGAGGTCTACGACCCTCTCGGCGACGGAACCGAGAGCGACGATTCCGTGGGCAGCGTCGTCGATGGCGACCTCGGTACGACGTGGCAGACCGAGGCGTACTCCATGCCGATCCGAGAGTTCAAGGACGGTGTGGGGCTGGTGTTCGACGTCGACGGCACCCCCACGACCATCGGTGTCCGCGGCTCTCCGGGCACGACCTTCATCATCGGGTGGGCGCCGGCCGTCCCAGACGATCCAGAAGAGTGGGAGCACATCGCTCGCGGCACGCTCCTCGAATCCCAGGTGATGCTCCCAGTTCCCGTCCGCGGCGGCGGGCTCTGGCAACTGTGGCTCATCGATCTCCCTGAGCGCGCCGACGGTTCGTATCAGGCCATCATCAACGACGTATCGTTTGGCGGCTAGGGCATTCTCGCATGCCGCCAGACGACGTCCTTCTCCAACGCTCCTCGGTCCTCCGATCCCCGGCCCGCCTAACCTCGCACCGAGATGACAGACCGTGCCGACCTCGACGTTGCGCTGATCGACCGGTACCTCACTGGCGACATCGACGCGTTCAACGAGCTGATGGATGCACACGAGGACCGGGTCTTTGCGATCTGTCTGCGCATGATGCGAGATCGCGAAGCCGCCCTCGATGCAACGCAGGACACGTTCCTCACCGTGTTCCGGAAGGCAGACCGCTTCAAGGCAAAGGCAGCGTTCTCCACATGGCTGTACCGCGTCGCGATGAACACCTGCTACGACCACCTCCGCCGCAAGAAGCGCAAACAGGCCGACCAGTTGCCCGAATCGTACGATCCCGAAGACGTCGCCGCAGGCGATGCGTTCGAGTCGGTGGACGTGCGGCCCAGTATCGAGGCTGCCCTCGACGACCTCAACGAAGAGTTCCGCGCAGCAGTCGTTCTCGTCGATCTCCAGGGCCTTTCTGTTGAGCAGGCCGCAGATATCCTCGAGGTCCCGAGCGGCACGGTGAAGAGCCGCCTGTTTCGAGCGCGCAAACAGCTTGCCCGAAAACTTGGGAACCTGAATCCGGACTCCGAGCATCCAACAGACGTAGACGGAGAACCATGAACGACCGCGACCTCGAACTGATCATCGGTCTCATCGACCAGACGCTGCCACCGGATGACGCGGCAGCGGCTCGTGCGCGTCTGGAGACCGACCCTGCATTCGCCACGGCTTACGCCGAACAGGTCTCCGTGTCTGACACACTCTCCAGTCTCGGACCTGTTGCGATGACCGCCGACGAATCCTCGGATCTCCGACAGCGCCTCACGCAACAGCTCGCACTCGACGAGCCAGTCGCAACTCCCCGTGCAGCGTCGACGGGCCTGTTTGCGAGATGGTGGAAGCCGATGACCGGTCTTGCAGCCGCCGCAGCAGTCGTCGCCGTGATCGTCGTCCCCGGCACCCTCGGGTCCGGTGGCGACGAGGCAGCGTTCTCCGAGATCACCACCGACGAAGCAACAGGTGACGACGGCGCAGAAGCAGGCTCTGCACCGTCGGAGGTCCCGTTCACACCACAGGACCTGGAGCGCATCGTCGAGGTGTCGCCGACGAACGACAGGATCTCCGTGCCCGATCTCTCCGGAACCTCATCGGCGGAGCTGATGAGCGCGACCGCCGAGGACGACTCGCAGGAGATGGCAGCGGAGTCGATCGAGGACATCGGCTACTCGTCTCGCGTTTCGCTCGATCCGGTCGCCATCGAGGCATGTCTCGAACTCCTGGCACCGACACTCCCCGAGGACACGACCGACGTGTTCGTACTCGGGGCATACGACGGAACTGGTAGCGACGGTCAGGTCGTTGTTCTCGGAATCGCCGGACAGAACGGCGTCCAATCCACCCTTGCGGTCGATCTCGACTCCTGCGCCGTGGTCGACCTCGACCGCTAACCGAACCCCTCGCACGACTAGTCTGCCGGTCATGCCGGAACCCACACCGCCACTGTCCGCACGAGTCGCAAACCTTCTCGAAGACCTCGCTACGCGCATCCGCGAGATGACGGTCGACCGGGTCGCCGTCGGCGTCACCTGGGCGGCGATTGCGATCGTGCTGCTCACCGCCATCTGCATGGCTGTGTTCTGGCTTCTGGTGGGAATATTCCGAGCCCTTGGAACGCTTATGGGCGTGGAGGTCGCGTACGCAGTCGTCGGCCTCCTCCTTGTGGTCGGTGGCGCCATCCTGTGGATCCGCCGCTATCCGCAAGACCGCAACAACCAGGAGTCTTCATGACAGAGAAGTTGATCATCATCGGCAGTGGTCCTGCCGGGTTGACCGCTGCGATCTATGCGGCACGCGCCGGCCTGGATCCATTGATGGTCGAGGGGTTCGAACGTGGTGGCCAGCTCATGATCACGACCGACGTCGAGAACTTCCCCGGATTCCCCGATGGGATCATGGGTCCCGAACTCATGGAACAGATCAGGAAACAGGCGGAACGCTTCGGTACCAGGATCCTCAGTTCCGATGTCTCCAAGGTCGACTTCTCCGAGCGTCCGTTCAAGATCTGGGTGGGAGAAGACGAGTACTCGGCCGAGTCAGTGATCATCTCGACCGGTGCATCCGCACGATGGCTCGGAATCGAAGGCGAGCAACGCCTGACCGGATTCGGCGTCTCCGCCTGCGCCACCTGTGACGGATTCTTCTTCCGGGACAAGGAACTCGTCGTCGTCGGTGGCGGCGATTCAGCGATGGAGGAAGCCCTCTTCCTCACGAAGTTCGCCTCGAAGGTCACCGTCATCCACCGCCGCGACGAATTCCGAGCGTCGACGATCATGGCCCAGCGCGTGCTCGACCATCCGAAGATCGAAGTCATCTGGGACACGGTGCTCACCGAGATCTTCGGTGAGACCGTCGTCGAGGGGGTCAAGCTCGAGAACATCAAGACGGGTGAGACGAGTGAACTCGCGACCGACGGTGTATTCGTGGCGATCGGCCACAACCCGAACACGAAGGTGTTCGCCGATCAGATCGATCTCGATGAAGCCGGCTACATCCTCGTAGCGCCGGGAACGACACGCACATCGGTCGAGGGCGTCTATGCCGCGGGAGATGTCACAGACAAGGTTTACCGGCAAGCGATCACGGCCGCGGGTCTCGGGTGCCAGGCGGCCCTTGACGCCGAACGCTGGCTCGAATCACAACACTGAAGAGACTCGTGGCCGATCACCGTTCATCGATTGGTCACCAAGAGAAGGAGAACCCATGGGTCAGAACACGAAGACCGTTACCGAAAGCAGCTTCGACGAGGTCATCGCCTCGGACACACCGACGCTCGTCGACTTCTGGGCCGAGTGGTGCGGTCCGTGCAAGGCGATGGAGGGTCCGCTCGAGGAACTCGCCGCTGACTATGACGGCAAGCTCACCATCGCAAAGCTGAACATCGACGAGAACCCGTCGCTCCAAGCGGCCTACTCCGTGATGAGCATCCCTACGCTGATCGTGTTCCAAGGGGGCGAAGAGAAGCGTCGACTCGTCGGAGCTCGCTCGAAGGCCCAACTGGCGTCAGAGCTCAAGGACTTCACCAACTAGCAGCGCGTCTGCCAGCATGAGGCTGTGAGGCTCTACCACCAAGGCGACCGAGGCGCACCTGTACGTGATGTCCAGGAGCGTCTTGCCGCGCTCGGGTTTGAATGTGCGCCAGACGAACTCGGCGTCTTCGGTGCCGCAACCTTCGATGCCGTTCTCGAGTTCCAGTCGTCGCGGGGCATCCCTCCCGACGGCATCGTCGGACCCGAAACCTGGAAGTCGCTCGTCGAAGCCGGCTACCGGCTCGGAGACCGAATGCTGTACCACCGTGTGCCGATGATGCGGGGCGACGACGTCGCCGAGCTCCAGGCCCGCCTGAACTCGCTCGGATTCGACAGTGGGAAAGTCGACGGCGTCTTCGGGCCTGACACGTTGAAGGGACTCCTCGACTTTCAGCACAACCGTCACATGGCCGAGGATGGTATTGCTGGCGTCACCGTCGCCGAGGAACTCAGGCTCGTCGACATGGCAACGCAGAAGCAGGGCCGCGAAGCCGTGCGGGAGCGCCAATGGCTCGAAACCTTGCCCCGCTCGATCGCCGGACAGCACATCTATCTGGACCCCGAGTGTCGTTCGCCCGAGGAAGCGGCACAGACTTGGTCTGCTGCGGCAGAGGCGAGAACGGACATCCAGAATATGGGAGGCCGGCCCACGATCAGCCGTTCCGTGGACACCACACCCCCACCACTGTTCCGTGCGCAGAAGTCCCGCCGGATGGACGTCGACATCGTCGTCGGCTTTGCCATCGCCGAGCAGTCCGAAGAAGGGATCTTCTACTTCAGCTCAGAGCACAGCGAATCGCAAGCGGGCCGTGCAATCGCGGAACATCTTGGGACGCGCCTCGCCGTCGTCCGTCCCGCAGGTCGAGTCCTCCCCATCCTCAAAGAGACCAGAGCTCCGGCCGTCGTCCTGTCACTACGCACCCTCGACCGACGAGTCGGCCACGATGTGGCCCAAGCCCTTGCAGAGATGTATCGCGGAGGGCATCGAGAAGGCAGCTAGGGTCGACCGGCTTACCGCCTACAGACACCTGATCATGGATCATGGATCATCGATCGGGTTCACGCAATCGACGATGGGCTACTTGCTATTCAGAGCCGAACAGGTGGCGGTAGATCCGCTCAAGATCGTCGGAGGAGGCGTACTTGATCGTGATCCGACCACCTTTGCCCTTGTAGTCGATCTTGACCTTCGTCCCGAGACGCTCCTGAAGCCGGTCCTCCAGCTCGATGATGGCAGCGGGGCGCACCTCCTTGATGGAGGGAGCACGGGTGCCGGTCTGTTGGGTGCCACGGAGACGAATCGCTTCCTCGACCCGACGCACCGTCCATCCCTCGGCAACGGCGCGCTCAGCGATGTGGACCGCATACGTCTCGTCCTCCGACCCCAACAGGGCACGCGCATGACCCGCCGTGAGACTGCCGTTCGCCACCATCGCCTGGATCGGGGCCGGGAGGTTCAACAGACGCACCGTGTTCGTCACTGCGCTCCGGGATCGCCCGACACTGTCGGCCACGGCCTCGTGCGTCATGCCATATTCTTCCATAAGCTGATGGAAGGCCGCCGCCTCTTCGAGTGGCGACAAGTCCTCACGCTGGAGATTCTCGATCAGCGCCTCCGTGAGGTTCGTCTGCTCATCGGTTTCAGAGCGGATCACCGCCGGGACCGAGTCCAGACCTGCCTGCTTCGCTGCTCGAAGCCTTCGTTCGCCTGCCACCAGGACATACCGGTCGCCATCCACCCGCACCACGATCGGTTGTAGGACACCGACGGATGCGATGGAGTCTGCAAGGGCGTCGATCGCGGCCGGGTCAAACTCCGACCTCGGTTGTTGGGGGTTTGGATCGATCGCATCGACCTTGACGTCGGCAAAGCCGGCGGCTGGATGTTCCTGCGGGATCAGGGCATCGAGCCCTCGACCCAGTCCACTCTTACGCGCGGCCATGTCGCCTCCTGAACTCTCTGGCCAACTCACGATATGCAATGGCACCTCGTGACATCGGATCGAACGCCTCGATCGGCTCCCCGTAGGACGGGGCCTCACTCAAACGCACGGTTCTCGGGATCACTGTCTTGTAGGTCGTCTCACCGAAGTGTTCGCGGACTTGGGCTGCCACATCGGCCGCCAGCGTCGTCCGGCCGTCGAACATCGTCAACACCACACCCTCGACCTCGAGTTCAGGGTTAATGCTTTGCTTGACGCGCGAAATGTTGCGTGTCAGCTGACTCACCCCCTCGAGTGCGTAGTACTCGCATTGGATCGGGATCAACACCTCATCCGCTGCCGTCAACCCGTTGATCGTGAGCAATCCCAGAGATGGGGGACAGTCGATGAGCACGACGTCGTAGTCATCGAGGACCTCGGACAGCGTGGTCTTCAACCGTTGTTCCCTCGAGAACATGGAAACCAGTTCGATCTCGGCGCCCGCCAACTCGATCGTCGCCGGGACGACGTGCAGGTTTCGCACGGAGGTCGGCTCGAGGATGTCCGTGATCGACACATCATCCTCGACGAGAAGATCGTAGGTGGATTGCTCGATAGCGCCACGGTCGATCCCGAGGCCGGAGCTCGTGTTGCCTTGGGGGTCCAGATCCACGACCAACACGCGTTCTCCTTGTATGGCAAGGCCCGCACCCAGATTGATGGCAGTCGTCGACTTGCCGACACCGCCCTTCTGATTGGCGATGGCAACGACTTTGCCGTCAGACATGACGTCTCATCCTGCGTTCTCACTTTCGGTCCGTTTGGTGATGACGAGGATCCACGACGGGGAGGCCAAGGCCCCACGCGAGGCATCCACGACTGCGTAATCGAGGTCCGCGAGGGGAGATGGTACCGCCGGAGGTTCCGGTAGGCGTGACAATCCGACCAGGGCAGTACCTCCGGGGGCGAGCAGGTCTCCCGCGACCCTCGCCGCGGCCTCTGGTGGGAGGGAGGCCCGGAACACGAGGACCGATGCTGGCCTCGTACGGGAATGCACATCTCCCAGTGTGACCGCAACGTTCCTGGCGCCACTGATACGCACCGCACGACGAGCAAGGTCCACCCTTCGTCCGGCGCGATCAAGGAGCTCTACCTCGGTGTCGGGCCGAGCGATAGCGATTGGGATCCCCGGTAGTCCGACACCGGACCCGACATCGACGACCGAGTCGGTATCCGGCAGAACGGTAAGGTAGGCAAGGGAATCCCCTACGTGGCGGTCAAAGAGTCGAGTGGTTTCGTCTGGCCCGATACCGCCTGCCGCCATCGCTTCGTCCCTGAGGAATCGTTCGTATCGCTCCAGCTGCTCAAGCTGAACGGGCTCAAGGTCGAGCCCGAGATCATCCGAAAGTTGCTGATACGAGGCCATAACCCGATCCTAGCTCCGCCAGAGCTCCTGGCTGCTGGCTCCCGGCTCCCGGCTCCCGGCTCCTGGCTCCTGGCTCCTGGCTCCTGGCTAGCATGCCGTCCCTTCGTCCCTTCGTCCTTTCATCCCTTCGTCTCCACGAAGTTTCACGTGAAACAACGGCTGCCTCTGGGTTCTGGGGACCTGAGTACTGGGCACTGTGTACTCAGCAGTGTTTCACGTGAAACAAGCAGAAGGGGCCCCGGTTTCCCGGGGCCCCTTCTGTGTACTGGTATTGAGTACTCCGTACTGAGTCGCTCAGCTTTCCTCGTATGCGATGACCACGGCTCGCCGTGGCTCGTCGCCTTCCGAGTACGAGCGCACATTGTCGAGTTCGGCGACGGCATCGTGGACGACCTTGCGATCTGCCGCATTCATCGGCTCGAGCATGATCTCGCCCTGCTCTTCGATCACTTGATCGGCGAGCTTTCCGGTGTAGATGCGAAGCGCCTCACGACGTCGCTCTGCGTAGCCGTTGATGTCGATGCGCATCCGTGGAGCGCCATATGTCTTGCGCTGTACGACCGTACGGGTCAGCTCCAGGACCGCATACATCACGGATCCCTTCGACCCGATGAGTGCCTCGGTCTGCTCGCCCTTCACGTCGAGATAGAGCACTTCCTCTTCGATTCTCGTCTCGACGGAACCCTCGAGCCCGAACGCACCGAGGAGCCCTTCGAGGAATTCCTTCGCCACCTTGGCTTGCTCCTCGATCGGAGCCTGCTCTGGCCGGTCCTGTCGGTCCATCTTCTTCTCTCCCTTGGGCTTCCCGCCGCCGGAGTTCCGGTTCGTACGAGATGATTTGTTGTCGGACTTCTTCTTCTGTCCGTTGGCCGACCCGCCGTCCTTGTTCTTGGACTGCTGTTCGTTGTCGGCCCTGGTGTTGTCCTTGGAACCAGATCGCCCGCCTCGTCCACCGCGAGATCGGCGTCGGCGTCGCGACTTTGGCTTCGCCTTCGAGACCTTGACGATCGCTGTGCGACCTCCCATCCCGAGGAAACCGCCTTTCGGTTCCTGGATGACCTGGATCTCGGCATCGCCGCGATCGGCGATGCCGAGTTCGTTCATGGCCAATGACACAGCCTCGTCGACTGTGTTGCCTTCGACTTCTACCCATTCCATGAGGCTTCTCTATTTCCTTCGTCTGCGGTTGCGCTTCTTGCTCGCGTTTGGCGAGGGACCGTTGGATTTCGGGGCATCCGGGGTGTCCGGGTCCGACTTCTCCTTTGCGGTCGATCCGGCATCGTCCGGATCATCGTCGTCCATGCCGAGGATGATCGCCTGTTGTCCGACGCGGAAGAGGTTGGAGGTGGCGAAGTAGAGACCGAGACCAGTGACGAAGTTCCAGGAGATGAACCCGAAGACCACGGGCATGATCTTCATGGCGTTCTGTACGCCCTGCATCTGGTTGTTCTGATCGCCATTCTGATCGGTCTTCTTGCGGCGGGTCGTTTGGACTTGCTGGTAAAATCCGGCAACTACGATCACGCCGATCAAGGCGATGTACGGAAGAGATCCGATGATGTCTCCGAAATCGACCGCCTGTGACGGTCGCACCAAGAGGTTCATCCCGAGAAAGCGCACGTGCTCGAAGGCATCCGAGGTGATGTCGACACCGGCTTTCAGGGTGCCGGTGAGGTTCCCGTCATCACCGCGTGTGTAGAGCATGTCGTTGGCGGCGTCGAGGACCTGTTTGAGCGTCGAATCCTCGGGGATACCGTTTCCTTGCCAGAGCACGCGATAGAGGGCAAACCAGATCGGCATCTGCACGAGGAGGGGGAGACATCCAGCGGCCGGGTTGACGCCCTTCTCCTGATAGAGCGCCATGAGCTGCTTGTTGAGTTCTTCCTTGTCTCCCTTGAGTTCCTTCTGGAGACGCTTGACCTCAGGCTGGACCTCCTGCATCGCCTTCATGGAACGCGTCTGCTTGAGCGTCAGCGGGAAGAGCAGAAGGCTGACCGTCAAAGTCAGCAGGATGATGGAAACTCCATATTCTGGAATTAGGTCGTAGTAGAACGAGAGCAGGGTGCCGAGCAGGCTCAACAACCACTCCCAGGGGGCGAAACTCACGCCGAACTCCCCTCGATCGAGTCGGGGACGGACGACTGCGACCCGGGGACCGGATCGAATCCTCCGTCGTGGAACGGATGACAGCGGGCGATCCTTCGGATGCCCATCCACACGCCCTTGAGGCCGTGGATCTCGATTGCCTCATAGGTGTACCGCGAACAGGTCGGGTGGTATCGGCAATTTGCCCCCAGAAGGGGGGAGAGAAATCGTTGGTACCAACGGATCGGTGCCAAGAGAATGCGGCGCGCCAGTGACGGTCGGGGGGACGACACGGTGTGCTCGCTCATCGGGCCACCCGCTTCATGCGTCCTGCCTCGAACGCACGGGTGAGGTCGGAACACAAGCGGTCGAACGAGACCGAAGACAGGTCATCGAGTGCCGTGATGACGATGTCGAGCCCGGGATCCGGTGGACAGCGACGGACAGCCTCACGCAGGCGACGTTTCGCCCTGTTGCGTTGTACGGCATGTCCTACCTTTCGTCCTGCTACCACACCGACCCTCGGCGTCGCATCGGGTTGGTCGCTCGGCGTCTCGATCACCAGGATCGAGCCCTTCCTGGTACGGATTCCCGTCCGATACACACGAGCGAACCCACCTCCCGGAAGGGAGATATGTCCCTGCCTAGGCAGAGAGCTCCTGACGGCCCTTCGAGCGACGACGTTTGATCGTCGCACGACCGGCACGGGTGCGCATGCGCGACCGGAATCCGTGCTTGCGCTTGCGACGCCGTTTGTTCGGCTGATACGTACGTTTCATGATGAGGTACCCCTGAGATGCGGGACGCGGTGAACCCGCCGTATGACGGGTCGGGAGCAGTCTAGGTCCCGAGTCCATCAAACCGTCAGTAGTGATCCGGTCCGCGAAAAGTCGGGAGCGGTCGCGAAATTCCGTTCAAGGCGGTTTTGTGGAAATCGCTGTGCACAACAGCCGCCCGAGGGGTATCTCGCTCGGCGTACAAGTCAAGGGGCGTAAGGGTTCTCCGCCGATTCGGTCGCTATCCACAGGACGGTCTTGCGGCGGTTTTGCCACTCTTGAAGTGCTCCGCAAACGGTGCATACACTCGCCGTCGCTCTTGACGGGTTCGCCACCCGCTCTTCCCACGGAGCTGAGCTCACGGGCTCGACCGAACGAGCCCCGTGGGCGCATCTTCTCCACATCCTGTGGATAGGTGTGTGGACAGGTGAATTGCTTGGCTTGTTGAAGACAAAGAGGCACGGAGGATTACAAGGTGGCTGCTACACAAGCGAGTCCCGAGACGGTGGACTCGAAGATCGAGCTTTTCCACAGCAGAATGCGCGACGTGATCGGCGCTGCGAAGTGGGAAACCTGGATCAAACCGCTCGATGTCGAGCGGGACGACGACGTCCTGAGGCTCGAAGCCCCGAATCGCTTCAACGCCTCGTGGGTTCGGGACAACTACACCCACCAGATCGGGGAGATCGCCTCATCGGTGTGGTCGGGAAAGTTCGAGGTCACGATCTCGGTCAACGAGAAGAAAGCAACCGAGGCCCTTGAGGATGAGGGCCCATATCAACCCTCCCTCGACGATCACATCGGTTCCCGGATCGACGAACCGCCGTCCCCCTCTGACACCTCGAACCTGCTCGCCCGCTACTCGTTCGACAACTTCGTCGTCGGATCGTCGAATCGATTCGCCCACGCAGCCGCCCAGGCCGTCGCCGAGAAACCCGGTCGCCACTACAACCCTCTGTTCATCTACGCAGGATCCGGGCTTGGCAAAACCCACCTACTCCACGCCGTGGGTCAACACCGCCTCGAACTGTCTCCCGGTGCCGTCGTCAAGTACGTGACCTCGGAAACGTTCTTCAACGACTTCATCAATTCGATCCGTCGCAAGAAGATGGACGACTTCAAGGCGCGCTACCGCAAGGTCGACATCCTGCTCCTCGACGACGTCCAGTTCTTCGAGGGCAAGGAGATGGTGCTCGAGGAGTTCTTCCACACGTTCAATTCGTTGTACGAGGCCGGCAATCAGTTGGTGATCTCGTCCGACCGCGCTCCAAAGGAGTTGCGTACGATCGAGGATCGACTCCGCAGCCGGTTCGAGTGGGGTCTCACGACGGACATCCAACGACCTGACGTAGAGACACGCCTTGCCATCCTCCGCAAGAACGCTGCGATGGGTGACCAGCGCATCCCCGAGGAGGTGCTGGGTTTCATCGCCGAGAACATCGCCGAGAACGTCCGAGAGCTCGAGGGAGCACTCACCCGAGTGACGGCGTTCGCCAAGCTGACGTCCGAGCCCGTCACGGTCGACCTCGCGGCGAACGTTCTCCGTGACGTCGTCCAGCTCCAGCAGGCAGCCCCGCTGACCGCTGACTCGATCATCGGGACCGTGAGCCAGTACTACGAGGTCCCACGCTCCGAGCTTCTGGGGCCCTCACGTCGACAGCCTCTCGCTCGGCATCGCCAGGTCGCCATGTACATCTGTCGTGAGCAGACGGGTCTCTCTCTGCCACGTATCGGTGCAGCTTTCGGCGGCCGGGACCACACGACGGTGATGCACGCCGTCGAGAAGATCACCAATCTCCTCCAGACCGACAAGGACATCTATGACCAGGTCACGGAGATCACCCAACAGCTGAGGACAAGATGATCGATATCCACACGCTGAACGCACCGACGGAACGCGCCGTGGACAACCCTTGATCCATCCACACCCCCTGTGGGTAGAGAAACGCCGACACCGCAAGGCTTTCGGACGTTCATCCACAATCCACAGGGCCTACTACCACTACTACTCTTTCAAATGATCCAGACAGCAGCAATAGAAGTTCAGGGATAGGACCGACGTGCGAATCAGAGCAGAACGAGACGATCTGGCAGATGTGCTCACCCGAGCCGGTCGAGCAGTGGGCACCCGGTCCCCCTTGCCGATCCTTCAGGGTGTCCTGTGCGAGGTAGCTGGCGGCCGTTTGACGGTCACCGGTACCGACAACGAAGTCACGGTCCGAACGTATCTCGAAGTCGAGGTCACCGAGGAAGGATCGACCGTCATCCCGGCAAAGCTCGCCGCCGATGCCGTTCGGAAACTTCCCTCCGGTGCCGTGACCCTTTCCACCGAAGACGGCCACGTGGTCATCACCGGGAACGGACCAGAGTTCAAACTCAGGGAGATGTCTGCCGAGGACTTCCCCAAGGTCTCGGACGGTTCCGGGGGCGAGGAGATCACGGTCGACGGCGATGCGCTCATCAAAGCACTCGGTCAGGTCGGCGTCGCTGCGTCTGCCGACGATGCACGTCCCACGCTCACCGGTGTGCTCTTCGAGGCCGACGAGGAAAGCCTGCGCCTCGTCGCCACCGACTCGTATCGGCTTGCGGTCCGCGAGGTGCCGGGTGTCGCAACGGAGGGATCACGTCTCATCCCGTACCGGGCATTGCGCGAACTCGGGCGAACGGTCGGCGGAGGCTCGATGCAGGTCATCCTCGGTGAACGGGAGGCCTCCTTCGTCACGGATCAGGGTCGCCTGACGGTGAGGATCATCGATGCGTCGTTCCCGAACTATCGCCAGCTGCTGCCCGATGGACACTCGAACCGCCTCACCGTCGACAAGGCAGGGTTGATCGAGGCCGTCGGACGAGCTGCGCTCGTCGCCGAGGACCACATCCCGGTCCGGCTCGCCATGCACTCGGGTGGTGTTGAGCTCTCGGTGATCCGTCAAGAGGTCGGTGAAGCGTCCGAACTCCTCGAGGCCGACTACTCGGGTGACGAGATGACGATCGCGTTCAACACCCGGTACTTGATGGATGGCATCAGCGCCGTCGCCGACGAGCAGGTGGTGATCGAGACATCGGATCCACTGAAGCCCGGGCTCATCCACGGTGCGTCGGACGAGGACTTCCGCTACCTCTTGATGCCCGTCCGTCTGTAGGCGGCGATGCAGCTCAGCTGGATCGAGCTGAGGGACTTCCGCTCCTGGGACAGCCTGCGGTTCGAACCGGAGCCCGGGATCAACGTCCTCGTCGGGGACAACGGTGAAGGAAAGACATCGATTCTCGAGGCGATCGGGTACACCGGTCTGACCGGCTCCTTCCGCGGTGTGCCCGATGACGCACTGGTCCGTACCGGTGCGGATCGAGCCATCGTCCGTGCTGAGTATGTCGGCAAGGCCTCTGAGACATTGGTGGAGTGCGAGCTTCCGCTAGAAGGACGCAGGACGATCCTGGTGAACGGCAAGAAGCCGAAGCGGATGCGAGACCTCCTCGGGCTCGTCCCGATCGTCGCCTTTCTGCCCGATGACCTCGATGTCATCAAACGGGGTGCGGCGATACGCCGTGGCTACCTCGACGACCTGGCTGCCCGACTGTGGCCTCGCGCCGTCGCCGACCAGTCCGACTACGACCGGGCGGTTCGTCAGCGCAACACGCTGTTGCGGCAGGAGGGGCGTGAGACCGATCCGGTGACGCTCGAGGTCTGGGACGAGCGACTCGCCCAGGCCGGCGCCAACGTGTTGATCCACCGACGGAACGTCGCCACAGCCCTTCAGCCCCATCTTGAAGAGGCGTACACGGTCGTCGGGGGAGAAGGGACGCTGCGGTGGGCGTATCGCTCTACATGGGGCTCTGACGGCGTCCTCGAGTACGACGACCTCGTCGGAGCCTTCGTCGAGGCCCTCGGCCAGGCGCGTCCGGACGATCTCCGGTTGCGCGTGACGACCGTCGGTCCTCATCGGGACGAACCCGAACTCCATCTCGATGGTCGCCATACGCGCTACCGGGCCTCCCAGGGTGAGCAACGGACCACGGCGCTCGCCTTGCGTATCGGTGCGTACCGGCTGGTTGATCACTTGGGCGACCATGTCCCGGTGTTGCTGCTCGACGATGTCTTCTCCGAATTGGACAAGTCCCGGGCCGAACGAGTCCTCGATCTCATGCCGAGCGGTCAGGTATTTGTCACTACGGCGCGCGAAGATGAAGTTCCGATCGGAGGACGGCGTTGGCTCGTCGACGACGGAAAGGTGACGACGTGAGAGCGAAGTATCTCCGCGACAACGAACCCAGACAGCCGAAGCAGATCCGGTCGCTGCTCGGGACCATCATCGAGAAGGCCTCGGTCGGCGTCGACATCCGACATGGCGACATCGTCAACGACTGGGAATCGATCGCTCCTCCGGACTGGGTGACCTATGGGACCCCGGTCGGCGTCAAGGATCGAACACTGCTCGTCGAGGTCCCCGACGGCACTGCGGCGACCGTCCTCAAGTACCAGATCGAAGACCTCAAAACAGCGATCGGCGAGCATTTCGAGGATGGGCTGGTTGCCCATGTCCGCATCAAGATCGTCCGCTAGCCCATCGACCCGAAAAGCCATGGGAATAAAGGGATACGCTGCTGTACCGGCTATACTTACAAGCGTGTCATAAGCCCCGATTTTCTCGCTTCCGGGGCAGACCAGAAGGAGCACCGTGAGCACACCCAAACCCTCATACGGTGCGGACTCGATCCAGGTCCTCGAAGGCCTTGAAGCTGTCCGCCGTCGCCCGTCCATGTACATCGGATCGACCGGTCCGAAGGGGCTCCACCATCTCATCTGGGAGGTCGTGGACAACTCTGTGGATGAGGCGATGGCCGGCTTCGCAACCCGCATCGAGGTCACCCTGCTCGCCGACGGCGGCGTCCGTGTTCGCGACAACGGTCGTGGGATCCCTGTCGAAAAGCACAAGGGCACCGGTCTTCCGGCCGTCACCACCGTGCTCACCACCCTCCACGCAGGTGGAAAGTTCGATTCGGGCGCCTACACGGTGTCCGGTGGACTTCACGGTGTGGGCATCTCGGTCGTGAACGCCCTCTCCACCCGGCTCGATGTGCAGATCGTCCGTGACGGGTATCTGTGGGAGCAGAGCTTCGAATACGGTGAGCCGCTCGCCAAGCTCAAGAAGGGCAAGGAGATGAAGCGGTCCGGAACGTCCACGACGTTCTGGGCTGATCCGGAGATCTTCGAAGAGACGACGGAGTACAAACGCTCCACCGTCGTGCAGCGACTCCGTGAGATGGCCTTCTTGAACCGGGGTCTTGAGATCCGCTTCCGCGACGAGCGAGTCGAAGAGGATGAGGAGCCGTACGAGGAGGTCTTCAAGTACGCCGGAGGACTCATCGATTTCGTCAAGTACCTCAACGCAAAGCGAGATCCGGTCCACGGTCAGATCGCCTACTTCGAACACGCCGATGAAGAGGCCGAAGTCGCCGTGGCGATGCAGTGGACGAGCAGCTACCAGGAAACGATCCTGTCGTTCGCCAACAACATCAACACCCACGAAGGCGGGACTCACGAAGAGGGATTCAGGACCGCACTCACCCGTGCCATCAATGAGGTCGCACGCGACAAGGGTGTCCTCAAGGACAAGGACAAGAACCTTGGCGGTGAGGATGTGCGTGAAGGACTCACGGCCATCATCTCCGCAAAGGTCCGTCAGCCGCAGTTCGAGGGGCAGACGAAGACGAAGCTGGGCAATACAGAAATCAAGTCGTTCGTCCAAAAGGCACTGAATCAGTCCCTGCCGGAATGGCTCGGAAAGCATCCAGGTGACGCCAAACGGATCGCAGAGAAGGCGTCCCAAGCAGCCCGTGCCCGCGCCGCTGCGCGTCAGGCCCGCGACTTGACCCGGAGAAAGAGCCTGCTCGAATCCGGTGGCCTTCCGGGAAAGCTGTCCGACTGCTCGTCAAAGGACCCGGACGTCTCCGAACTGTTCATCGTCGAAGGAGACTCCGCCGGCGGTTCGGCGAAGCAGGCCCGGAACTCCGAGTTCCAGGCGATCCTGCCGATCCGAGGCAAGATCATCAACGTCGAGAAGAACCGTATCGATCGGGTTCTCAAGAACAACGAGGTGCAGTCGCTCATCACCGCGATCGGTACCGGGATCGGCGACGAGATGGCGATCGACAAGGCCCGCTACAAGAAGGTCATCATCCTGACGGATGCCGACGTCGACGGGGCGCACATCCGCACGCTGCTCCTCACGTTCTTCTTCCGCCACATGCCCGAGGTGATCGAGCAAGGGTACGTGTACATCGCACAGCCGCCTCTGTATTCGGCGAAGATCGGCACCAAGACGACCTGGATCCAGAACGATGTCGAACTCGATCGGTTCAAGGCGGAGAACCAGGGTCGCAAGATCAACATCCAGCGCTTCAAGGGTCTCGGTGAGATGAACGCCGGAGAGCTCTGGGACACCACGATGGATCCCGACCAGCGGACGTTGCTCCAGGTCGAGCTCGAGGAGCGGTTCGGTGCAGAAGAGGTGTTCTCCACCCTGATGGGCACCGACGTGGACGCACGCCGCCAATTCATCCAGCAGAACGCCAAGGACGTCCGATTCCTCGACGCATAGGCGCCGACACGGACAACACAGGGAAGATCAATGCCTGAAGAACCGATACAAGAAGAGTTCCAAGCGATCGACATCAACCAGGAGATGCGCGACTCGTTCCTCGAGTATGCGATGTCCGTCATCGTCTCGCGTGCCCTCCCGGATGTTCGTGATGGCCTGAAGCCGGTGCACCGCCGCGTGATGTACTCGATGTGGGACAGCGGCATCCGGCCCGGAACCCCCTATCGCAAGGCCTCCCGTGTGGTCGGTGATGTCGTTGGTTGGTTCCACCCGCACTCTCCCGAGGCCGTGTACGACTCCATGGTGCGTTTGGGACAGGACTTCGCTCTTCGGTATCCGTTGATCGATCCGCAGGGGAACTTCGGTACGGTCGACGATCCGCCTGCGGCGATGCGCTACGTCGAGGCTCGGCTCGCCAAGCTTGCTGCGCACATGATGGATGGGATCGACGAGGACACCGTCGACTTCGTGGACAACTACTCGGGTGAGCGCGACGAGCCGCAAGTGCTCCCCGCCCGATTCCCCAACCTTCTCGTCAACGGTTCCACCGGTATCGCCGTCGGTATGGCGACGAACATGGCTCCACACAACCTCGGCGAGGTATGTGACGCGGTCCTCCATGCACTCGATCATCCGGACGCCTCGGCTGAGGAGTTGATGGAGTTCGTCAAGGGTCCAGACTTCCCGACGGGTGCCTACATCGTCGGTGACAAGGGCATCAAGGACGCCCTCCTGACGGGACGCGGCTCGATCAAGATGCGTGCCGTCACCGATGTCGAGGAGATCGGTAAGGACCGACATGCCATCGTCATCACCGAGATCCCGTATCAGGTGTCCCGCGACCGTGTCATGGAGAAGATCGCGGATGCGGTCCGCAACAAGGTGATCGAGGGCATCTCGGACCTTCGCGATGAATCCGACCGTAATGGGACGCGCATGGTGATCGAACTCAAGCGTGGTGCCAACGTCCAGGTCGTCCAGAACCTGATCTTCAAGCACAGTCAGCTGGAGGACTCGTTCTCGGTCAACAACGTCGCGCTCGTGGACGGAGTCCCCCGCACACTCAACCTCGCACAGCTCGTCCATCACTATGTCGACCATCAGCTCGAGGTCATCGAGCGACGCTCACGGTTCCGTCTCGAGAAGGCAGAGGCGAGGGCGCACATCGTCCGTGGCTTGCTCATCGCCCTGGACAACATCGACGAAGTCGTCCGCATCATCCGTTCGTCGGCGAACGTCGATGCGGCACGTACTGCGTTGATGGAGAACTTCGACCTCTCCGAGATCCAGGCGAACCACATCCTCGACATGCCGCTTCGTCGCCTGACCGCACTCGAGACGAACAAGCTGCGCGAGGAACTCGAGGAGCTCGAAGCGACGATCGCCTACCTCAACGACCTCTTGGCGAACGAGGAGAAGCGCCGTCTGCTCATCAGCGAGGAGCTGACGGAGATCCGGGAGAAGTTCTCGGACTCGCGGCGTAGCAGGATCATCCCGGACACCGGGACGATGTCGTTGGAGGACATGATCGCGGACGAAGAACTCGTCGTGAGCGTCACCTCCTCCGGATACGTGAAGTCTGTGCTCGCATCCTCCTACCGGAGGCAAGGACGCGGCGGACGCGGCGTGAAGGGCTCGAACCTGAAAGAAGAGGATGTGATCGAGCACCTGCTCCACACGTCCGCCCACGCCTATCTGCTGTTCTTCACGAATCGCGGCAAGGTCTACCGAGTACGTGCACACGAATTGCCCAGGAAGGACCGCACTGCGCGCGGGTCGCTCATCCAGAGCGTCCTCCCCCTGGAGGCGGACGAACGGATCGAGGCGATCATCGATACCCGCGACTACGAGTCGTACAAGTATCTCGTGATGTTCACCAAGTCCGGCATGGTCAAGAAGTCCAAGTTCGCCGACTACGACTCACGAAATCAAGTGCTCGTTGCGATCAACCTCAAGGATGACGACGAGGTCGTAGCCGTGCGCCGCACCAATGGCGAGAAGGATCTGATGATGTTCACCCGCAACGGGCAAGGCATCCGCTTCTCCGAGGATGACGTCCGCCCGACAGGCCGTGCTTCCCAGGGGGTGATCGGGATCCGCCTCAAGGATGAGGAGGACTCGGTGGTCGCCGCGGCAGTCGCCGATGACGAGGAGGACGTGCTCATCCTGACGACCGGTGGCTACGGCAAGCGCACCAAGGTCTCGAACTTCCGCACGCAAGGTCGTGGCGGCAAGGGCGTGAAGGCGATGAAGCTCACGAAGGTTCGTGGTCTCGTCGCTGCGGCCCGTGCCGTGACGGAGGACCACGAGGTCGTGATGACGTCCTCGGACGGCATCGTGATCCGTCAGGGCGCCAAGGAGATCTCACGCCAGGGGAGGGACACCACCGGGGTCAAGGTCATGAGCCTTGCCGACGGAGCAACCCTCACCGCCCTCGCCATCGCACAGAACGAGGACTAGGCCGACGGCCCGGCCCTTCGGTCCGACAATCCGACAATCCGACAATCCGACAATCGGGTCTCGCCACCTTCCGTGCGCATATGGCGCACAGCGGTAGGCTTCCGGTCGGAAGGAGCACTCATGGCGATTCGTCGTGTGCGTCGCATCATTCGCAAGGTGGATCCGTGGACCGTCCTGAAGGCCGGGTTCCTGATCAACCTTGTCATCGGACTCATCTGGACCCTCGGCATCTGGGTCGCATGGTCGATCGCGGTCCAGCGCGGCATCCCGGACGACTTTGCCGACATGCTCGGTCGACTCACCATCGCGTTCTCCCCTGATGGTGACTTGTACTTCCGGGTCGTGCTGATGCTTGCGATCCTCTGGGTGATCGGTGCGACGGCGCTGCTCACGCTCGTTGCGATCCTCTACAACATGGTGTCTGACGTCGTCGGCGGGATCGAATTCATCACGCTCGAAGAAACGGTGGAGACGGAGCCGCAGCGCCCACGACCCGTCGTGCACGTTCCCACGAACGGGTCCACGTCGACGATCTCCGACGAGCAAACTGTCGAACAAACGCTCGGCTAGTTCTCCACGTCGCGCCCGATCGTGATCTGGCTCGATGGGCCCGCCGGACCTACGACGAGGGACACGACGAAGCGCATTCGGTCAATGAAGCAGAGGCTCTCCGCTTCCTCGGCGCAATACACGAGGTTGACGTCGATGTAGGCGTCGCCCGAGCCCTCGCTGAACTCGACCGGCACGTCGATGGGCAAGGATGCGCCCGTAAGGTCACCGTCTCCGGCCAGTTCGATCCCGATGCCGGTGATCGACACCGCCGACGGCGCATCGGGGTTCACCTTGTGTCCGTCGGGCAACGCATAGTCCAGCGTGATCGTGCCCGGTCCCGCCGAAGCGGTGATGGACCCTGCGATCTCGGTGACCGGACCGGCGTAGGAAGTTGGTGGTTCGAACTTCTCGAGGCCGGTGACGATCAACGTACTGACAGTTCCCGTCACCGGGTCGATGGTTCGGAGCGAGTGATTGTTCGTATCGGCGACCCAGAGGGTCGTGCCGTCGAAAGCGAGGCCCCCGGGCTCGTCGAACAGTGGTGCATCTCCATCCGCCCACCCCGGTTCCGAGCCGAGCCATGACGTGACGGTTCCGGTTCCTGTGTCGATGCGCTTGATCTTCGAGTTGTACGTGTCAGCCACGTAGAGGACGCCGGCGCTACCGAACGCGAGACCGAGAGGATGCTGGAGACGGGCTTCGTTGCCCGAGCCGTCGAGATCTCCGAAGTCGAAGAGTGTTTCGTCACCGCCGACGACGAGGGATGTCTGCCCGTTGGCGAGGTCCCCTACCCGCACTGAGCTGGATTCGGAGTCGGCGAAGTAGAGCTTTCCGTCGTCGGAGAGGGCGAGACCACTCGGCTGAGCGAGTTCGGAGGTGGCGAACGGCCCGTTCAGCGTTCCCTCCCTGGCGGAGCCGATCAGCGGCTCTGCGAGGCCGCGATCGAGATCGACCGACCAGATTTGATGCGTTCCCGCGTTGGCGACGAAGAGTCGTCCTTCGGCCAGTTCGAGGGCCCATGGTGAAGCGAGCCTTGTCTCGTCGAGTGTCCCACCGGTCGGTGGCCACCCCTGGGAGCCGTCACCGACCAGGGTCGTGACCTCCCCGGTCGAAGTGTCGATCGATCGGACCGAATGGTTTCCGACGTCGGCGACGTACAGGACGCTCGTGGAGCTGTCGAAGGCAAGCCCTTGTGGGTCGCTGAACGAAGCGGTCGCGGCATCGCCGTCGGTGAACCCGCGCTGTCCCGATCCCCACACGCCGATCGCCTCGCCCGTGTCGGGATCGACCTCCACGATTCGGTGGTGTCCGGTGTCTGCCACGAAGAGACGTCCATCGCTCGCGTGCACCTTGCCGGGGTACCGGAGGGGAGTCGAGGGTGAGGACTCTGCCTCAAGTGTCAGCTCGAGGGGTTCACGGCGAATGGCATCGGCACGATCGAACTCTTCGACGAGTTGTGCGATCACCGGTTGGATCGCTTCGTAGACCCCTTCGCCTGCACGCACCCCGACCGCACGCCCTGCGGGGTCGACGACAGCGACGGTCGGCCACGCGTTCGCCCCCCACGATGACCAGATCAGGAAGTCCTTGTCGTTCACGACGGGGTGGGTGATGTCATACCGTTGGACCACTTCCGCCAGCTGCGCGGTGGCACCTTCGTTCGTGAACTTCGCCGAGTGGACGCCGATCACGACCAATTCCTCGGCGAACTCCTCCTCGAGGCGTCGCAGGTCGGGGAGGATGTGGATGCAGTTGATGCATCCGTAGGTCCAGAAGTCGAGGAGGACGACCTTCCCCTTGAGGTCGCTCATCGCGATGGGAGCTGCGGTGTTGAGCCAGTCCATCCCTTGCGGGAACTCGGGCGCATCGATCGTGCCGGCGACCGATGGCAGCGTGGTGGTGGTCTCGACCGGGTCCGATGAGGGCGTACAGGCCGTCATCACGACCGCGACTGCCGCGACGAGGAGCGTGACCTGTCGTCGCATCAGATGCCCGAACGCCAGACGGCGATCTCCGTCTCAAGTTCGTCGAAGATGGGGAGGAGATGCTCGGCTTGAGAGGACGCTGGATGGGTTCCGGTCGCGTAGTGGCCGCGAGCCGCTGCGATCGTGACACCGGCAAGGATGAGGGCTTCGAGATACGGCCCGTGGTCGGCGACCCCGACGATTCGGCGACCACTCGCTCCATCGATGTCGATCACTGCACCGGCCCACTCGTCGTCACGGAACGCTACGTATCGGCCGTCGTCTCTCTTCTTCCCCCACAGCACGCCGATCGGATCGGGAAACGGCAGTGGATGACCCCGCTTCAGCGGCTTGCCTGGCTCCGTCCACGCGACGGTCAGCGTGTCGTCGACGCTGACCTCGGTGGCTGGGTGTGTCGCGAGCGCCGCGGTGAGGGCGCCGGACACGTTGGCGTCGTGGACGACCGGGACAGTTGCGGACGAGTCGATTCGTGCGAGTTCGGGCCAGACGACGAGGGGACACCCTGCCACGGAGGCCTGTGCGAGGAGATCCGTCGTGTCCGCCTCACCGTCGGTGACCAGGACGTCGAACCCGGACACGTCATCGATCGAACCCGACCGCTTGCGGGAGGGCACGGCTTCGTTGAGGATTCCGACGAAGGCAACGTCGCCCTCAGCGAGCAACGTCCGCACCATTCGGTTGCCGACCTCGGTTCTGGTGTCGACCGCGACTCTCATCGCTCGGACGGCTCGTGTGGCTCCCACGTCCCACCGTGGTCAGGTGTGGGTTCGACGGTGTCACGCTTGGCGATGAACACCCCGAGCACGACCGCAGCAACGGCGAGCGACAAAGTGACGATCTTCTTCATACAGGAACGGTACAACGGAATCCCGGTTGGCAAGACACGGAACCGAGCAGAGGACAGTGGGGGAGGACGCAGGGCGTCACTATTCGCTCTTGACTTGCGTCCTCCCCTTGCGGGAGGACAGGCGACGGGCGGTCGAGCAGACCGGCTGTCGCCAGGAGGGACTGCGAGCCCGCGAGCCTGGAGGGGCTGGAGTAGAGGTAGGCACCATCAGGTTTAAGACGAGAAGGGGACGCAACCCTGGATTGCGTCCCCTCGCGCTCGTAGAAGACCGAGAAGTCCTCCTTGCCACGTGCCGTCGCCCGTATCGGGACATGCTCGCCCGTGTGTTCTGCAATCGTCACACCTCACCTCTCACGAAGTTGGTCTCAGTAGGTACAACGCATGACCGGACGATATCGGTGACAAGAATCTCGAGATGTCGGGTTAGCACTGACAATCCGACAATTCGAAAGTCCGACATACCAGTCCGTCTGAGACGTGATGTCGGCAACTGTCTGTATGCTTGAACGTGCGTACCGGGATGACCCGGGTGCCGTTTTGGAGCGAAGTCCGGTGAGAAACCGGCGCTGTCCCGCAACTGTGATCCTCGCAACGAGGTAAGCCAGGTCGCCTCCACACCGGCAGGCGAGGCGACCTTCGGAGGAGGGGTCACGACTCGCAACGGTTGGCTCCTCCACCGAAGGGAGACAACCCATGAAACGCTTGTTCCTACTCGTCGCTGCGATGGCACTGTTCGCTGCTGCCTGTTCGTCATCCGACGGCGGTGACACGACCACCACGATGGTCGAGGCAACCACCACGACCGAGGGCGTCGCCGAGACGACCACCACCACCACCGCCGACGACGGATTCCCGATCACGATCAGCACGGCGGCCGGTGAAGTGACCATCGAGTCGAGACCAGAACGCATCGTCTCGATGTCCGCCACCTCGACCGAAGTGCTGTATGCCATCGGTGCGGGCGATCAGGTCGTCGCCGTCGACAGCTTCTCCAACTATCCCGAAGAGGCCCCGATCACCGATCTGTCCGCGTTCACCCCCAACGTGGAAGCGATCGCCGACTATGACCCGGACCTCGTGTTCCTCTCGTTCGATCCGGGCGAACTCGTCGCCGGACTCGAAGCGTTGGGGATCCCGACCATCCTGCACGGCACCGCCTTCAGTATCGAGGATGCCTACATCCAGTGGGAGCAGACGGGAGCAGCGACCGGCCACATCGCCGAGGCTGCAGCCGTCGTGGCAGAGACCCAGTTGACCATCGATGCCCTCTACGACGACACTCCGGACTCGGCGGATGGCCTGTCGTACTACTACGAGCTCGACGACACATACTTCACGGCGACGTCAAGTTCGTTCATCGGTCAGCTGCTCGCCGGAACCGGGCTCGTCAACATCGCAGACGCTGCACCGGATCCCGACGGGTTCGGCTATCCGCAGTTGTCCGCCGAGTACATCATCGACACCAATCCCGATCTCATCCTCCTCGCGGACACGATTTGCTGCGGGCAGAACGCCGAGACCGTCGCAGCCCGACCCGGCTGGGAGACGATCGCCGCAGTCACCGACGGGGGCGTCGTCGAGCTCGATGACGACATCGCTTCTCGCTGGAGCCCGCGGATCGTCGACCTCCTCGTGGCCGTCACCGAAGCGGTGCAGACCGTCCTCGGAGCGAACGCCTGATGAACGCCGGTCGCCCCGCTGGATCCCGCCTGCCTTGGTGGTGGATCGGTGGAGCGGCCGCGCTCCTGATGACCGCAGTCGTCGTGGGGGCCATGATCGGCGCCGTTTCGATCGCTCCACTTGACATCATGCGCTCCGCGCTGGATCGGCTGCCGTTCATCGACGTCGAGTCCGGGTTGTCCGAACGCGACGATGCAATCGTGTGGCAGATCCGGATGCCGCGGGTCATTCTTGGAGTGATCGTCGGGTCCATGCTCTCGGTCTCCGGAGCGGCCTACCAGGGGGTCTTCCGCAACCCGCTGGCCGATCCCTACCTCCTCGGCGCCGGCGCAGGTGCGGGTCTTGGAGCGACCATCGCCATCGCCTACGGCCCGGACCTGGACTGGCTCATCGATCCCGTCCCGGTCGCTGCGTTCGCGGGAGCCGTCCTCGGGGTGGTGCTTGCCTACGTCCTCGGATACACCGTGCGCGCCGGGAGGACCGCCGTGACGCTGATCCTCGCCGGCGTCGCCGTAGCGGCGTTCCTGACAGCAGCGCAGACCTACCTCCAGCAGAAGGAAGCGGACTCCATCCGGGAGGTGTATGGATGGATCCTCGGCAGCCTGTCAACGGCCGGATGGGGAGAGGTACGGCTCGTGCTTCCCTACGTGATCGTGTCGATGATCGTCATCGTTGCCTCCCGCCGGCTTCTCGATGTCATGTCGGTCGGGGACACGGAAGCCTCCACCCTCGGCGTCAAGCCGGCTCGCATACGGCTCATCCTCATCGGGTTCGCCACGCTCGGGACAGCGGCCGTCGTTTCGGTGAGTGGCCTCATCGGCTTCGTGGGGATCATCATTCCCCACACAGTCCGCCTCATGACCTCGGCTTCGTACCGGGTGATCGTCCCTCTCTCGATCCTCCTCGGTGGCGCTTTCCTCGTGTTCGCGGACATCCTCGCCCGGTCGATCCAGGCTCCTGCCGAGATACCGATCGGTGTCGTCACCGCCTTCATCGGTGCCCCGTTCTTTGCGCTCGTGTTGCGACGGAGCAAGGGAGTGGCGACATGACCGCAATCGCAGTCGAGAGCGTGTCGGTCTCCTACAACGGAACGAATGTCCTCACCGATGTCTCGATCGACGTCGCGGAGGGGACGTGGATGGGGCTCGTCGGTCCGAACGGTGCGGGGAAGTCCACCCTGCTGAAAGCGATCGTCGGGGCAGTCGACTACGACGGCAGTATCCGGGTCGGGGATGCAAATGCGCCGGACGACCGGAAAGCGATGGCCCTCCGTCTTGCCTATGTCCCACAACGACCGGTGTTCCCGGTAGGGATGTCCGTGTTCGATTTCGTCCTCCTCGGACGGACACCACACTTGGGACCTCTGGCCGCTGAGGGTTCACAGGACATCGCCATCGTCTGGGACTCGCTTGCGACCCTCGGGCTCACCGAATTCGTCAATCGCGACGTGGCGTCACTGTCGGGAGGGGAGACCCAACGAGCATCTCTGGCACGTGTTCTCGCCCAGGAGCCGCGGGTCGTCGTTCTCGACGAGGCGACGGCATCGCTCGATGTAGCGGCGCAACATGAGGTGCTCGAGCTGATTGCGCGGATCCAGGAGGAGCGGGGCGTCACGGTGCTGTCGGCGATCCATGACCTCACTGCAGCCGCCCAGTTCTGTGACGAGCTCACCCTCATCGATGAAGGCGACGTGGTGGCGACCGGGGTTCCGGAGGGGGTGCTCACAGAGTCCACACTGGGCGATGTCTTCGAACCTACGATCAGGGTCATCGAAGTCGAGGGAAGCCTCGTCGTCGTATCCCTGCGAACCGAAGGGAATCCGCAATGACCGACAAACCACGACGAGACCTGTTCATCGTCAACACCGGCGACGGCAAAGGGAAGTCTTCATCAGCCTTCGGTGTGATGCTGAGGGCCGTGGCACGGGGCTGGAACGTAAAGGTGATCCAGTTCATCAAGTCCGACAAATGGCAAACGGGCGAGAAGAAGATGGCAGACCAGCTCGGAGTCGAGTGGGTGACCGGCGGGGACGGGTTCACCTGGGAATCCGACGACATGGAGGCGACGGAGCAGGCGGCTGCGGATGCATGGCGACAGGCCAAGGACTCAATTGCTTCGGGTGACTACGACCTGATCATCCTCGACGAAGCGACCTATCCGGTGACGTTCGGATGGATCGATGAGCAGGACGTCGTCGAGTCGATCACCGGTCGGCCCGAGGGTGTGAACGTCATCATCACCGGCCGAGATGCGTCCGATGCGGTCGTCGAGGCGGCGGACACGGTCACCGAGATGCGCAAGGTCAAGCACGCCTTCGACAAGGGGATCGCCGCCCGCAAAGGCCTCGATTTCTAGCCGTTCAGCTTCGCCCGGCCGGCGGATCGATCGGGCTGCGCCCTCCCTATCGGACGGTCGCTGCGCTCCGACAATCCACATACCAGGAATGGCGGCGGGTTCAGCCCCTAGATCCGCGCCTCGAACAGTGTTCCGATGAAGTACGAGACGGCTGCTCCGATGAACCCGAGTGTCAGGTTCTCGGCGCCCGACAGGAACAGGTTCTTGCCGGTTGCGAGGGTCTTCACGGCACCGACGGCGAACAGACCGATTCCTGCGAAGACAGCCGCATGGACGAACCCTGTGTGGACGTCAGACACATAGAGGAACGGGATGATCGATGGAAGTGAACCTGCCAGGAACAGGAGACCCGACGTCCAACCGGCCTTGATGGGACTCCGCCGCTCGGACTCGACGATCCCGAACTCGAGGGCACCCTGCATGTTCAGCATCGCCTCGTCGTTCTTGTCGATCAGGTCGGTGACGGTTTCGAGGTCATCCCCCTCGAGCCCCATATCGCTCAACATGCCGGCAAGTTGGTCCCGCTCATGCTGTCGATGGTATTTCAGGTGCTCACGTTCGAGCGTCAACTCGGCCTCGAAGACCTCGTCCTGTGATTTCGTCGCCAGGTACTCGCCGATCGCCATCGAGACGAGTCCGGCGATTGATCCGGCGATACCGGTGAGGAGTACATCGGTCGTGTCGAGGCCACCGCCGACGACACCGGCGACGAGGAGGAAGGTGGAGACCAGTCCGTCGTTGACTCCCAAGATGATGTCGCGAATGTACTGGCGAGTGCCGCCGAGGTGAGGCTTGTACTCAGGGGGTGTTTGCAAGCTGTCACTCATTGTTCCGAGTGTACGGCTCGCCTATGACGAAGGCGCAAGCACATAGATGCGGATGTCCCGTGGAGCGATCTCCTGGTACGTGTCGTATGCCGGCCATGTGTGTGACAGCTGTTCGATCACAGCAGCGCCCTCGTCGTCGGTTGCTCGTCGTGCCACGACCTTGCGGCTCGTCCCGTCTATCTCGACGGTGGCTTCGGGCTGTGCGTCGAGGTTGTACGACCAACCCGGGTGCGACTCCGTTCCGAAGTTCGTAGCAGCAACACCGATGACCTCGTTCCCGAGGTCGGCGAAGAGCAATGGGGCGACGCGTGGTTCGCCCGAGTGCCGTCCCGTGGTCGTCAGATAGCACAGCGGCATGTCGACGCCGAACTTCGACGGCGCAAACCGGGTGTTCCGTAGCGCTACATCCAGAGGTGTGAGGATCTTGGAGAGCAGCCAGCGGACGGGAGCCCACCCGCCCGCGCGCCGCCAAAACCGTTGATAGACGTTCATCTGTAGCCCTGTGATCGTCGATGCTCTACCGTAGCGTCATGAGCGATACGCCCGACGAGAACACAGCGGCGGAGTCAGCGTCCGACACCGATGGTGGCGTCGTCGAGAGGGCCGGGGAGGTGGCCACATACCCGCCTTCTCCTCCTTGGAGCAACGCAGCGAAGATCGCTGTCATTCTCATGTTGTTCGTCGTCTCGCTGATCGGCCTTTATCTGGTGAGGAACGTCCTCGGTGTGGTTGCACTGGCCTCCCTGATCGCCTTCCTGATTGCCCCGCTGATCCGGTTTGGCCATCGCCGGCTCCACATTCCACGTGGCCTCGCCCTGCTCGTCGCGTACCTCGTGGTTTTTCTCGGAACCCTTGGCTTCGGGTTCTTGGTCCTGAACTCCATCGTGGAATCGGTTATCGAGCTCGACCCGGTCGGGCTGGTCAACGAGGGCCGTGAATGGATCCTGGAGGAGATCGACGAGAACAACCACCTTCGGATCTGGGGTCTCACGATCGACATGACGGCCGTGGTCGACGACCTCGGGAATCCGGTGGGTGGAACGGAGCAACCCGGCGTGCTCGACATCCAGGTCGTGCTTGACGTCGTCTCGAACTCGTTCCGTGGGGTTCGTACGGTTGCCGGCGTGATCCTCGCGATGGTGACGTCGGCGATTGCGACGGTCTTGATCTCGATGTACCTCAACGCTGACAGCGAGCGGTTCCACGGTGCGATGGCCGAGCAGTTCCCTCCCGGCTACGAGCGCGACGCGTGGATCATGATGCGGAAACAAAAACGCGTCTGGACCGGCTACCTGTACGGGCAGCTCGTGAACTCTCTGATCACAGGTTTTCTGGTCTTCGTCGTGTTGTTCGTGGTCGGACTTCCCGGTGCGTTTCTCATGGGCGCGATCATGGTCGTCCTGAACATGATCCCTACGTTCGGGCCGATTCTTGCTGCGATCCCTGGTGTCCTCGCGGCATTGCTGTCGGGGTCTACGCGATGGCCGGATCTGGAGTCCTACTGGTTCGCACTGATCGTGGCCGGTATCTATGTCGTTGTGGTCCAAGCGCAGGCGAACATCATCGCACCGAAGGTCATGGGATCGGCTGTTCAGCTCCGGCCGGCGATCGTGCTGATCGGTCTGATCGTCGGTTTCCAGGTCGGTGGACTCCTCGGCTCCCTGCTCGCCGTGCCGATCATCGCGTCGCTGCGAGACGTCGGTGTCTACCTGTGGGCGAAACTCTTGGACCGCGATCCGTTCCCCGATGAAGCCCCGGTCGCAGTGGTCGGAGATCCATGAATCCCGACATCGAAACAGATGTCGTGATCGTGGGAGCGGGACTCGGGGGGCTCTCCGCCGCACGGCATCTCCAAGAGCGCGGATACAAGGTCGTCGTCATCGAGCATCACTCGAAGCCAGGCGGATACGCACACTTCTTCCGCAAGGAGGAGTTCCGGTTCGAGGTTGCGTTGCACGCACTGGACGGGTTGGGAGAGGGCGGTTGGGCTCGGCCCATGTTCGAATCTCTCGGAATCATGGATCGAATCGAGTTCAACGAGCTCGATCCGTTCTACACCGTGGGATTCCCGGACTTCGAGGTGGCGATTCCCACGGATTTCGACCAATACGCCGCCGTCGCCTCGGACGTTCTGCCGGGAGAGGGAGCGGGTTTCAGGGGGCTCTTCGCTGCGATCCAACGTGTCGGGCACGACGTCGCCCGATACACCGAGGTCCGGCGAAGCGGTCACCGACCGGACGACGCTGAGATGCTCACCGACTTCCCCGACATGGCGGTCGCGTTCAACGTGCCATGGGCGGTGTTCATCGACCAGTATCTCGACTCCCCAGAAGCGAAGGCGCTCGTCTCCACGCTGTGGGGGTACCTCGGATTGCCGCCGTCCCGGGTCTCGGCTGGCCAGTTCGCCATGACCATCCTCTCGTATACGACAGCGGGCGCCTGGTATCCGACCGGTGGTTCGGGAACGATGACCTGGGCCATCGCCGAGGTCATCGAAGAGCACGGTGGCGAGATCCATTTCCGAAACGATGTAGAGCGCATCGAACCGGCCGATGAAGGCGTCGTCGTCACGACGAACAAGGGGCTGACTGTCCGAGCCCGTGCGGTTGTCTCGAATGCCTCCCCGACATCGACGCTCGCGCTCTTGCCCGACGGCCTGGTCGACGGCGACTGGGGAGAGACCGCTCAGTCGGAGACACCATCATTGTCAAGCCTGGTCGTCCACCTCGGGGTTGATCGCGATCTTGCGGCCGAGGGTTGGGACCATCACGAGTACTTCGACATGCCGACGTACGACCTCGAGGCCGACTACACAGCGGCCCTCGAGGGACGCTTCGAGGACGCTGGCATGATCATCTCGAACTACACCGTGACCGACCCCGACAACGCCCCGGCCGGATGCACCGTGCTCGTGTTGACGACGCTTGCGCCGTGGGATCATCGTGACGCGTGGGGTACGGGCGGGGACCTCGAGAACTATCGGGTGAAGGAGTCGTATCAGCGTGTCAAGCAGGAGGCTGCGGAGAAGCTCATCGCCCGTGCCGAGCGGCGTATTCCCGGTCTCCGTGACTCGATCGTCACGGCCCACGTGGGAACCCCGTTGACCAACGCCCGCTACATGCTCCAGCCCGAGGGCGCCCTGTACGGCCGGGAGCAGACGGTCGTGAATCAGCGATTCCGACGGAGTCCCCGGACGCCGATCCCGAACCTCTTCCTCGCCGGTGCGTGGGTCGGTGGTGGGGGTATGACGCCCGCCGTTGGTTCAGGCAAGACGGCCGCAGCGGCCGTAGCTCGCTACCTCAGGTCGCAGACAACGGACAACGGAGAACAGAGAACGGAGTGAAGTCGACCGGTCGCCTCGCTCCTTGATCGATCCTCGATCATCGATCCGACGCCGTGGTCTGACTTCTGAGTTCCGGCTTCTGACTTACGCCTGTGTCGACGCAGTCGCCTTCTCGACGAACGCCCGCAGCTCGGGTCCTAGCCGTTCGATGGACGGTTTGTGCACGTACATCATGTGACCGGCATCGAAGTACGACACCTCGATGTTGTCCCGCAGTGCGTCCTCAATGCCGAGGTGGGCGAGCGTGTACTCGGTCGCAAAGTACGGGGTGGCAAGGTCGTAGTAGCCACTTGCGACGTATACGAGCATCCCCGGATTCTTCGACATGGTGTCACGCAGGGTCTCGGACACTTCGACGTATGCGTTCTGGAACTTCTCGTAGTTCCACGGCCACACCTTCGGGTTGAGGATTTCGTAGACGAGGTCGCTCTCGTATTCGAGCTCACGTCTGACGTAGTCGTTGAACATCGACGTGTACGGAGACATCCACACGTCGAGAGACGGATCGTGCTCAAGCATCGAGCCGACCGTGTACCGGTCGACGCCGCGATAGCGTGAGTCGAGGCGGCCTACGGTCCAGCCTTCATCGCGCAGGAGTTCCTTCATGAAGTGGAACTTCTCGATCCTGAGGTTGGACTTCTGCACGAAGTCCTTGTCGATGCCCGTGTAGCGGGCAAGCCGTTGTGCGATCTCGTCGGCCTTATCGGCATCGAGGCGTGATCCTGCCTGGAGCGCCAAGAGGTAGTCCGTCTCGGCGAACTCCTCGACCTCTGACAAGAGTTCCGTCAGCTCCTTCGATTGGAGGTCCTCATCGAGCGCCTTGTGGAACCACGCGGTCGCTGCGTAGGACGGGAGATACACGACGTACGGCAGTTCGTTGCCTCTGTGGAACGTGTACGAACTTGAGTCGAGACCGATGGTCTGGAAGCTCAGCACAGAGCTGACGAGGATGACTCCGTTGAGGAAGATGCCATATCGCGACATGAGATGACCGGCGAGCCCCACCGAACGGGTCGTGCCGTACGACTCTCCGCCGAGGAATTTCGGTGATGACCATCGTCCGAACCTGGTGAGATACATCCGGATGAAGGCAGCCACGGACTCGATGTCCTTCTCGAAGTGGTGATACGAACGTTCCTCGTCCTTCTCGATCGCGCGGGTGTAGCCGGTGGAGACAGGATCGATGAACACCAGATCGGCATGGGTCAGCAACGTCTGTGGGTTGTCCTCCAACTGCCCGGGAAGCTTCTCGAGGTTGCCATCGTCGGACAGAACGACCTTCTTCGGTCCGAATACCCCGAGGTGGAGCCAGACCGACGAGGAACCGGGGCCACCGTTGAACGCAAAGACGATCGGGCGATCCGCGGGATCCTGATCGTCTTTCGTGTAGGCGGTGAAGAAGAACGAGGCCTTCTTCGTTTCGTCGTCTTCCTTGAGGACGATCCGACCCGCCGTTGCGGTGTAGCCGATCCGATCACCATCGATCTCGATCGAGTGCTGCGTGGTCGACAGCGCATCCTCGAAGTGAGGAGGTTCAGGCTTCTTCTCGTCCTTGGACTCCTCGGACTTCGCCGTCGCGTCCTTCTTCGTCTCGTCAGTCATCTCACTCCTCTGCCTTTCGCAACCCAGAGCTAGAACGGTGAATATTCCCCGACCTAGCTCTGGGTTGCACCAGAACCCGTTCAGTCGTCGTCGTACTCGGTCTGCTGATCGGCGATGGCTTGTACGACATCGGCGTTCGCCAGCGTCGTGACGTCGCCAAGCGCCCGATGATCCGAGATGTCCCTGAGCAGTCGCCGCATGATCTTCCCCGAACGAGTCTTCGGGAGATCGGGGGTGAAGATGATCGACTTGGGTTTGGCGATCGCACCGATCTTGTCAGCGACGTGTTGGCGAAGCTCCTCGTGGAGCTCGTCGGAGCCCTGAGCGTCACCGCGGAGCGTGACGAACGCTGCGATGGCTTGACCCGTGAGATCATCGGTCGCACCGACGACCGCAGCTTCTGCAACGGAGGGGTGTGACACCAACGCCGACTCGACCTCCATCGTCGAAATGCGGTGCCCGGACACGTTCATGACATCGTCGACGCGACCGAGGACCCAGATGTAGCCGTTCTCGTCGAACTTGGCCCCGTCGCCGGGGAAGTATCGACCGGGATACCGCGACCAGTACGTGGATACATATCGGTCGTCGTCGCCGTAGATCGACCTCAGCATCGATGGCCACGGTTTCGTGATCGTCAGGAACCCACCGCCGCCGAGGGGGACGGGATCGCCTTCGGTGTCGACCACCTCGGCGAAGATGCCAGGGATCGGTTTCGTCGCCGAGCCCGGCTTCGTGGCGGTCACGCCCGGTATCGGGCTGATCATGATGCCACCGGTCTCGGTCTGCCACCACGTGTCGACGATCGGGCAGCGACCGCCGCCGATGTTCTCGTGGTACCACATCCACGCTTCGGGGTTGATCGGCTCTCCCACCGTTCCCAGGAGACGCAACGATGAGAGGTCGTGGCGTTCCGGGTACTCCACTCCCCACTTCATGAACGCCCGGATCGCCGTAGGTGCCGTGTAGAGGATGGTGACCCCGTACTCAGCGATGATGGACCACAAACGATCCTTGTCGGGGAAGTCCGGTGTGCCCTCGTACATCACGCTGGTTGCATGATTCGTCAGTGGGCCGTACACGATGTAGGAGTGCCCGGTGACCCAACCCACGTCGGCAGCACACCAATAGACATCGGAGCCCGGCTTGAGGTCGAAGACCTGGGAATGCGTCGTCGCCACACCGGTGAGGTACCCACCGGTCGTGTGCATGATGCCCTTCGGCTTGGCCGTCGTCCCCGACGTGTAGAGCAGATACAGCAGGTCCTCGGCGTTCATGTGTTCCGGCGCGCACGTATCGGCTTGGTCGGCGATGAGGTCGTGCCACCAGACATCGCGACCGTCCTGCATCGAAACGTCCTGCTCGGTCCTGCGGACGACGACACAGTTCTCGATCAGCTCGGTCCTGGACATCGCTTCGTCACAGGATTCCTTGAGGGGGACGATGGTTCCGCGTCGCCACGCACCGTCGCAGGTGATGAGCAGTTTCGAGCCTGCGTCTTCTACGCGGTCGACGATCGCATCGGCAGAGAACCCACCGAAGATGACGGAATGGGCGGCCCCGATGCGCGCACATGCAAGCATCGCGATCGGAAGCTCAGGCACCATGCCCATGTAGATGGCGACCGTATCGCCACGCTCGACACCGAGCGACTTGAGGCCGTTGGCAAACTTGTTCACTTCGGTGGCGAGGTCGTTGTACGTGATCGTCCGCTTGTCACCGGGCTCGCCGATCCAGTGGTAGGCGACCTTGTCGCCCCCTGCATCGAGGTGTCGATCGAGGCAGTTGTAGGAGACGTTCAGTTCGCCGTCCTCGAACCACTTGTAGAACGGGGCATTCTCGTCGTTGAGTGCGACCGTCGGCTCCTTGAACCAGCTGAGTCGCTCGCGGGCTTGACGCATCCAATACGCCTCGTAGTCCTCGGCAGCCTCGTCGAAGTGGTCCTGGGTGGTGTTGGCAGTCGCTACGAAATCCGCTAGGGGCGGGAAGAGCCGATCTTCCTGCAGCAGATTCTCGATTCCCGACTCGCTCATGATGCTCCTTGTCTGACGTCGACCCCAGCGTAGACAAACCCGGGAGCGCCGACACGCCAACGCAATCCGCGACGAGGACACGTTCGCGGGGTGATCAGTTCTTGAGAATCGAATGCAAACCCAGGGCCTCGATCAGGTCGGCTTCCCGGTCGATCACCGCCCCGGGTACCGGGATCCCGGTCCCTTCTGCAAGGCGATTCATCATCTGGAAGTTCGCAAACACACCGCTTGCATCGACGAGCCCTTCCGAACCCACCTGATCTTGGAGGACTCGTCGCTCGTGGTCGGCGTCATCGCGCAAGAGGAGTGCATCGACGAAGTCGAGGATCGCCACACCACCGGGCACCCCGGGGTCGACGGTGCGGTCGCCGACCGCTCGGACATCGAGGTCGTAGCCGAATGCGAGGGAGCTCGCACGGAGCATCCACGAGTGGCTGAGTGTTCAGTAGAAGCACTGGTTGTGGAGGGAAGTCCTCGATGAGATCAGTTCCATCTGAGCACGGTTCAGTCCCGGTTCCCTCGCGAACCGATCGTCGTCCATTTCGTCATACGTCATGTACTGCGGACCGTGAATCGCCTCGAGTGCCCGCCCCTCCGCAGGTACGAGATCAAGCGTGTTCGGTATCGGTCCGGGACCGACCGGAATATGGGTGCGTCTGCGTTTGAGCCCTTCGGCGATCTCGCCGGTGGGGTGACCCGCCCGCGGGTCCGGGAGTGGTGGTAGGGGTACGCCGAGTGCCTTGTGAAACGAGTCCACTGCGGAGACACGACACACGATGCCGATGACTTCGACAACCGTCGGCTCGTTGCTGTCATCGACGGCGGCTCTCACATGCGACTCGGACACTGAGCCAGGGTCCCGCGCCAGGCGGTCGACAAGAGAATCCACGGCATCAGGGAGCGATGTCGCTTCGTCCGTCCGGGTGCGACCCGCAACCTCGATGCGCTCGGCGCTCGAGAGGCTCGCACCCGGAGCGGCCAAGTACGCCCACTCGCGCCCATACGCGGCACCGATGTCATCCCGCACCGGCACTGGTGCGTCGTCGAACTGGAACATGGCCCGAGAGACTAGCCGTTCGTCGTCGGCGGGTTCGCAGACCGATCCCGCAAGCTGGTAGCGTCTGAGTCGCCGGAAGGAGTTCTCCAGATGTGTTGTTTTGCCGCCCTCGCTGTGTTCTTCAGCGCCCGACTCGCTGGGTTCTTTTGGTGGATCTTCGACAACGATCGCTGGTCGGCCGCTTTCGACAGCTTCTGGGTCGGGTTCATCGGGTGGCTCCTCGTCCCGTGGCTCACGCTGTCGTGGGTGCTCGTCTCCCCCGATGGGGTGAACGGGTTCGACTACGTGATCCTCGGTCTCGGGATCTTCATCGACATCCTCTCGTGGGGTGGAGGCGGATATTCACGACGGATGCAGTACTCGTCCGTGTGATCTCGCTGCCTCGTTCATGGCGCCAAGGTCGGACCCGTGATGACAGAGATCGTCTACGACGATCCGGAGTTCTTCGCTGGCTACACCACTTTGGAGCGCCGGCGGAACGGAGTCAATCGGCCGTGGGTCCTCCTGGGGACCGCGTCGCCGCGCTCGTCACTTCCAACCGGGCACTGAGGCAGCCTGCTCGATCCAGGATCGGAGTTGGGGGTCGTCGGCATCCTCGAGTGATGCCAGCTTGACGTACCGCGACCTGTCCGTGTCACCGAGGGGAGGGGACGGATCCATGTCGGCGCCACCGAAGAACACGAGGTTGACCGTCTTGTGATACGTCGCAAGCTCCATGATCCATCCCTGCTCCTCCAGCCCGTACTGGGCCTTCGCCCACTTCACGGCGTAGCGGAGGTCGGGGATCACTTCACGGACCAGCTCGTCCAACCGTCGAGCCAGCGGCTGCATCTGCGGCATCGTGTGCTCCGTGAGGAACGCTTCGATCACGGCGTGGTCGTCAGTCGGTTCAGGCGGGACATGTTTTGCGCCTGGTTTCCGTTTCGGCATGCGAATCACTCCCTACGTGTGCTCAACGCACACGCTAGTCATCGTTGCCGGCCACGTTGGAGAAGTGCCCGGCGAGCTCGTCGAGCAGGCTGCGGAGCTCAGGGGGATCGGCGCGCACGATGGGAGCGTTGATGGATGCGAGGAACATGACCGGCCAGCTGAGCGCGTCGACCTGCATCTCGATCCTCGTAGCCGACGGAGTCTCCGCGGTCGCTGTTCCCCATGAGCCGAGCTTCTCCTCGACCGTCGTGAGCGGAGCCTCGACGACGACGTTCACTTCGTAGGCCGTAGGGATCGATGCAATCGAGCGACGTACGAACGCTGACGGATCCCCCACTGGGCCCATCGCCAACTTGCAGGGCGATGACGTCCGAAGCCACTGGATCCAAGAAGAGATGCCCGCCGAGACGACTCGACTGATACTCGACTGGATGTCCGGGAAGGCCTAGGCGATGTGAAGGCTCGACGTGCCGTCGGCGGGCACGTCGAGCCCCGGCTCGTCTGCCGAAGACAGGCCGCTAGTAGGCCTCGTTCGGAACGACCACGGCGCGTCCCGACACCGTGCCGGCCTTCAGGTCCTCGTACGCCGTCACGGCGTCCTCGAGCGGGTAGGTAGTGACTTCGGACTCGACGACACCACGCCCTGCGAGTTCGAGCAGTTCGGCCAGTTCGGGTCGCGATCCCCAGTAGGTCGTCTGAACACTCAGCTCGTACGGGACGGAGAAGAACGACACGTTCAGAGACCCGCCTCCGATCCCGACGATCGACAGATCACCCATCTGCCGCGCAGCTGCCGCGCCAATCGCCAGTGTGGCGTCTGCTCCGACGAAGTCGAGGACGACATCAGCACCCCGGCCACCGGTCGCTGCCCTGATCTGGTCCGCCGTCGTGTCATCGGACTTGAGGGCGATGTCTGCTCCGTGCTCCTTCGCCAGTTTCAATGCGGACTCACGCATGTCGACGGCAATGATCCGGGAAGCAGTCATCGCAGATAGGAGCTGGACGCCCATGTGACCGAGTCCACCCACGCCGATGACCACGGCGGTGGCATCGGGGGTGAGTTTCGGTAGCGACCTCCGGACTGCGTGATACGGAGTGAGACCAGCATCGGTGAGTGGCGCCGCCTTCACCGGGTCAAGCCCGTCGGGCAGTGGAACGAGGAACCGTTCATGAGGGATGAGCATGTACTCGGCCATCCCGCCGTCGAGACCCAGACCCCCTCCTCCACCGGGAATCGGCGCCTCCATCAGGTTCTCGCAGTAGGTCTCCATACCTTGTCGGCATCGGACGCAACGCCCACATCCCCAGGGGCCGTATACGGCAACCGGCTGACCCTCCTCAAGGCCCTCGACGCCCTCGCCGAGGGCATACACCCACCCTGCGTTCTCGTGTCCGAGTGTGAACGGTGGATTCCACGGGACCACACCGGCGTCGAACTCGTCCATCAGGTGGATATCCGAGTGACACGCTCCGGCGCCGCCCACTTTGATCACGACCTGACCAGGTCCGGGTTCGGGCTGGTCGACCTCGGTCAGCTCGATGGCAGTTCTCCAATCCGGAAGACGTAGCGCCTGCATTGGCAATGATCTCCTTGTCACTCGCCTGTCGATCCATCATCTCTCCAAATTGACAAGTCGTCAACTGAGGATTTGGTGGGTCGTTTGACGGAATGGTGGGTTGACGGAGACCGTCGACCTGCGACGCAGTGGTTCACGTTGGGCTTGAGAAGCGGACAGCGATACCGCGACTACTCCTCGACTCGTTGGGAGCCGGATAGAAGTGGATCGATCGTGCGCCATACTGACACCTTGCCACGACGAAGGAGGCCAGGGAGATGGACGTGCGCCACATGAGTATCGCGGACATCCTGAGAGGCGATTGGTCGAAGCTCA
>JAUIIM010000134.1 GCA_030431785.1 Acidimicrobiia bacterium | reverse complement strand
CTCGAGCATGCCGCAACGATGAGTGCGAATGCGATCACCATTGCGATGATTCCGAATCGCTTCTTCATGGTTGGTTCCTTTCGTGTTTGGCGGGAACGTCCCGCACCCATAGTTCGGAACCGCCTGTGAAAGTGGATTCAGATTTAGCACTAAAAACTTTCCCATGCCGTGAACCCCTAGGATGACCCACATGGCACGACCTTCAACCGGCGCTCTTCTCATGAGCCAGCTCGGCTACCAGAACAAGATCTTCATCAGGAACCCACTCGCAGCGTTCTTCACGCTCGTGTTCCCGCTGATGTTCTTCCTCATCTTCTCCGCCGTGTTCGGCAACGAGGAGATCGAGTACCTCGGGGTGACCACCGCTCAGTACTTCGCTCCCGCCCTCGCCGTGTTCGCTGCGGTGTCCGCTACGTACACCAACCTTGCCGTCGGCACGGCGTATCAACGGGATCAGGGCATCCTCAAGCGAGTTCGGGGGACGCCGCTCCCTCCGGCGATCTACATGGGCGGGAAGATCATCAGTGCCATCCTGATCGCGCTGTTCGCCGTGACCGTGATGCTGGCCGTCGGCGTGGCGTTCTACGGACTCGAGATCTACCCGCGGACGCTACCTGCCGCCATCATCACGTTCTTCGTGGGTGTCGGATGCTTCGCAGCACTCGGGTTGGCTGTTGCAGCAGTTGTGTCGTCCGGTGAGTCTGCGACGGCGGTGGCGAACGCGACGCTGCTGCCTTTGGCGTTCTTCTCCGGTGTCTTCTTCCCACCATCGGAAGGGACCCCCGCGTGGATCGATGCCGTCGCCAACTTCTTCCCGTTGAAGCACTTCGTCGAGCCGTTCGCAGCGGCCTTCAATCCGCAACTCACCGGGTATCAGTTCGACTGGGTGAGCCTTGGAGTGATGTTCCTGTGGGGTGCTTTCGGTGTGTTCATCGCCAGCCGCTACTTCAAGTGGGAGCCCTCTGCCGGGTCCAACCGGTCACGCCGGAAGCGCCGGGCAGCACCAGCCGAGGCATGACGACCTCCATCCGTGCTGCCACCACGGAAGATGTCGCCCGACTCAACGCGATCTACAGCCAGTACATCGTCGACAGTCATGTGTCGTTCGACACGGTGCCTTGGACAGACGAGGCAAGGGTCGCATGGTTCGAAGAGCGCACGACCGCTGGATACCCGGTCCTCGTGGCTGTTGACGACGGAACAGTCGTCGGCGCATCCTGGGCTGGTCCGTGGCGTGACAAGGTCGCCTATGCGGCATCCGTAGAGACGACGATCGTCCTCGATCCGGCTTCGATTGGGCGTGGCGTCGGATCGATGTTGTATCGGGCGCTGCTGTCAGAGCTGTCTGAGCGGGGGATCCACCGCGCGTACGCCATCATCGCCCTGCCGAACGATGCATCGGTCGCGCTGCATCGTGCGGTCGGCTACGAGGAGATCGGTGTCCTCGACGAAGCCGGATTCAAGAACGGCAGATACATCTCGACCTTGTTGATGGAGAAGAAGATCGGCCTTGAGCCCTGAGCCTTGAGCCTTGAGCCTTGAGCCTTGAGCCTTGTCCGGCCCACGGCGCAAGGCGCATGGCGCATGGCGTACGGCTCAATGCGATTGTCCGGGACATGGATCATGGATCATCGATCAGTAGCAAGTAGCACGAAGCAAGAGGCAAGCCTGTGTACCGACAATCCGACAATCCGATGGTTCGAGACGCCGACGCGCCTGAATGTCCTCCCAGGAGCGAGGAGCGAGGAGCGAGGAGCCAGGAGCTAGGAGCTCCTAGAGATCTCCGCTCACGCCGAGGAGTCGTTCGCGACGGATCGAGCCGGTGCTGGACGCCAGGAGGGCGAAGGCGATGATCCATGCGATCAGACCGGCGATCGATGCAGACAGAACAGGGCTGTACAGCAGACCTGAAGCAACGCCGTAGCTCGCCACGATCACAGGAAGGGTGACGAGACTCGACGCCTGATGCGCCGACGCGGCGGACCGGACTCGTGCCGACAGTCGGAGGATGAGTGAGAGCGCAATGGCGATGAAGGGTGGGACCACCCACAGGACGAGCAGCATCCAGCCGACGGTGGGGAAGAACCAACCGCCGACCTTCGGTCCGACGATGATGTTGACCACCAACGAGTACAGGCCGAATCCGACCACCCCGGCGACGTAGCCGGGAATCAGGCTTGCGATGAGTTTGCCGAGGTAGATCTCTCGCACGGTCAGCGGGGAGTGGGCAAGGAACTCACCGGTACCGCGCTCTCGTTCACCGACGATCGAGTTGGCTCCGACCGCAGAGGACACGGTCAGCGGGACGATGATCGCAATCGGTGCGAGTAGGTAGACGGCAAATGCGTACGATGCGCGCGCTGTCGGGGTCTCACCCTGGAGATTGTTCTGGATCGCATCGGGCAAGGAGCCCACGATGCTCCCGATCTGGGTGACGACGTTGTTCTGCTCCACGAGACCGATCCCACCCAACAGGATCACTGGCATCCCGACGAAGAAGATGCCTCCGAGGATCAACAGTGGGATCCAGTAGTCCCTCGTCTTGACGAGGCGGTACAGGTCTGCCTTGACGACCGCCCGAACCATCGACCATCGCATCAGCTGCCCTCCCGGTGATGGCGTTGCATCTCGAAGTAGAGGTCCTCGAGTGTCGGTGTCAACGGTTCTACCCGCGTTGGGCGAATGCCGCGCTTCACGAGCTCGACCACGATGTCGGGAATCCGATCGGTGGAGTCGATCTCCAGACGACGGGCACCTTCTCCTGTGACCGTGAGCACGCCATCGAACTCAGACAGAACGGCGAGGTCGGAGCGGTCCTCCGCATCGATGAAGACCACCGGATTCGCCATGTACGACCGAGCGAGATCTGCTGGCGCACCCGCTGCTCGAACAGATCCGTTGTCCATGAGGACGACCTGGTCGGCGATGCCCTCGGCTTCGTGGAGGAGGTGGGTGCACATGACGATGGTGCTTCCTCGACCTGCGAGTTCTTTGATGAGGTCGAGGACGGCGCGGGCAGATTCAGGATCGAGACCAGCGGTTGGTTCGTCGAGCATCAGCACTTCGGGGTCATGGACCACAGCGCGGGCGAGGGCGAGCCGTGTCCGCATGCCGGTCGAGTAGCCACCGACCTCTTGGTCGAGCGCATGGTCGATCCCGAAGCGCTCGGCTGCAGCCTTGGCGCTGGCTTCGTCGCTCTCGAAGATCGTCGCGGCGAACTGGAGATTCTCCCATCCGGTCAGCTGGTCGTAGAACGCGGGCTTCGGGGGAACGACACCGACCCGAGCGCGGATCTCGTCACCGTCGGTGATCGGGGAGAGACCGAGCACCGATATGGCACCCGAGTCGCCGATGAGTGCCCCGGTCGTCAGGCGAACCGTCGTCGTCTTGCCTGCCCCGTTGGGACCCAGCAGCACTGTCACCGAACCGACCGGAGCCACGAAGTCGACGTCCTCGAGCGCGACGATGTCGCCGAACTGCTTGTGCACGGACTGGAAGGAGATCGCATCAGACATCGCTTCAACCATCGGAAGGAACGCTATCGCGCTAAAGCGACAGCTGGACCGGTCGCTTCGCTCCCTTTTCGATCATCGATCCTCGATCCCTTCCTCCGTATCCATGGTCGTTCTAGCTTCTGGCTCCTAGCTCCTGGAAGGGCGTATCGGCGCGTGGGCGTGGAGGCGCTCCGATCCGCCTCCTACTTGATACTTTGTACTTTGTACTTGGTACTCGCCGGAGCGCTACGCCGTAGCGCTCCAGCGCAGCCGGTACGCTTCGTCGCATGTGCGGTCGGTTTGTGCAGGTCGAGAAGCCAGAGTTCTATTCGGAGCACCTCGAAACAGAGTTCGTGCGCACGGAGACCATCACACCGAGCTTCAACGTGGCGCCGACCATGCAGGTCTATGCCGCTGCTGAGCACGATGGTCATCGCGTGCTTACGTCATTCCGGTGGGGGTTGGTTCCGTTCTGGGCCAAGGACATCAAGATCGGGAACAAGGCCATCAACGCCCGGGCGGAGTCGGCGAGCGAGAAGCCGATGTTCCGCGATGCGTTCGTGTCGAAGCGGTGCCTCATCCCTCTCGATGGCTTCTACGAATGGGAGCGCAAGGAGAAGGGGAAACTCCCTCACTTCATCAAACACGCCGACGGTTCGCCGCTGGTCGCTGCTGGGCTCTGGTCATCGTGGAAGGACCGTGAGTCCGACGAGCGGGTTCTGACGTGCACGATCTTGACCGGGAAGCCCAATAATCTGGTGGCACCCATTCACGATCGCATGCCCTGTCTCCTCCCGCGGGAATCGTGGGAACCGTGGCTCGATCGTGACAACGACGACGTCGAACTCCTCAATGGGCTACTTGGC
>JAUIIM010000133.1 GCA_030431785.1 Acidimicrobiia bacterium | reverse complement strand
CATGGAGTCGCCATCCGCCACCATCAGGGATCCGCCCGAACTTCTTGACATCAATGTGGATCAGATCACCAGGTGTGTCGCGTTCATAGCGACGAACGATCCGTCTCGTGGGTGGATCAATGGCATCCAGACGCGACAACCCGTAACGGCGGAGCACCCGTTCCACGGTCGATCGTGGCATCCCCAACCGGAACCCGATCCGGTGAGGCCCAATGCGTTCCGTGACACGGATCCGACAAATCTCGAGCTCCACATCCACTGGTGTCTGGTTCGGCGACCGTCTCGGTGCACTCGACCGGTCCTCCAACCCGTCAATACCGGCAGCCTCAAACCTGCGCACCCATCGATACGCCGTCTCACGAGACACCCCCATCGACTCAGCAGCAACCGCCACCGGCCAACCATCAACCACAATCCGCTCAACCAGAATCCTGCGCCCAACCGGCGTCAACGCCGCATTACGGTGAACCACTGAGAGCCTCCTATTCGGCATGGTGCATCAACACCCCATACCGAACCCAGGAGGCTCTCCAATGTCAACAACGTCTAGAAGAAGGACAGCTAGGTGCTAGGAGCCAGGAGCCAGGAGCGATCTCCGATCCCCTCAATCCGCAAAGGGTTGTGCCTCCGAAACTACGGTGACGACCAACGGGAGCAAGTCATGGACATCGCCGTCATCGGTTCAGGCATCAGTGGCCTGGCCGCTGCGTGGGCATTGAGTGCGGACCACCACGTCACACTGTATGAGTCGGGTGATCGTCTCGGAGGCCACTCGCGAACGATCGATGCAGTCGTGCACGGTGTCGAGCTGTCGGTGGACACCGGATTCATCGTCTACAACGAACGGAACTATCCGAACCTCACCGCCTTCTTCGACACCCTTGGCGTCGAGACACTCGACAGCGACATGTCGTTCGCCGTCGACGACCGAGAGACGGGTCTGGAGTACGCCGGTCGCGTAGGGGCGCTGTTTCCGACGATCCGCTCCTTCGCCGATCGTCGACACTGGGCGATTCTCCGTGGCCTGGCGCAGTTCCGCGCCGAGGTCAGTGCCGTCGAAAATGGTGACGTCGGTGATCACGAGACCATCGGGTCCTATCTCCGGCGCCGCGGCTACCCATCGGACTTCGTCTCCGGATACCTCGTGCCGCTCGCTGCAGCAGTGTGGTCGGGTTCACGTGATGTCGCCCTTGAGATGCCCGCACGTACCTTCCTCGAGTTCCTCGACAATCACGGCCTCCTCGCGCTCTCCGATCGACCTCAATGGCGAACCGTCGCAGGTGGAGCCCGTTCCTATGTCGATCGGGTCGCAAAGGAGATCACCGTCACGCACACGGGCGCACCGGTCCGATCGGTGGAGCGGCTCGGTGCCGGCGTCCGCGTCGTCAGTGCACTCGGTACGGTCGACTACGACCACGTGGTGCTCGCGACCCACGCCGATGTGACATTGAAGATCCTCGGCGATGAAGCGACCGCCGACGAGCGCCGAATCCTCGGGGCGTTCGGATACTCTGACAACGAGGTAGTCCTGCACACGGATCGGGCCGCCATGCCAGGCAACGAGCGGGTCTGGTCCTCGTGGAACGTCGCAGGCACGAACGCACCGCACCATCCGGTCGGTGTGACGTACTGGATGAATCGGTTGCAGTCGATCGATGGACCCGACGTCTTCGTCACGTTGAACCCGGGGAACCTCGTAGCGGAACGCGCAGTGCTGGATCGCTGGCACGCTGCACATCCTCAGTTCACACCGAAGACCCGCGCGGCGCAGCGTTCGGTCCGCAGGATTCAGCACAGCGGTGGCATCTCCTACGCAGGTGCCTACCTCGGACACGGATTCCACGAGGATGGAGCCAGGTCCGGCTTCGAGGTTGCTGCCGCGCTTGGGTCGCCGCCGCCATGGTCCTCGGACCCAGAACGGTTCGGGAGGGTGAGGTAGCCCATGCAGTCGGCGATCTACGAATCGGTGGTCACGCATCAACGGTTCCGCCCGATGCGTCACCGGCTGCGCTATCGCGTGTACTCGCTGCTCCTTGACCTCGATGAGATCGATGAGATCGCGGCGACCGTTCCGGTCTTCTCTCGGAACTCGTTCAACCTGTTCTCCTTCCACGACCGAGACCATGGCCCGCGAGACGGCACCGACCTGGGTGCCTGGTTCGATGCCTTGGCAGCTCGCAACGGCGTCGACCTCTCCGGAGGCTCACATCGGATCCTCGTGTTCCCACGAGTCCTCGGGTACACGTTCAACCCACTCACGATGTGGTTTGGCCATGACCGTGACGGTGCACTCCGCATCGTCCTGTATGAAGTCCACAACACCTTCGGGCAGCAACACTGCTACGCCGCCGTCGTGCCCGAGGGGCTCACTGATCTGCCGCTGCACGTGACACCGAAGCGATTCCACGTGTCGCCATTCCTCGACCGCACGGGTGCCTACGAGATGCATCTCAGCCCTCCCGCCGAGTCGTACCGGCTATCGATCCGGTTGGTTGAGGATCAAGGTCCGCTTCTCTTTGCGGGGCAGACAGGGACCCGGACAGCGCTGACGACGCGCTCGTTGCTGCGCCAGTTCTTCACGAAGCCTCTCCTCACGCTCAAGGTGATCGGGGGGATCCATGTCGAGGCGCTGAAGATGTGGCGCAAGGGTGCGAAGTACCGACGGGTTCCGGCGCCGTTCCCCGATGATGTCGACCTCGCATCGTGGCCGACGGTGGAGACGACCTACTCGGTCTGATCTGAGTCCGGAAGAGCATCCAGGACGTTGACGAGATCGGACGCACTGAGTGTGTACGCCGTCGCCCCAGCTTCCTTGGCCGACGCTGCATCGATTCCGTTGCCACCGACGAAGACCGGTCGGTCGGTCACGGTCCGGATCGCATGGACGGTTGCTCGCACGGATTCGTTCTGGCCGCTGGTCGTCACCCCGACTGCGACCGCGACGAGATCGGGAGTGCGTTCGACCGCCGCAGCGAACTGTTCGGGTGGGAGGTTGGTCCCGATCTCGATCACTTGGTATTGGGCGAGCCTGACGATGTCCGCCGCGATCGACACGGGGAGCGAGTGGAGCTCCGTTTGCGTCGATCCCATCAGGACGGTGCCGCGTCGGGCACCACGTTTTCGCGTCGCTGTCTCGAGGTTGCCGAGCAACCGTTCAGCTACCCGCGAAGCGGTGTGTTCTTGGGCAACGTCGACCTCGCCGCGATGCCACCGATCCCCGATCTCGCGGAGCGCTGGAACGAGGATGTCGACGTAGACCTCCAGGGGTGACGTGCCGGACGCCATCGCGGCTTGGACCACGGACCAGGCGCCACGCGTGTCCGCAGCCAGCATCCGCGCCACGAGCCGCTCAACCCAATCGGCTCCGCTCGACTCCTCGTCGTCGTCACTCCGGAATCGGTCGAGGTCAGCTCTTCGAACGACCCAGGACCTTCCCTCTTGATGTGCGTCGAGCATGCCGAGGCGCACGTACCGATAGGCGGTCATGTAGTGCACGCCGAGTTCGTCGGCGACTTCGTTGAGGCTGAGGGTGGAGGTGTCGTCTGTCATTTAGCGCATAACCCTACTCGCTGTGTTTCTCCAATCTGTACGGAGCCAAGTGATTGTGAAGATTTACTTGCAATAGTTCTTAGTACTAAATACACTGAGATCAGTTAGTCACCAACAAGGCACCAAACAGGAGCACCACATGCACACCATCGATCGCACCAACGAGGCCATCGCCGCCGGAATCAATGCAGGCGACGAGGCCCTGCTCGCAGAGCTCTATCAGACGCACGCACCCAGGGTTACCGCCGTTGCGATGTCGGTGCTTCGTGATCGGGATCTTGCAGCCGACATCACACAGGACGTGTTCACCCGTCTCTGGCGAAATCCGGATCGCTACCGACCGGACCGTGGTCCCATCGGGGCGTTCCTCGCCGTCGATGCAAAGGGACGGAGCATCGATCTCTTGCGCTCGCGGAAAGCCGAGTTGGCTCGTGAACGCAAGGACAACCTGATGCGCGGCGCCGAGCACAAGGCTTCGACCGAGGACACCGCGATCGTCGCTGTGGTCGGCGACAGCGTCCGCGAGTCGCTTGGGTTGTTGCCCGATGACCAGCGGATCCCGATCGAGCTTGCTTTCTTCGGCGACCTCTCGTATCGGAGTGTGGCGGAACGTCTTTCGCTTCCGGAGGGGACCGTGAAGACCCGGATCCGTACCGGTCTTCGTGCGCTGAGAAACAACGTGTCGGAAGAACTCGTCGCCGCGTAGCGTCTCGTCCCGAGCGACCTCGTACAATCCTCGGATGTCCGATTGGTTCACCATCCGGTCCCTTCCCGTCGTCGCCGGGGGGATCGGGCTTTTCATCCTGGTCACGATGGCGAGCT
>JAUIIM010000132.1 GCA_030431785.1 Acidimicrobiia bacterium | reverse complement strand
CACCATCTCCTCGGAGAACAAACGGAGGCGGCGGACGTCGGTGCCCGAGAACCCTTCCTCGATGGCGTCCAAGTGGCCGTGTTGGATCTTGCGCCACTGATCGAAGTACGGATCCTCCACGGCGTCAGGGAGGACGCGGTTGACAATCGCACAATCGACGCCGTATCCGAAGAGGCCGAGATACGTGTAGGTCCGGCGGGCCTCGGCGATGACCATCTTCTCCGGGTTCATCACCAGCCGGGCGCTCGTGACCTCGGGATCGGAGAGGATCTCTTTGATCCCGTCCAAGCGTTCGTAGAACGAAGCCACCGTATCGAACACGGCCTCATCGGCGACCGGCATGGCGCTGACCTTCGAAAGTACGGGACGCACCACTTTGGCAACCCGGCGCGACGCAGGGAACAACTTGTTCATGTACCACGACATCACCTCGGGGAGCGACAGCAACCGCAAGGTCTCGGCAGTGGGAGCGCAGTCGACGATGATGACGTCGTAGATCCCTGAGCGGGCGTGGTCCCGAACGGTGGACAAGGCAAACAGTTCCTCCATGCCGGGGAAGACCGTGAGCTCCTCCGCCTCGATCCCCTTGAGACCTGACCAATCGAACAAATCCGTCAGGTGATCACGGACCGCACCCCACGACTCCTCAAGTCGTTCTTGGGCGTCGATCTGCTGGGCGTCGAGGTTCTCGACGACCGGCGACGGCTCGTCACCGAGTTCGACATCGAATGCGTCGGCGAGCGAATGGGCAGGATCCGTCGACATGACCAGCGTGCGATAACCGCGATCGGCCGCCGAGATCGCGGTCGCTGCGGACACCGTCGTCTTCCCCACACCGCCCTTCCCGGTGACGAGGATGATGCGCATCAGGCGCTCTCTTCCGCCCGCTTCTTCAATCCGCGAAGCGCCGTACCGACGATCTGCTTCTCTGCTTGCCGACGAAGGAAGCCAGGGACCGAGAATCCCGGCTCGACCTTGAGCGCATAGACGACCTCGGTCGTGCCGTCTTCCTGCTCATTGAACTCGTACCGACCCTCGAGCGCCTTGATGTCCTCGTTCGGGACCGCTGCCCAGGCAAACCCGTTGTCGTAGTCGTAGTCGTAGCGGAGCGTGTAGGAGAGCTCTTTGATCATGGCATCGATGACGAAGTCGACGGTGGCCGGCCGGCCATGCTCGTCTTCACCCGTGATCACCACGGACTTCACACCACCGGCCCACTCCGGATATGCCTCGAGGTCCAGCGCGACGTCGTACACGTGCTGCGGAGTCGTTGACACCTCAACGCGTTGGACGGTTCCTTCCGCTGCCATCGATGACTCCTTGTCGTTCGGTGTGGAAGCCACAGCGTAGCGGGACACTGCTCGTCCTGAGCATGGTCAGGGGAGGAGAAAGGCCCGACCTGTCGCCCGGAAATACCCCACGTTGTGGCAGGTCGTCGCTCCGAGCCGCCACGTCGTCGCCCGGGGTTGGTGCACATCACCGAACAGATGCAGACCTGGCTGATGCCGGCGCAGGTACTCGAGGACGGGCATCGAACCCTTCATGGCGGGCCCGAAGAGGTCGGTCGAGAGACTCTCGACAGCAGGAGGTACATGGGTACACAGGACATCGACGGGTCCGAGCTCCTCGAGTTTCGTCGCCATCTCCTCGTGCGACACTTCGCCGGAGGAGCCGATCGACGGGACCCCGCCCCCGGCGAAACCCACGCTCAGACCGGAGATCTCGACAGCCTCACCATCGACGAACCGTGCCGAGTCCGGCAGAAAGCCACGCAGCATGTCGACCCGGTCGACGTTGCCGTAGGTCACGAACGACTCATACCGCGCCAGGGCTGCGCACACGGCTTCGTACTCCCGGGCGAATCCTCGCGCCACCTCCTTCTCGTAGACCTCTCTGGAGCTCGCCGGGCGGTCCTCCCACACGGCTCGAGCTTCCGCAAATCGACCTTGGGCACGAAGCGTGACCACGCTGTCGACGACGTCTCGTCCGACCGCATCGGGGATGATCCCTTCGCGGGTGCGGTAGTCGATTGCGTTGACCAGATCCCCGAGTACGAGCACACGGCTGCCCTCCGGAGCCACACGTGACAGCGCATCGGCTGCACCGTGGACATCGGAGACGACGTATGTCGTCATTCTGGGCCGGAGGGCCCGAACGTGCGCCCCACCCATGCCAGCGCAACAGCGCCGATCAATGCAGAGAGGAGCGACAGCGCTGGCGGAAGATCCGTGTAGAGGATGGCGAACCCACCCATTCCGAACCCGATGCACGCTGAGATCACCATGCGACCCGCAACTCCCCAACGCCGCTCCGGGTCGTAGCGGGACGCCCCGTCCACGCCTCTGGCGACGGCTACCGCAACCATCCAGATACCTGCAAGTGCGATGCCTGTGAACAGGACTCCGAAGAACAACAGCGTCATGACGTCATCGTAGCCAGCGCCGCTGTCGACCCCTGCTACCGATGTGCTTCACTCCCGATCCACGCCTCGATCTCGCCGACCACGGCTTCATCGGTCTCGTCGACCGCAGCCGCGGCGATCACATCACGAGCACCGAGCACACCGAGCGCCCACACCGCATGCTCGCGGAGCAGCGCATCGGGGTGGCCCGCATATCCGGCGAGGAGACCGACATCTGCGACGGTCCCCGTGTTGCCCAGGGCCACGAGCGCGTTGCGGCGAACGAATCTCGGATTGCGTTTGGGCACGTACCAATGCGGTGCGTTGTCTTCGACCTCACGATCGGACCAACCGAGGATGGTCCGGGGATGCAACGCCTCGGCCGCGTGGTCGGTCATCGGCGCCATGCGGATGAGCAGCTTGTCCCCTGGCGGGCATGCCACGAGACACTCGTCACAGCCATAGACACGGCCCCCGACCGCCGTGCGAAGGTGCCTCGGCATCGACCCGGGACGCTGGAGCACGGCGGCGATGCACCGATTCGCATCGAGTACCCCGGGCGAGACGATCGCATCAGTCGGACAAGCCGGGATGCATGCCGTGCACGTGCCACAGGACCGACGCATGGTCGGCGTCGCAGGGATCTCGGCATCCGTCACGACGCTCCCGATCAACACCCACGGACCGGCCGACGGGGTGATCATCATCGTGCTCTTCCCCAACCAGCCGACACCGGCCCGCGCGCCAACGGCTCTGTCCACGATGCGATCGTCGTCGAACACCATCTCGCATCGGAAGCCGCCGCTCGCCAACACCTCGGCGATCCCTTCCAACACCGACCGCACACGGGCATAGCGATCGCCCGTGGCGAACCGGGCGATCGAGCGACCTGTACCACCGTCGGAAGGATCGGGACCGTCACCGTCTTCGAGGTACGGGACCGCTGCGACGACGATCGACCGTGCCCACGGAAATGACGCAGCGGGATCCGTAGACGCCTGTGGGTCCCGGAACACGAAGCCCAACCCACCGGACGCACCCGTGTGCACTCGGTCTTCGATCTCTCGCCGCGCATGCGGAAACGGTTCGAGACCGGTCACGCCGACGTCTACGTCGTCGGGCACCGCTGAGCGGATCGCAGAGAGAAGGTCGCCGTCGTCCATCGTCCGATGGTATGCCCCACACCATCGACCAAGCACCCGATTTCTGTCATACCGGCGTCGTAACTTCCCGTGCAAGGAGGTCGAGCCATGATTATCGATTGCGACACATGCGACATGCGGGAGACCCGTGCGTGCGACGACTGCATCGTGACGGCACTCTTGGGTGACCAGGGCGTGCTCGAGCTCGCAGACACGGAGCGGTCTGCCATCGACGAGCTGAGCAAGGTCGGTCTGGTTGCGCCCATACGGCTCCGCGTCGCGGGAGAAGACTGATGTATCCGGATCATGAGGATGGGTCGCCCCGGTAGGCTGCTGCCCATGCAACTCGGATTGAATCTCGGACTCTTTGCCACGGCAGTTGCCGACAACTTTGCGATCGTCGAGGAAGCCGAACGTCTCGGCTTCCACAGCGTGTGGACAGCCGAGGCATACGGCCCCGACGCCGCCACCCCGCTTGCGTACATCGCGGGTAGGACCGAGTCGATCAAACTCGGTTCCGGCGTTCTCCAGATGCCGGGACGGACCCCGGCGATGACGGCGATGACTGCGACCGCGATCGACCGCATGTCCCACGGACGCATGCTCCTCGGTCTCGGTGTGTCCGGTCCGCAAGTCGTCGAAGGCTGGCACGGGCGTCCGTACGGCAAACCTCTCGGTCTCACTCGTGAGTACATCTCGATCCTGCGTGCCATGTTCGCTCGCAAGGAACCGGTCGAGTTCTCCGGAGACCATTTCGAACTCCCGTACACCGGGGAAGATGCGAGCGGTCTCGGGAAGCCTCTGAAGCTGATGATGGGGCCACAGAACCGTGACATACCGATCTATCTCGCCGCCATCGGGCCGAAGAACGTGCAGCTGGCA
>JAUIIM010000131.1 GCA_030431785.1 Acidimicrobiia bacterium | reverse complement strand
CGACATCCACTCGAGGGCCGCTGTCCACGCCACGTCCGGTTCGACGGAGATCGTCGCGATCAACGACATCGTCGTCGAGAAGCTGATGTCCCAGCGCATCATCGAGATCTCGGTTCGCATCGATGGTGAGCCACTGGCGACGTATCGCGCTGACGGTGTGATCGTCTCCACCCCCCTCGGTTCCACCGCATACAATCTCTCCGCTGGTGGCCCGGTCGTGGCTCCCGAACTGGATGCGATGATCCTGACGCCCGTGGCACCGCATAGCCTTCTCAGCCGTGCGATCGTGCTCGATCCGGCGTCATCGATCGACCTCACCGTCGGGACCGACCGCGCCGCAACCCTCAATGCGGATGGTGTTGAGATCGCCGAGATCCCTCCCGGGGAGACCGTCGTCGTCCGCAGGGCGCCCGAAGACGTCCAGTTCCTGACCCTGGGGCGCCACCCGTTCCCGCAGGCGCTCAGGATCCAGTTCGGGTTGGATCATGCTTGACGAGGTGACCGTCTCGAACCTGGGGCTCATCGAAACGGCTGCGGTCGAATTCGGGTCCGGTCTGACGGTGGTGTCCGGTGAGACGGGAACAGGGAAGACGCTGATGCTGGGTGCACTCCGGCTCATCCGCGGAGAGAACGCCAGCAAGGACCTCATCGGCCCCCACGCCGACACCACCGAGGTCGCCGCAGTCCTCATGAAAGACGACGCGGAACTCTTCGTCCGCCGTTCCGTGGGTTCGAAGGGTTCCAAGGCCTATGTCGACGGTCACGTGGCGCCCGCACGTGAACTCTCCGATCGGCTCGGGTCCACCATCGCGATCGTGGGTCAGCACGACCAACACATGATCACCAGTGCTCCCGGTGTCCGTCGTCTGGTGGACCTGACGTTGGATGAGGAGGGTCAGAAGGCTCGCATTGCCTACGGCACGGCATGTCAGGAGTATCAGGCCGCAGCGCAGGCCCAACGAGAACTCGGCGGTGATCCTCGCGCACTCGAACGCGAACTGGAGATCCTCCGATTCCAGATCGACGAGATCGACGCTGCCGGCTTCAGCGTCGGTGACGAGGCAATTCTCCGAGCCACCGCTACCCGGCTGCGGTCTGCAACCGAACTCGGGGAGGACCTCGACCGAGCACTGACGGCGATCTCCGGTGATGAGGTGTCGGAAGCCATCGATGCAGCGGTTCGGTCTCTGCAGCGGGCGAGCAGGATCGACAACGACCTCGATCCGCTGGCCGAGCGTCTTGGTGAGGTGCCGGGTCTCCTCTCCGACCTGGCTGCAGACCTGCAGCGCTACGTTGATGGTCTCGGGGACGAAGCGCAGGACATGGACGCCGTCGAGGCCAAACTTGCGGCACTTTCGGACCTCAAACGCAAGTATGGCGACAGTGTCGAGGACATCCTCACCTTCGCAAAGGATGCAAGGGAACGGGCCGACCACCTCGAGGGCGTCCTCCACGGTGCGGCAGATGTCGAAGAACGCATCCGCGAATCCCACCGGGCCCTTGTCGAGGCGGGAGCACATCTCACGAGTGAACGTCGGTCCGCTGCGGAGATCCTCTCGAGCGAGGCCGCAAGCCACCTGCGCGACCTCGGATTCACGGACCCGATCGTCCGTATCGCGGTCGAACCGACCGAACCGCGCGAGCACGGCTCCGATCACGTCGAAGTTCGATTCGCTTCGGACAGCGCCCTCGAGCCTGGGCCCGTCGCATCAATCGCATCAGGAGGAGAGCTGTCCCGTCTCGTCCTGGCCCTGACGGTGGCCGCTGGCGGGGCGGATGCCGAAGTCGTCGCATTCGACGAGATCGACGCCGGTATCGGCGGTGCCACGGCTCTCGCGATGGGGGAGAAGCTCAAACGGCTCGCCGATGGACGTCAGGTGATCTGCGTCACCCACCTGCCGCAGGTCGCTGCTCACGGCGATCACCACCTCGTCGTCCGCCGGGAAGGAACGGTGACGTCCGTTGAGTCCGTCGAAGGCGAGCAACGGACCGCAGAGATCGCAAGGATGCTGGCCGGACTCGGCGATTCCAAGCTCGGGCACAAACACGCCGAAGAGCTGCTCCAACGAGCGGCGGACGTCGTCCGGGACCGGTGATCTGGGATCGGACACGGGGGTGCTACACTCCGGTCTTCCGACCCGGAGGGACTGTGTGACCAAGCACGTGTTCGTCACCGGCGGGGTGACTTCCAGCCTTGGAAAGGGCATCACCTCGGCGTCACTCGGGCGACTCCTGAAAGCTCGCGGCTTCTCTGTCGTGCTCCAGAAGCTCGACCCGTACATCAATGTCGATCCAGGGACGATGAACCCCTTCGAGCACGGCGAGGTGTTCGTGACAGACGACGGTGGCGAGACCGATCTCGACCTCGGCCACTACGAACGGTTCGTCGGAGAAAGCCTCTCCCGTGACTCGAACGTCACGACCGGTGCGATCTATCAGTCGGTGATCCGCAAGGAGCGACGGGGCGACTACCTCGGGGCAACGGTGCAGGTGATCCCGCATATCACGAACGAGATCAAGGGTCGGGTCAAGAAGCTGGGTCAACGTGATGACGTCGACATCGTCATCACGGAAGTCGGCGGGACGGTCGGGGACATCGAGAGTCTCCCGTTCCTGGAGGCGATCCGACAATTCCGCAAAGACGTCGGCGTCGCAAACACCTGCTACATCCACGTCACCCTCGTCCCGTTCCTCAACACGAGCGACGAACTCAAGACCAAGCCGACTCAGCACTCCGTCGCTGAGCTGCGGTCGCGGGGCATCCTCCCCGAGGTGATCGTGGTGCGATCTGATCGACCAATCGACGATGCGGCACGCAAGAAGATCTCGCTCTTCTGCGATGTGTCGTCCGATGCAGTGATCAATGCGGTCGACAGCCCCGACATCTACGCCGTCCCTCTTGCACTCCACGAAGCCGGTATCGACGATGTCGTCCTCCGTGAACTCGACCTCGAAGCACCGGACCCTGACCTCAGCTCATGGGCTTCCATGGTGGAAGAACTCACCACGCCGAAGGACGAGGTCCGCATCGGCGTGGTCGGCAAGTATGTCGAGTTGCCTGATGCGTATCTCTCCGTGTTCGAGGCCCTCCGTCATGCGGGACCGTCCGGGGGAGTGACACCGGTGATCGAGTGGATCCCCGCTGACGAAGTCGACGGCATGCTTGCCGAGAGCTATCTGTCGCATCTCGACGGGATCCTCGTACCCGGCGGATTCGGTTCCCGCGGCGTCGAAGGCAAGATCCAGGCGATTCGCTACGCCCGTGAGAACGGGATCCCGTTCCTTGGTCTCTGCCTCGGGCTCCAGTCGGCGGTGATCGAGTTCGCACGGAATGTCGCCGGTCTCGCCGGCGCCCATTCGACCGAGTGCGAGCCGATGACGCCGCATCCGGTGATCGACCTGATGGCGACACAGAAGGACGTCGACGACAAGGGTGGCACCATGCGGCTCGGTCTCTACCCCGCGCGTCTTGCCGAAGGGTCTCTGGTCAGGGAGCTCTACGATGACGAGGTCGTGTACGAACGGCATCGCCACCGCTGGGAAGTCAACAACGACTACCGGACCCGCCTCGAAGACGCAGGGATGGTGCTCTCCGGTCTCTCGCCCGATGGTCGGCTCGTCGAGTTCGTCGAACTGCCCGACCATCCCTACTTCGTCGCAACGCAAGCTCATCCGGAGCTTGTGTCCCGCCCCGATCGACCGCATCCGTTGTTCAAGGGGTTCGTGACGGCGGCGGCAACCCACGCACGTGCGAGTTCGAACGTTCACGCTGACGCATCGGTGAACGCTGAGTCATGACCAGCGCACGAAGATTCCGGGTCGTGTCGAGCGATCCGGTTGCCGACTACGGCTTCTTCACGATGGACAACGTCCGGGTCGAGGCGCCGGATGGTTCCCGTGCCGAACGATTCGCTATCCGTCATCCCGGTGCCGCAGCGGTGGTCGCCATCGATGGCGACGATGTCGTCCTCGTCGAGCAGTATCGGGCACCCATCGACCGCGCCATACTCGAGATCCCCGCAGGCAAGCTCGATGCCGACGACACCGATCCGGCTGCCGCTGCGGCCCGTGAACTCGAGGAAGAGACCGGATATCGGGCCCGATCGCTCACGCCCCTGATCGCCATCCACACCGCGGTCGGCTTCGCGGACGAAGTCATCCACATCTACCTCGCCAAAGGCCTCAGCGCAGGGGAAGCGATGCCCGACGGTATCGAGGAACAGTGGGCCTCTATCCGACGTGTGCCGTTGTCGATCGCCGTCGCAATGGTCGAGGACGGACGGATAACGGATGCAAAGACCGTCGCGGGCCTCCTCATGGCCGCCCGTATGATCTAGGCCTCATGGATGACCTCCCACCGTTCGCTATCGATTTCCTCGGTTCGATACGCGCAGAACGCGGACTGGCCAAGAACACCGCTGAGGCGTACCGGCGTG
>JAUIIM010000021.1 GCA_030431785.1 Acidimicrobiia bacterium | reverse complement strand
TCCGAGCTGACGATGGGCTACCTCACCGAATACTCGGGTATCCGGTTCACGATGTTCTTCCTCGGTGAGTACGCCACGATGGTGGCGATGTCCGCCATCGCTGCGACGCTCTACCTCGGTGGCTATGCGTTCCCGGGTGTCTCGGGGGATCTGGCAAACATCCTTGGACCCGGCATCCTGATCGGAAAGGTCGCGCTGCTTGTGTTCCTCATCATCTGGATCCGGTGGACCTGGCCCCGTCTGCGTGAGGATCAACTCCAGAATCTCGCATGGCGGTGGCTGATCCCGCTCGCCCTTGCGAACATCGCAGTCGTTTCGATCTTCAAGGTGGTGTTCTAGATGACAACGCACGACCAGAAGCCAAAGGTGGAGCAGGTGGACGACAAGGCGATCCGGTTCCCGTTCGTCGGGCTCTTCAAGGGCATGTGGCTCACACTCAAGACGATGGTGAAACCTGCGCCCGTCACGATGTATCCGGAGGTGCAGGAGGTTCCGGTACCCCGTGCACGAGGTGTCATCTCCCTCGACACCGAAGCCTGCACGGTTTGCATGTTGTGTGCCCGTGAGTGCCCGGACTGGTGCATCTACATCGAGGGACACAAGGAAGAACAGCCACCGTCCAAGCCGGGTGGTCGCCCCCGTCAGCGGTCGGAACTCGACCGATTCGACATCGACTACAGCCTTTGTATGTACTGCGGCATCTGTGTCGAGGTGTGTCCGTTCGACGCCCTCTTCTGGAGTCCTGAGTACGAGTACAGCGAGCCGAGCGTCTCGAATCTGCTGCACAACAAGGAGAAGCTGACCGAGTGGTTGGCGACCGTCCCCGAGCCTCCGAGTCTGGAGTCCTGATGACGGTTTCGATCGGAGACTTCTTCCGCGAGTCCGCCAACTGGGCGTTCCTCGTGATAGCGATCCCGACGCTCGTCGCCGGATGGCGCACCGTGACCTCGAACCACATCGTGCGTGCGGTGCTCTACCTCGTCGTATCCCTCGGTGGTTCGGCGGCACTCTTCTTCATGCTCGGAGCCGGGTTCGTCGGATGGACGGTCGTCCTCGTCTACATCGGGGCTGTGATCATCCTGTTCCTCATCGGGATCATGATCACCAGAGCACCGCTGGGAGAGAAGGAAGAGCTGAGCCACGGCACCAACGTCAAAGCGCCTGCCGCACTCCTCTCCGTCGTCATGTTTGGTGTCATCGCCTGGGCTGCGATCGATGCCTACACGAACGAGATGATCGCTCCGTTCGAGAGCACCTCGACCCAGGAGCTGTCGCTCTTGATGTTCGATCGATTCGTCCTCCCGTTCGAGGTCGTGTCGTTCGTGCTCCTCGCAGCGCTCATCGGTGGCATCGCGCTCGCCCGTCAGGATGAGGAGGCGTCATCGTGACGATCATCCAGTTCCTCCTCGTGGGCGCGGCGTTGTTCAGCTTCGGCCTGTACGGGGTGATCACACGTCGCAACGCCGTGCTCGTGCTGGCGTCCGTCGAGTTGATGCTCGCTGCCGTGAACATCAACCTCGTCACCTTCGACGTGGTCCTCCAGGATGCACTCCACGCCGGGCAGATGTTCTCGCTCTTCATCATCGCCCTCGCCGCCGCTGAGGTCGGGATCGGTATCGCGATCGTGCTCATGATCTTCCGCAACCGTCAGTCCGCCGACGTCGATGAACTCGACCTGATGAAGGGCTGATCATGATTCGATTCGGAACGCTCATGCATCAGCTCGTCCTCGCCGCCGAGGACACGGGCCACGCCGCCGAAGACGGTCACCACGCCATCGAGCCCGGGATCACGAGTGGTGCACTCGTCGAATGGGCTTGGCTCATCGTCATCGTCCCGCTCGTTGCCGCGTTCGTCATCGCCTTCTTCGGGAAGAAGCTGCCATTCAAGGGCTGGGAGATCGCATTCGGATCGATTGCGTTCGTCGGGGTGTACGGGACGGTGCTGTTCCTGTTGAACGCCACCCAAGGAATCGTCTACGAGGGCACGGTGGCGATCGCCGACATCGGTGACTTCCACCTCGAATGGGGGTGGATGGTCGACGGTCTGTCGATCATGATGTACTTCCTCGTTGGCGTCGTCGGAACCCTCGTGTTCATGTACGCGCTCGGCTACATGAAGGGCGACGTCCGATTCACCTGGTTCTTCGTGTCGTTCTCGTTGTTCGCGGGCGGCATGCTCGTTCTCGTCTCGTCACCGAACCTGATCCAGCTGATCGTCGGGTGGGAGCTCGTCGGTGTGGCTTCGTATCTGCTGATCGGGCACTACTGGGAGGACTACGCCAACGTCGATGCGGCGAACAAGGCGTTCATGGTCAACAAGGTCGCCGATGCGGCGCTGTTCATGGGCGCCATCATCATGGCGGTATCGGTCGGATCGTTCTCGTTCAACCACATCCTCGAGGTCGTGGTCCATGGAGAGAACGGTGCGCTCAGTCAATGGGCGTTCTGGGCCGGTCTGCTGATCTTCATCGGGGCGATGGGGAAGTCGGCACAGTTCCCGCTCCATGTCTGGCTCCCGGATGCCATGGCCGGTCCGACACCGGTGTCCGCGCTGATGCACGCCGCAACGATGGTGACGGCGGGTGTCTATCTGCTCGGGCGTCTCTTTCCGTTCTACCTCGACGTCGACGGCTTGTTCGCCGGTGATGTGCGCAACATCATCATCGTGATCGGTGGTCTGACGTTGTTCCTCACCGGCTTCATCGCCATCGTGCAAGATGACATCAAGAAGGTGCTGGCGTACTCCACCGTCTCACAGCTGGGGTACATGGTTGCTGCGATGGGTGCGGGCGCCTACACGGCCGGTCTGTTCCACCTCTTTACCCACGCCTTCTTCAAGGCGCTGTTGTTCCTCGGTGCCGGTTCGGTGATCCACGCGGTCCACTCCAACAACATGTCGGACATGGGTGGATTACGCAAGAAGATGCCGATCACCTTCTGGACGTTCATCCTCGGCACGTTGGCACTCGTCGGGATCTTCCCGTTCGCCGGGTTCTTCTCGAAGGATGAGATCCTCGCCTCGATCAAGTACGCAGGCGGGCATGGCCAGGACGTCGCCAACTTCATCCTGATCCTCGGAATCGCAGGAGCGTTCATCACCGCCCTCTACATGACCCGTGCCGTCGCACTCACGTTCTTCGGCGAGTACAAGGGCAAGGCTCATCCACACGAGTCGCCGAAGTCGATGGCGTACCCGCTCATCGGATTGGCGTTCTTCGCTGTCACAGCGGGTTGGGTCAACATGCCCGGCATCTACACGGGATTCACCGACTGGCTCGCAACACGGGTGCCGCTGACGGGCATCGGCGATCACCATGCAGAGAGCTTCGATTGGGCACTCATCGTCATCGTCACGCCACTCGCCTTGCTGGCCATCGCCATCGGGTGGTGGATGTACGGCAAGGACAAGGACACCCAGGCTGAACGGGACACCTTCCGCATCCCGGTCCTCTGGCCACTGCTCGAGAACAAGTACTACATCGACGACTTCTACATGTCCGGCATCGTCCGTCCCATCATGGGGCCGCTCGCACGGGTGGTCCTGTGGATCGACATGAACATCGTCGATGGGGTCGTCAACGGTGTCGGTGCATTGATGAAGGTGTTCTCGAAGGGCGTTGCCACGGTCGACACGAATGTCGTCGACGGTGTGTTCAATGCCACCGGTGCCGGTACCGGTGCGTCGGGTTCCGCCCTGCGCAGGTCTTTCACCGGTCGGGTTCAGCAGTACGCAGCATTCAGTTTCGTCGGCGTGATCGTGATCGCCGTCCTGTTCATCATCTTCTAGGAGGAGCAACAAGATGGATTGGTTAGACAACGGCTTGGCCTTGAGCCTGGTCGTGTTCCTACCAGTCGTCGGCGCGGGAATCGTGCTGGCCATTCCGAAGGCGCAGGAGGCCGCTCTCAAGTGGACCGCCCTGATCGTCTCGCTGGTCACGCTCGCCCTCGCCGTCGTGCTGGCGGTGCAGTTCGATTATTCGGCTGCGGACACGTACCAGTTCGGCACAGCCATCGACACGCCGTGGATCGAGGCGATCAACGCCCACTTCCACATCGCCGTGGATGGCATCTCTTTGCCGCTCGTGGTGCTTGCAGCGTTCATCACGGTCCTCGTGATCATCTACTCCTGGAACCATTGGCCGGAACCGCACAACCCGAAGCTCCTCCTGGCGTTCGTGCTGATCCTTGCCACCGGTATGACGGGTACGTTCGTCGCGTTGGACCTGGTGCTGTTCTTCCTCTTCTTCGAGGTCGTGCTGTTGCCGATGTACTTCATGATCGGCATCTGGGGTGACCGCGGGATCCGTGACGTCCCGATCTTCGGATGGAAGATGGAGATGCGGCTGTATGCGTCGCTCAAGTTCTTCGTGTTCACCCTGTTCGGGTCGGCGTTCATGTTGCTTGGGTTCCTCGCCCTGTACTTCCGTTCTGGCGACACGCTCGGCTACAACAGCTTCTCGATGATCGAGCTGTCCGAGATTGGTGCAGCCGGTGCGTTCACCGGGACCTTTGCGTTCCTCGTGTTCCTCGGTCTGTTCCTCGGGTTCGCCGTCAAGGTGCCGATGTGGCCCGTCCACACGTGGCTCCCGGACGCACACACCGCCGCTCCGACCATCGGGTCGGTCATCCTTGCGGCGATCCTCCTGAAGCTCGGGACGTACGGATTCGTCCGCATCGCACTCCCGATCCTTCCGGATGAAGCAGTGAGCTGGGCTCCGTTCATCGGCGTGCTCTCGGTGATCGGCATCATCTACGGTTCGCTCGCCTGTCTCGCACAGACCGACATGAAGCGGCTCATCGCCTACTCGTCGGTCGGTCACATGGGGTTCGTGATGCTCGGGATCGCCACCCTCACCGACGTCGGCATCAACGCAGCGATCATCGGCATGGTCGCCCACGGTCTCATCACCGGCTTGTTGTTCTTCATCGCCGGATCGATGGCACACCGCTTCCACACGAGGGACATGAACCGTCTCGGTGGGACGATGGCGCTCATGCCGAAGATGGGTGTGCTGCTCGGCTTCGCCGCCATGGCGTCGCTGGGTCTGCCTGCCCTCGCTGGCTTCTGGGGTGAGTTCATGGCGCTGATGGCGTCGTTCAACCCGCTCGAAGCGATCGGCGCAGATTCCATGTTCCGTGTCTTCATGGTCATCGGCGCCATCGGTACGGTGCTGACGGCCGGCTACATGCTCTACATGCTGCGGAGCGTCAACTTCGGCGAGCCCGCCGAGGAGTGGGTTGGCCAGGAGTTCCATGACGTCGAGACGTCGGAATGGCTCGCCTGGGCGCCACTCGTCCTCGGTACGATCGCCATCGGTGTGTTCCCGAAGATCGTCTTCGGTGCCACCAATGACGCTGTCGTGTCCCTCGTCAAGAGCGCCTTCGGAGGCTGATGGTGCCGTCCCTCGACTATCACGCGCTGCTACCGGCGATCATCCTTGCGGTGACCGTCATCGCGACGCTCGTCGTCGACCTTGTCACGACGCGCAAGTCGCTCGCAGCGATCACGGCGATGGTCGGGATGTTCGCAGCGCTCGTCCCGGTCCTGACGCTGGCGTTCTGCGACAGCCTGGAGTTCTGCACCTCCACCGGGGACCGGATGCTCTTCGGCGGATCGTATGTCGTGGACGGCTACGCACTGGTGCTCCAGGGCATCTTCATCTTCGCCGGGTTCACGACGCTGTTGCTGTCGATCGGCTATCTCGAGACCGACCGGTATTACGAAGGCGAGTACTACTTCCTCATCGTGTCGGCGGTGCTCGGTGCGGTCGTCATGGCCTCGTCCCGTGACTTCATCTCGATGATCGTCGCCCTTGAAGTGGTCTCCGGTTCCGGGTTCCTGCTCGCCGGTTGGCGCAAGGGCGATCCGAAGTCGAACGAGGCATCGCTCAAGTTCTTCATCATCGGCGTGCTGGCGCTTGCACTCATGCTCTTCGGTGTCTCATTGGTCTACGGGCTCACGGGGACACAGGTGTTCTCCGAGATCGCGGCCGCTGCATCGGGCGTGTCCGATGTCCCGCTGTTCGCACTCGGTGTGATCTTCATCCTGCTCGGCCTCGGCTTCAAGGTGTCCGCCGTCCCGTTCCACTTCTGGACACCCGATGTCTACGAAGGGTCACCGGTTCCGGTGACGGCGTGGCTTTCGGTGGGCTCGCAGGGTGCGGGATTCGTCGGTCTCCTGTCGGTCTGCTACCTGGCATTCCCGACCGTAACCGACGTGTGGGGTCCGGTCATGTGGGTCGTCGCCGCACTCTCCATGACGGTCGGAAACGTGGTCGCGATCAAGCAGACGAACGTGATCCGTCTGCTCGGGTTCTCATCGATCGCTCAGGGCGGGTTCATGCTCGCTCCGTTCGGCGCAGCCGCTGCGTCGGGGGCCGACCTCGGTCAGGCGTTCGGTGCCACGGTGACCTACATGGTCATCTATGCCGCGATGAACCTCGGTGCCTTCGCCGTGGCGATCGTCATCGGTTCCCGTCTCGGCTCGTACGAGCTCGAGGACTGGGGCGGTCTCTACCGCTACGCACCAGGGATCGCGCTCACGCTGGCCGTGTTCTTCATGTCCCTCGCTGGTATCCCGCCACTCGGTGGTTGGTTCGCCAAGTTCGCCGTGTTCACCGCGACGATCGGTGTCGGCTCGTGGTGGGGCTACTCGATCGCGATCGTGGCGTCGATCAATGCGGTGATCGCGTTCGTGTACTACGCCAAGGTCGTCAAGTCCGCCTTCTTCGACCCGATGCCGGAGGGTCTCGATGTGGGGTCGCTCGAGGGTTCCGCTCTCCCGTCGCCGATTGGCTTCGCCATCGGCGTCACGACCGCAGCCGTCCTCGTGATGGGGGTCTTCCCGGGGTTGGTCGCCAATCTCGGCTCGTTCTCCTCCGAGATCTTCGCGGCCATCGGTCTCTAGCCGCCTGCGCGCCCCAGGCGTGACTGGCACTTTCAAACGGTCCACTCGGGCCGAACCCGTCAATAGTCCTCTCCTAGGCGGATCCCCGCGGGAAGGGCTGACTGCGTGCATGTCGACCTACGGCGGCCGCTCGCCGATCGGTTGACTTTGCCGTGTGTGTCCGTACACTGTCCGTACAGGAGGGTGGTATGACAGCGAGCCCACGACAACCGAAGACCGAACGCATAGAGGTACGTACCACTGCGGCAACGCGAGCACTGATTGACCGCGCTGTGGAAGAATCCGCGACGGATCGATCGACGTTCGTACTGGAGAGTGCGACTCGTGAGGCACGACGAGTGTTGGCGGACCGCACGTCTTTCCAACTTGACGAGGATGGACAGCGAGAGTGGGAGCGCATCAACGCCGAACCCGCGCGTGACCTCCCCGGGCTTCGCCGCCTCCTGGCGCGATCTACACCGTTCACTGAGGCGTGAGTCTGACGTACCGTCCGCCCCGACCTCTCGAGGCTGACGACCCCACCGCCGAGTTCGTGTGTCGCTCACAGGAACAGACCGCATGGCTCGTGGACCACGCCCTCCAAGCGCACCTCGCCGGCACGACCAAGGTGTTCGTCGCAACCTCGTCTGTCGGGGACATCGCTGGCTACTTCGCCTGGGGGATGGCGAGCGTTCATGTCGATGACGCCCCGCGACGGATGACGAAGGGTGCCGGCCGATACCCGCAACCGGTGGCACTCCTCGCACGGCTCGGCGTGGACCAACGCCACGAGCGTCGAGGGATCGGCGCCGCTCTCGTTCGGGATGTGATCCTCCGCGTCGCTGACCTTGGTTCGCAGATCGGATGCCGCGGCCTGCTGGTCCACACCGAGTCGGATGAGGCTCGCTCGTTCTATCTCCACCTCGTTCCCGAGTTCATGCCGTCGCCGACCGATCACTCTCATCTCGTGCTCCTGATGAAGGACATTCATCGCACACTCCGTGCCTGAGGGCCGTTGACCGTGACTCGGCGACTCCCAACGAGGCAAGGCGCTAGATTCCGACTATGCCGTTTCCCGGATCCGTCACTGATCTCAACTCCGCACTTCGCGACGAGGGATATGTCGCCGACCGAAGTCTGACGGTTGCCGTTCATCTCTCCCTGCAGATGGGCAAGCCACTCTTTCTCGAAGGCGAGCCGGGGGTCGGTAAGACCGAGATCGCAAAGGTGCTTGCAGCGATCGGTGATGCCGATCTGATCCGTCTTCAGTGCTACGAGGGACTCGACGTCTCCCATGCGATCTACGAGTGGGACTACGCCCGTCAGATGTTGGCGATCCGCCTCGCTGAATCGTCAGGCGATCGCGCCGACGTGTCCGACATCATGAGCGATGAGTTTCTCGTGGCCCGCCCACTGCTTACTGCGCTCCGCAGCGCTGCTGCCGGGAAGCCGACCGTCCTCCTCATCGACGAACTCGACCGGGCGGATGAGGAGTTCGAGGCGTACCTGCTCGAGTTGCTCTCGGACTTCCAGATCACGATTCCCGAGATCGGGACGATCAAGGCCGACACGCCACCGGTCGTCATCATCACATCGAACAGAACACGTGAGATCCACGACGCAGTCAAGCGCAGGTGCATCTACCACTGGATCGACTACCCGTCGGTTGACCGTGAAATCGAGATCCTGTCCGTGAAGGCACCGGAGACACCGACAGAACTCGCCGACGAGCTTGCACGAGCGATGCAGAAGCTCCGCGACCTCGACCTGTACAAACCACCGGGCGTGTCCGAGACCATCGATTGGGCCAAGGCTCTCGAGATCCTGGGATCCCAGCGCTTGTCTCCCGACGTGATCGACGAGACGCTCGGAGTCGTCGTCAAGTATGAAGACGACATGGCGACCGTGCGGTCTTCGGGCATCGCCGCGGCACAGTGAGTTCGACGGGAACCGCTGCACTTCGCAACCTGACGGAGTTCGTCCACGCGCTCCGATTCGAGGGTTTCAGCGTCAGTCCGACGACCACCACAGACCTCGTGGACGCGGTCCGTATCGTCGGGTTCGCCGATCAGGACGATGTGCGCGAGGCATTTCGATCCGTCGTGGCCCGGAGTCATGCTCAGACCCAATCGTTCGACGACGTCTTCGACCGCTTCTTCACGAGCGACCTTCTGTACACGCTCGACGAAGTGATGGACAGCTTCTCCGCCCCGCCAGACGTTGAGCCGTCAACGCGCATCACGGCTGTGGACGCTGTAGGTGAACCCGTCGATCGTTCCGACTCCATCGAAGTGCCTGAAGTCGCGGGTGCCTCCGGGATTGAGCAGTTGATGGATGTGGATTTTGCGGATCTGGACCCTGGCGAGGCGGCCGCCGTAGCGCAACTCCTCGCTCGACTGCGATGGTCACCATCGTCCGTGCGGTCGCGGCGTTGGCGCCCGGCTCCCGCCGGATCGGTCCCGGACATGCGGCGCACGCTTCGGGCGATGGCGGGTCCGGCCGGTGACCTCGTCCCCCTGGAGCTGCGGGAACGTAGGTATCGACAGCGACCCTTGATCGTCTTGGCCGACATCTCCGGTTCGATGGAGCGGTACTCCGAGATGCTCCTCTACTTCGTCCACGGTGCCCAGCAACGGTTCACCCGTGTGGAATCGTTCGTGTTCGCCACGCGGCTGACCCGGATCACCCACCAGCTCCGGCATCGCAACCCCACGGAGGCCCTGTCGCGGGTGTCGGGTGCGGTGCACGACTGGTCGGGCGGTACCCGCATCGGCGAGGCCGTCGGAGCGTTCAACAAGCGGTGGTTGCGTCGTGTCGCATTCGGTGGTCCGATCGTCTTGATCATCTCCGACGGTTGGGATACGGGGGAGCCTTCCGAGCTGGCTCGCGAGATGGCGCGGCTCCATCGGAACGTCCACCAGGTGCTCTGGCTGAATCCACTTGCAGGTCACGTCGGATTCGCTCCGGAGGCTCGTGGTATGGCAGCGGCGGCACCCCACGTCGATCAGCTACTGGCAGCGGGGACGGCCCAGAATCTTGTGGACATCGTCCGGCTCCTCGAGGCGGAGCGCCGCGTTCGGGTCCCGGCATGACGGGGCCGTGCCGCCGAGGCTCGACCCATGGTCAGGCACTATCGTGGAGTTGCAGAAGGGAGAGCGATGCGTGATGTACTCGAGGTCCACCAGCGGTGGAAGTCAGCAGGCAAAGAGGTCGCTGTTGCCACGGTCGTAGGCGTGAAGGGTTCGGCGCCACGCGGTGTCGGTGCGAAGATGCTGATCTCGTCGGATGGTGACATGGAGGGCTCGGTCTCGGGCGGGTGCGTCGAGAACGATGTCCGTGAGCACGCCGCCGCCGTACTCGCGAGCGGAGAGCCGAAGTTGGTCACCTATGGGATCGCCGATGATGACGCATTCGAGATCGGCCTGACCTGTGGGGGCACCATCGAGGTCTTCATCGCCGCATGGTGAACGATGTGATCGAAGCGGTAGCGGCGCTCCGGGATCGTGAGCGCCTCGGGGCCATGATCTCGGTGATCGACGGGCCGGATGTGGGATCTGCCGTCGTGGTCGACTGTGAGGACGGGGCCGTCACGGACGCGCCGGCATGGCTCTCAGAAGACATCCTCGCCGATGCGAGAGACCTGATGGATCGAGAAGAGTCGCGCGCCCTGATGTACGGCGACCGGCGGGTCTTCATCGACGTGGTCGCACCGTCACCGGTGATGCTCGTTTTCGGTGCCGGCCACATCGCACAGCCCTTGTCGCTCATGGCACGAGAGCTCGGGTTCCGGGTCGTTGTTGCAGACGCTCGTGGTGCGTGGGCGACAGAGGAACGGTTCCCGCATGCCGATCAGCTCATCGTTGCCTGGCCCGAGCAGGCGTTCAAAGAGGTGACGCCCGACCGGCGAACCTTCGTCGTGCTTCTGAGCCACGACATGCGTTTCGAGGAACCCGTGTTCCGTGAGCTTCACGGCAAGCCGATCCGCTACCTCGGTGCCATGGGTTCGCGTCGTACCCACAAGCTCCGTGTCGAGCGCTTGAAGGGGGAGGGGTGGACCGATGATGAGATCGCTGCCATCCACGGCCCCATCGGCCTCGATCTCAAGGGCAGGGCACCGGCCGAGACGGCGGTCGCAATCCTCGCAGAGATCATCCAGGTCCGCTACGGCGCCGGCACCGCCTCACCCCTCCGCGGCACCGACGTCGCCATCCACTGACCCAACCCAGGGTTGAACCCAGGGCTCTGAGTGTTCCTGAGAACACCTGGAGCCCCGGGTTCAACCCTGGGTTGCAAATGTTTAAGATGGCGACATGGAGATCACTGAATCGTTCACCGTTTCCAAGCCGATCGACGCCGTATGGCCGCTCTTCAAGGATGTGCCCGAGTTGGCGAAGTGCTTGCCGGGCGCCGAGTTGACCGCTGACCATGGGGATGGGACATACGACGGCAACGTTTCCGTGAAACTAGGGCCGATCGCGGCATCGTTCGACGGCAAGGCAACGGTGACGTTTGACGACTCGGATCACTCGGTCCACATCAAAGGTCGTGGCGTCGACCGGTCCGGAGGTAGCCAGGGGCAGGTCGCAGTGGACGTCGACCTCACCGACGGGGAGACAGGGGCGACCACTGATGTGTCGATCGCAGCCAAGGTCACGCTAGCGGGTCCGATTGCCCAGTTCGGCCGCACCGGTCTCGTCTCAGAGGTCTCCCGGCGCCTTATCGCAGACTTCGTGACTTGCGTAGAGGCCAAACTGGCTGCCGAAACAGAAGAAGACGTCGCGGCGGTGTCCGCAGGAGAGGTCAAGGGAATCTCCCTCGGTCTGGCGTCGATGTGGTCTGCATTGATCGCCTGGTTCAAGAAGCTCTTCAACCGCGATGAGGGCGAGAACTAGCAGTCAGCCAGCTTGCTGAGTGCCGTGCAGATCCGGCGCCTCTTGTCCGGTCCGAGATCGCCGAGTCGGCGGGCGAGTGCAGCCTTGGGAACGGCAGCCAGGTTGTCGAACGAAGCGACGCTATCTCGGTCGACTCCGTGGTGTCTGCCGACTGGGATGCGGGTCGGGATGTCTCGGATCGTCGTCGTCAGTGGTGCGACAACCACCGTGGAGAGGACGTCGATCGCTTCGTTGCGTGTAACGACGAGTACGGGACGAACTTTGCCGCCCGTCGAGGTCATCAACCAGATCTCGCCCTGATTCACCAGGGTTCAGCTTCAACCAGGGCGTCGGCATTCGCCCGTGCCAACAAGATGTCGTCTTGGGTCTGCGGGAGGCGGCGGTATGCGTCGGCAATGGCCTCGCCCTCCTCGGCTCGTCGAACAGCGTCGTCCAGAAGGCGGACGGCATACCGGATCAACTCTGAGCGCGTCGGTGCAACGTTTCGATCGACGAGTCGATCGATGGAGTCGATCTCGTCGTCACTGAATCTGGTGGGGATGGGGGTCGACATACCGTCAGTATACGGTTCGTATAACGTGCCGGGAAGGGGGGTGGTCGACCCGTTGGGATTCGCCCTGCACGGGGGCGGCCCGAATGTCTATATTCGGTGGTGAAGTCGGAGAACGGCTCCGGGTTCATGTCGCATCGAACGGAGGACGTCGTCTTGGAAGTCAGCATCACCGTCAACGGAACCGCCCACCGAAGTCAAGTCGAACCTCGAACACTCCTCGTCCACCACCTCCGTGAGAACCTCGGACTGACCGGTACCCATGTTGGCTGTGACACCGGCTATTGCGGCGCCTGTACGGTGATCGTCGACGGTCGTGCCGTCAAGTCGTGCTCGATGCTCGCTGTCCAAGCCGACGGGGCGGAGGTTCGTACCGTCGAAGGCGTGGCCGACGGCGACGAGCTGCATCCGGTCCAGGAAGGCTTCTGGGAATGCCATGGTCTCCAGTGCGGGTTCTGCACGCCAGGCATGATCATGAGCTCGGTTGCACTTCTCGAGAGCAATCCCGACCCGTCGGAGGAAGAGATTCGCCACGGGATCGAAGGCAACCTGTGCCGGTGCACCGGGTACCACAACATCGTCAAGTCCGTGCAGTTCGCCGGCGCAAGGATGCGCGGTGAGGAGGTGTCATCGTGACGACATCGACCAGCGTCATGGGCGGCATCGTCCGCCGAAAGGAAGATCCTTCACTCATCCAGGGCAAGGGCACGTACGTCGACGATGTGAAACGGGCAGGTGAGCTCGCCGCCGTGTTCGTACGGAGCCCGTTTGCGGCCGCCAAGATCAACTCGATCGACGTGTCGGCAGCGCTCGAGCTCGAAGGAGTCCACGCCGTGTACACGGCCGACGACGTCCGGCATCTCGGTCCGAACCCCGCGCAGGTCGCCGTCGGCACGCTCCGTCCGCTCCTTGCCGATGGGGCGGTCAAACATGTCGGTGAGGCGGTCGCCATGGTCGTCGCCGACAGTCGCTATATCGCACAGGACGGTGCCGACCTCGTGTTCGTGGACTACGAGCCGGGCGATGCGGTCATCGACCTCAAGGAAGCTCATGCCGACAAGGTGCAGGTCCATGAAGGTGAGTCCAACACGCTCCTCACGTGGGCCGGGAACGCATGGTGGGAGGGGGTCATCGACCTCCCGGACCCGAGCCCCGAGATCCAGGCAGCGAAGGAGCGGGACGACACCGTCACGGTGAGTTTGGAGATGGTGAACCAACGCCTCATCCCGACCGCTATCGAACCACGGGCGGTGCTCGCCGACTGGCGTGGTGGCTACGAATCTGTGGAGCTCTGGTCATCGAGTCAGATTCCGCATGCCGTGGCCGGCGCGGTTGCCGGGGTGTTCGGGATTCCGTCGAACAAGGTCAGGGTCATCGCACCGGAGGTCGGCGGCGGGTTCGGACTGAAGCTCAACGTTTACCCGGACGAGATCCTCGTCTGTTTCGCTTCGAAGCAATTGGGCAGACCCGTCCGTTGGACCGAGACACGTCGTGAGGCAGGTTTCGCGTCGATCCAAGGACGAGGCTGGGTCGGCACGGCGACGATGACCGGGACCAAGGACGGGAAGATCCTCGGCTACGAGCTCGAAGCGATCTGTGACATGGGTGCCTACACGCACAACTTCACGGTTGCGATTCCGCTGCTCGGATTGTTCGTCGCTCCCGGCCAGTACGACATTCCCACGTCGTATGCGCTGCACTGTGTGATGACCAACACGCCGACGACCGATGCCTATCGCGGTGCCGGACGTCCAGAAGCGGCCTACTACCTGGAGCGGATCATCGACGATTTCGCACGGGAGATCGGGATGGATCCAGCTGACGTCCGTAAGGCGAACTACTGGAAACCGGAGGACTTCCCGGTGACCACGGCCATCGGTCTCACGATGGATTCGGGTGACTACGCCACGAACCTGGACGCTCTACTCGACCGTGTCGACTACGAGGGGCTGAAGGCCAAGCGCGATGCCGCAAGAGCCGAAGGACGCCTACTCGGTCTCGGTCTGAGTACGTACGTCGAGGTCTGCGGGTTCGGTCCATCGGCACTCGCAGGACTCGGGTTCTCGTGGGCCGGGTACGGGCTGCCGACGGCCTTCAATGGATCGGGCGTCGTCCGGGTGCAACCCGATGGCACCTGCACCGTGACGATCGGGACCGGTCCGTCAGGGCAGGGACACGAGACAACGTGGGCGCAGATCGTGTCCGACGGTCTTGGGATCCCGATGGAGAACATCGAGGTGCAGCATGGTGACTCGCTCGACTCCCCGATGGGCGTGGGTACGTTCGGTTCGAGATCGCTTGCGGTGGACGGCACCGCTACGTATGAGGCGACCGGTCGCGTGAGGGAGAAGGCGGCGAAGATCGCCGGGCATCTCCTCGAAGCCGCCGAGCAGGACATCCAGTTCGCTGATGGCGGAGCCCATGTCGCCGGTTCACCCGATCGGGCAGTGACGTGGGGTCAGATCGCCGAGGCGGCATACCAGCCGCACACGCTGCCTGAGGGGATGGAGGGCGGCCTTGAGTCGTCGGTCGTGTTCTCGCCGCCAAACGCAACCTGGCCGTTCGGTTCCCATCTCGCCCTCGTCGAGGTCGACCCTGACACCGGGGATGTGAAGCTTCTCGAATACTGGGCGACGGACGATTGTGGCAACGTCATCAACCCGATGATCGTCGACGGTCAGGTGCACGGCGGTATCGCCCAAGGTATCGCACAGGCTCTGTTCGAGGAAGCGATCTACGACGACATGGGCAACCTGCTCACGGCGTCGTTGGCCGACTACCCGCTACCCGACGCAGCCAGCCTTCCATCGTTCTCCCTCGACCGCACGGTCACGCCAACGGACGTGAACCCGCTTGGGGTCAAGGGAATCGGAGAAGCTGGAACCATCGGTTCGGCACAGACGATCGTGAACGCGGTGGTCGATGCCGTCAGCCATCTCGGCGTGAGACATATCGACATGCCGCTACGGCCCAAACGGGTGTGGCAAGCCATCGAGGATGCGAAGGAGTAGACGATGTATCCACCAAACTTTGACTACGTCGCCCCCACATCCCTCGATGAAGCCTGCGCAGCATTGGCAGGTGCCGACAACGCAAAGGTGCTCTCGGGAGGCATGAGTCTCATCCCGTTGATGAAGATGCGGCTCGTACGGCCCACCACCGTCGTCGACATCTCCCGGATTCCGGGACTGGACACGATCACCGACGAGGGTGACCACATCCGGATCGGTGCCATGGTGCGGCACGCTCAGACGGCTTCCGACCCACTGGTCAGGGAGCACGCAACGGCACTGGCAGAAGCGGCAGCCGCCACGGCGGACGCTCAGGTGCGAAACCAGGGAACGACCTGTGGCTCGATTGCCCACGCGGACGTTGCCGCCGATCAGCCTGCGGCAGTGCTGGCACTCGGTGCATCGATGGTTGCAGCATCGTCCCGCGGAGAGAGGGAGATCCCGGCGAGCGACTTCTTCGTCGACACCTTGACTTCGGCTCTGGAGTCGGACGAGATACTGACGGCGATCAAGGTCCCGAAGGGCGGCACATCGGTGTATCGCAAACTCGGTCGCCGCGGAGGCGAGGCCGACTACCCGATCGCCGCAGCAGCGGTGTGGGTCGATGCCGGGAACGGCTCCGTTTCGGATGCTCGGATCGCTGTCACCGGGGTCTCGTCAAAGCCGTATCTGGCGGCGGCGGCGGCCGATGCGATCCGTGGTTCAGATGGTGGAGCGGCAGCGATCGATGAAGCAGCCGGTCATGCGACGGACGACGTGATCGTCCTCGAAGACCTGTACGCCACCGTCGACTATCGGACCCATCTCGCCGAGGTGTACGTGAAGAGGGCGCTGGAGGCTGCTCTCGCCTGATCGTGGCGATGTGAACGAGTCGCCGTCCCGCGTCGGAGCAATCGTGCTTGCGGCCGGGGCGGCGACGCGCATGGGGTCGTCGAAGGTATCTCTTCCGTACCGTGGCTCGACCGTGCTCGGCACGGTTCTTCGTCAGCTGCATGCCACGGTCGTCGACCGGGTCGTCGTCGTCACCGGATACCACGCACGGGAAGTCGAACCGATCGCGTCGGAACACGGGGTCGACGTCGTCCGCAACCCGGACCCCGATCGCGGGAACCTTTCGTCGGTCCTCACGGGATGGGAAGCTGTGAGAGCCGAGGCTGATGCTGCACTCGTCGTCCTCGGCGACATGCCGGGGATCGACTGCGGGGTCGTCGACCGCATCGTGGGGGAGTGGGCGCCGCCCCTTGGTGCCGTCGTGCCGGAGTACACGGACGGTCCCGGGCACCCGTTGCTCGTCGCTGGTGACCTGATCGACGGTCTCACAGCAGCTCACATGGCAGATCAGCCGCTCTGGTCTGCGATCTGGGACCTCCCCGATACCGAACGTCGATCCGTCTCCATCGCGAGTCCACGCCCGAGGGATATCAACACCCCTGCCGACTATCGGTCGGCCGACTGAGCGTTGAGTCGATCTAGGAGAGGGCCGACCTGAGGTCGTCGATCGCGGCCGTGGCCATCTCAGGGTCTACGAGCGGGTAGCGGTCAGACGCCCACACCTCGGTGCCGTCGGGCAGATGGGTCTTGTGCTTGGCACCTTTGATCATGTCGGAGACCAGGGGACTTCCGGTGTATCGATGTGGTGCCAGATGGACGTGGAAGTGGGGGATCGAGTCACCGAAGATGTAGACGTACACGAGGTCGGCTCCGGTGACCTGTTTGAGCGCTGCGCTCACCTTCGCCATCGTCGCACCGAACGTTCTGGCCTCGTCGCCGTCCAGCTCGGTGAGGTCACTGATGTGTCGACGGGACTCGAGATACGAGAACCCGGCCACCTCCGTCACACGAGCGGTTGTCAGCCTCCACAGATCGTCTGACCACACCTCGGTGCGCTTCAGCACGTCGTCCATCGCTTGCCCTGCACAGAGGGCGCAATCGTCTCCAGTCATGCCCCCAACCTACACTCTCGGCCATGCGCACGCTCGTCCAACGACGTATCAGGGAGCACGGCCCGATGCCGTTCGACGAGTTCATGGAGGCATGTCTGTATGACGCCAGTCATGGCTACTTCTCCGCCGGCGATGTCAGACCGGGGGAGCAGGGCGACTTCGTCACCGCACCCGAGGTGAGCCCGCACTTTGGGCGCTTGATCGGGGCGTGGATCGGTGAGCAGGTGACGGGTCGTGATCCGCGTGATTGGGTGGTCGTCGAGGTCGGTGCCGGTAGCGGCAGCCTGATGGAACCAGCGCTTGACGTCATCGGTGATCGCTGGGCTGTCGTGGCCGTCGAGCGCTCTGAGGACGCACGCCGGAGGCTTCGAGATCGCCTAAACGGCGTGGAGGTCGTCGGATCTGTGCGAGATGTCGATGCCCCGAACGCGCTGGTCGTGATGAACGAGGTGCTCGACAACGCACCGACTGCTCTGGCACGACGGACGTCAGATGGGTGGGGCGAGGTCGCCGTGGGGATCGACGACGATGGAGAGTTGACCCTGGTCGACACACCGATCCGGGATGCGACCCTCGATCTCTGCGAGCTCCACTTCGGGGACGCCGCAATCGGTCGCATCATTGCCGTACCTACCGGTGCGGTGCGCCTCCTTGACGGCTTGGCAACGCAGTTCGATGGGCTGTCGTTGTGTGTCGTCGACTACGGGGGTACGACAGAAGACTTGCTCCAACGCTCCGAGGACACGGTCGTACGCACCTACCGTCATCAGCACACGGGGTTCGACTTCCTGCGACATCCAGGAGAGACGGACATCACGGTCGACATGAACACCGACGTGGTTTCCGCAGCTCTGGAACACCACGGTCTCGCCGTCTCGTCGATGACACAGGCGGACTTCCTCGAGTCGCTCGGAGCCTCGGTGGATGTCGCAGAGCTCGTGTCGCTGGAGCACTCGCGAGCTGCTGAGGGTGATGTGATGGGTCAGTTGACGGTGCGATCGGAAGCCGTCGGTCTTCGTGCATTGTTGGATTCCCAGGGATTCGGCTCGTTCCGGGTGGTCATCGGGAATCGGGAACCGCAGGACACCGGGTCAACGTCGAATGGATGACGGATCGACAGGAGAAACGATGCGCAACCTCATGTTCATCGCCGCGCTCGTAGCGCTGACAGCGGTCGCTTGTGCCGCCGACGATGGCTCGGATACCATCTCGGACCCGACCTCGACGACGACGGAGACCCCGGACATGTCCGACGAAACGACGACCACCTCCGTTCCAGAGACGCCCGTCGAGCAATCGATCGCCGATCTCGCGACCGAACTCGATATCGACCCCGCATCGATCGTCGTCGTCTCCTCGGAGAACGTCACCTGGCGCAGCGGTGCCATCGGATGCCCCGAGCCCGACATGTCGTACACCCAAGCGCTCGTCGACGGCTTCCGCATCGTGCTCGAGGTCGACGGCACCCAGTACGTGTACCACCAGGGTGGCGATGGTGCCCCCTTCCTGTGTGAGGACCCCCAGGAGCCCCTTCCTTCGCAAGACGTCTGATCGGCGGATTGACAACACATCACAGAACGAGAAGAGGCCGCCCGATGGGGCGGCCTCTTCTGCGTCATCTGCTACTCGGCGCTAGATGGCCCTGAAGTAGAGACTGTTGCTCGTCCGCACGACCGTCACGATGCGATCCGGCGTGACCGTGACGCTTGGCGTCACCGCTGGATCCGTCGGTGTCGGTGTGGGCGCCGGTGCCGTGCCACGGGGGTTGCCCGGGGTTGGTGTCGGCGTCGGACTTGGCTCCGGTGACGGTGACGGTGCCGTGCCTCTCGGGTTGGTATCCGGTGCACTGACTGGTGCCGTCGTGTCGTCGATCACGTTCTGGATCGACATGGCCAAAGCCTCTGCATCTGCATCGAACGATGCGTCGGTGCTCACTCCATTGAGTGCAGCGATCGCAAGTTCCATGTAGCGGACTGCCCAGCTCTCACCGACCGGTGTCAGCGTGTTCTCGTCTACCCAGAGGAAGTTCGAGAGTGCTGCGTTCACGAACGACCGTGCAGCCACGAGGGCCCTGGCGTCGAGTCCGCTGGCTCCGTCGAGCCAGTCACCGATGATGTCGGACACCTCCATGAGGACCGCACGTGCGTCGCCCTGGAGGTTTGCGTAGTTCACGATGTCCACGTCGACCGAGGTCGCAACGGCCTGGTCGTTGTAGTTGTCCGTGATGCTCTCGACTGCGTTGGTGGCGATGCCGTCAGCAGCATCCGCATCCACCGTCACGTCGTAGGTGAGGACGACCGGGTCGAACACGGGGCCCGTCCAGTCGAAGCACACCTGACCCTCGGCGAGGAGCGCCGTCGGGTCACCGAACACTTCGCTGAGCCCGGCGGACCCGTCGTTGTTCTCGACGCCGAACGAGTAGTCCTGGAAGTTGTTCAGGCCCCAGTCGATGTTGGTCGAGTCGACCCCGCTGAAGGCGATCACGATCTCCGGGAACACCGGATCCGGTGTCGAGTAGATCACGGCTTCCATGTCGAGCACGGGTGTGTCCGGGATACCCGTGTCCTGATAGAACCGGACGTTGTCCCATTCGATAAGGCGGGTGTCAGGACCTGCGGTTGCAAGGCTGACACCGGACTGCCCGTACGCACCGGATGCTTCGTAGACGAACTGGAAGTCCTGCCACAGCATCGTGAGCACACCGTTCGGTGCCGTTGGGTCCGGCAGGTCCTGGGTGATCCACGGATCACCGCTGTAGCCGGCCGTATCGAACATCAAGAAGCCGTCATCGCTGAACGAGACGCCTCCGGTGTACGTGTCGCCATAGAAGTCGACAGGATTGGCCGTGCCGAATGCGGTGAACAGCTGTGTGTCACCCGTAATCCCAGGATCGGCGAAGATTCCGAATCCCTCGAGGTCGACGTAGCCGCCGAACCCGGTGTCACATGCTGCATTCGTCGACGGGTACGAGATCTCGTAGAAGCCCTCCGCAAGGAGCGGGGAGTCCATCTCGACGGTCCACTCGAGGTCCTGGCCGTTCACGGTTGCACCGCTGGCTCCGCCGACGAGCGTCATGCCGTCAGGGATGGTGTCCGTGATCGTGTAGACCAGGTCCTGGTTGGTCACGTTCGGGTTGATCGTGATCTCGTATGTCACCGTGTCGCCCGGCTTCGCCGTTGCGACACTTGCCGTCTTGGTCACGTCGTCGGCCACCCGAGTCAGTTCGACCGGGAAGGAACCGAGGTTCCCAGCGTTGCCTGGGCTCGTACCGAGGGAGATGCCTCCGTAGTAGTAGTCACCCTCCATGGCGCCCGGCAGGTCGAACAGGACCTGGATGTCGAACGGATCAAGTTCTGGCTGCGTGGCAGGTCCCTCGACCGACATGTTGCCTTCGTCGCTGTCGTCGACGACAGCGGTCACGTAGGTCACGTCGTGGATCGCCCCGGAAGCTGGGTCTGCCCAGTTCTGGACCATGATCCAGTAGTCGCCGAAGTCGCCGTCAGGATCGACGGAGCACTCCTCGAAGGCGGTGCCGCTTGCGGAGCGGCAGACCTCTTCACCTTCCTGCGGGATCCCGTCCGTGTTGGCGTCGAAGCCGACGAACAGGTCCAGGTCGGGCGAGTCGGTCGCCACGATCTGTGCGATCAACGCCACCGATCCACTCGGGACGTTGACGATGTCGACGTGGTTCTGGCTCGGGTCGTCGTAGATGTCGAGCGACGTCGGGTCCTCTTCGAGGCTGATCGACGTCTTGTCGCCCTTCACCAGTCCGACGACCTCGGCGTGGAAGTCGGTGATCTCGAGTGCTTCGAGGTCCCGGACAAGCCACGAACCATGATTGCGGGCTGTCGTGATGTCGACGAGGTCGGGCAGGCTGCCCGTCGTCGGCTGGACCGCGACCGGCAGTGCAGCGGTGCTGTTGCCGTTGTCGTTGCTGATCGTGAACCACCCGAAGTGGTACTCGTCAGCAGCGGCAGCGCTCACGTCGGCCGTGAACGTCACCGTGATCGACTCACCGTCGTCGAGCGAGAAGTTGTCCGGCGAGGCACTGAGCACCACGCCACCTTCTGCGCTGTCGGCGATCGTGAAGTTGACGGCGTCTGTTCCGGCGACCGACCGGAAGGTCCGGTCCCAAGAGCAGGTGAGCACACACTGATCCTGGGACATCGAGGCGATGTTCAGGTCGGCGACGTCGCCACCCAAAGCCGGATCAGCGTCCTCGTAGTTCGAGGTCGTCTCGTTCATCACAAGTGCGGTGTTGTCTGCTGCCACGATGTCAACGCGCCCCGAACCCATGTCGAATGGATCCGCAGCTGTCACGCCGTCTTCCTTCAGCATCGTGCTGTTCGCCGTCAGCATCAGTGCCGACTGCAGCTCTGCAGGCGTCCACGTCGGCTGGAGGTTCTTGAACAGCGCAGCCACACCAGCGACATGCGGGCTCGCCATCGACGTACCGGACACGAAGTCCCAGACACCGCCAACAGGGTCGCCCTGTCCATGCGCAGCGATGATGTCGACGCCTGGTGCGGCGATCGACGGTGCGATGAAGTCTGCAGACCGGTTTGGTCCACGGGAGCTGAACCCGGCGATGATGTCGCCGTTGGCGTTGTCGATGTCGAGCGTTGCACCAAGGATCTCGCCCATGTGGCCGGTCCCGGATGCGAGCCATGTCTTCAGCGTCGTCCCGTCAGCCTGGCTGATGTGGACGGCCGGAAGGTCGTGCGCATCGCCCGAGAGTCCGCCGCCGTTGTCGGCGAGGATGAATCCGGCTGCACCGGACGCCAACACGTTGGCGCCCTTCTCTACACGACCGAACGTGCCGCGGTCACAGACCACGATCTTGTCGGTGAACGTGCTTGGGTCGTCCCACGGCGTGTTGAAGTCGCCGAGGGCGCCGACACCACACAGTTCAGGGTTGGCCGTCTCGCCCGACGGGTAGTCGCCTGCGTAGACGATGTCGTACTGACCGAGGGACGAGGTGAATCCGAGCCCGTAGAGATCGGTTGGTGGAGCAGTGTCACCGCCTGTCATGTTGATGACGGCGTTGACGTACTTGCGGTCGTGGGTCGATGCTGCAACGTGGGTCATCCACGGTGCCATCGGTGAGCCCACGGTTGCGTAGCCCGGTCCTTCGTTACCGGCGGAGTGGGCGACGAAGATGCCTGCCGCACGTGCGGCCAGGAACCCGAGGTCGTCGCTCGACTGCCACGGATCCGACGGCGTCTCAGAACCGATCGAGTAGTTGATGACATCGACACCATCGGCGATTGCCTGGTCGATACCTGCAAGGATCGCGGTTCCGTTGCAGCCGTCACCGTCACACACGTCGTAGGCGACGATGTTGGCGTGCGGGGCAACACCCGAGATGTCACGGTTCTCGGTGATCGTCGGGCCAACCACTGCGGCGTCGACGTAGTTCCCTGCTGCGGTCGATGCGGTGTGCGAACCGTGTCCGTCGTCGTCGATTCCGCCGAATGGCGAGGCAGGAACGAGCGACCAAGCACCGATCAGCTTGTCGTTACACGGGAACGTCGGATCGTACGAAGGGTCGGTCGAGTCACAAACACCGACATACACACCGGCACCCCACGGGTTCGTGTGGTCGTATGCGTCGATGGGTCCGATGTCTGCGAACGACGGGTTCGACGGGTTGATCCCCGTGTCGAGCACACCGACGATGACGCCTTCACCTTCGGTTGCGACGGCGCTGGCGGTCGAGCCGGACCATGCGCTGGGTGCACCGATCCAGGCTGGACCGTTGTCGGTGTCGAGGTGATGACGAGTGTCCTTCAAGACGTCCTTGACGCCGTCCATCTTGGCGACGCGTGCGGCCTCTTCCCACGTCATGTTGGCGGCCACACCGTTGGCGGCGTAGAAGTACTCGTGCACCACATTGAGGCTGCGGTCGAGCGTGCGCTCGATCGACGTCAGATAGCGCGCCTGGCGCTGCTCGAGGAGGCCCTTGTAGCTGACCGCCGCAGCGCTCGCTGCGTTCAGCTGGACGGCACCCGTCTCGGCTGTTGCAGTCGGGGCGTAGCCGTCGATCGATCCGTCGTAGGTGGCAACGGGTGCCTCCTCGAAGTGGATGACCCACATGCCGTCGCCGGCCTTCTTGAAGTAGTTCTCAACGACCAGTTCAGCTTCTGCTTCTTCCCACACCACATTGTCTGCTGTGGGGGAAACCGCTGCTGCTGGGAGCACGGAGAGAACGGAGAGCACCATTACGAGTGCCAGTACCAACATGCCGCCGCGACGCATGCACGCCTGCCTTTCGATTCGCCATATGACAATTGTCTTGTCCGGAGTCCGATCGGCACACGCACCGCGTGTGGCCTCCCCGATTGGGTCCCCTTCGCCTCCCCATCCTACGCAGGCGCGCACCTCGTTTGCCAACCGAAAGTGGTCGTGCGGATACCCGTCGCCGTATTCGGGTCCGGTCGATACGATTCCTAGATGAACAATGTCAAGACGGCCGCGCTGCTCGCATTCCTCGGGGCCCTGTTCGTCGGACTCGGCTATCTCCTCGGTGGCGCGTCCGGCGGTCTGATGGCGCTCGGGTTCGCCGTCGTGTTCAACTTCGGGATGTACTTCTTCTCGGACCGGATCGCCCTCGCTTCGTCACGAGCTCGGCCGGTCGAGCCGCACGAGATGCCGGACCTCTACCAGACGGTGTCGTCGCTCGCACAGCGGGAGAACATGCCGATGCCGTCGCTCCATGTGATCGACTCGCCACAGCCGAACGCGTTTGCGACCGGGCGGTCACCGAAGCACGCAGCCGTAGCGGTGACCACCGGGATCATGGAGGTACTGGACCACCGCGAACTCGAGGGTGTCCTCGCGCATGAGCTCGCACACGTCAAGAACCGCGACATCCTCATCTCCACGATCGCTGCGACGATCGCAGCGGCGCTGTCGTTCCTCGCCCGGTTTGCGTTCTGGGGAGGGATGGGTCGCCGTCGCGGCGGAGACAATGGGGTACAGGCGATCATCGGGCTGGTGGCGATGATCCTCGCACCCATCGCCGCAGCACTCATTCAGATGGCGATCTCACGATCGCGGGAGTTCGAAGCCGATCATGACGGTGCCGAGACCACCGGGTCACCGCTGGCGCTCGCAAGTGCGTTGCGCAAGATCAGCGAAGGGACCGCCCGGCATCCGATGGATGTGAACCCCGCGGTGTCCCAGTTGTTCATCGGTGATCCCTTGAAGGCGCTCCGGGGTCGCGGTGGTGCAGGCCAGATGGCCAAGATGTTCTCGACACACCCACCAACCGAGGAACGTATCGCTCGACTCGAGGCGATGGTCGGCCCGATCCGCTGACCGTCCCGCAACTCCGGTTTTGCGGTGCGACTGTGTGCGGACGCCGGTATCCTCGCCTCCGCGCTGGGATGCCCGAGCGGCCAAAGGGAGCAGACTGTAAATCTGCCGGCTAAGCCTTCGGAGGTTCAAATCCTCCTCCCAGCACTGAGTACTGAGTACTGAGTACTGAGTACTCAGAATGCCTCCTTAGCTCAGGGGTAGAGCGCTTCCATGGTAAGGAAGAGGTCCGGGGTTCAAATCCCCGAGGAGGCTCCAAGCTTCGAGCGCTTTCAGCGCTCGAAGCGATCTCCGACGGTCCGATCTCCGATTGTCCGACAATCCGACAATCCGGTTGACTCAGGTCAGGACGACCTGGTTCTTCTCGTCGACCATCACCACGACGGGCTTCGTCGCCTTGGCATCGCCTTCGACGTTCTCGTAGCGATGCGTCATGATGATGACGAGATCCCCCGGTTCGCCGAGACGGGCAGCAGCACCGTTCAGACCGACGACGCCTGAGCCTCGCTCGCCTTCGATGACGTAGGTCGTGAAGCGCTGCCCGTTGTTGACGTTGACGATGTCGACGAACTCGTACTCGTCCATGACCGCCGCATCCATGAGGTCGCGGTCGAGGGTCATCGACCCCTCGTAGTGCAGGTCGGTCTGGGTGATGGTCGCTCGATGGATCTTCGAGCGCAGGAACTTTCGCATTGCAGGTGACTCCCCAATTGATCAGGTGATTCCCTATGGGGATGATACGGCGTCCGCCGGCTTCGTTCGCCCGAAGATCGTCGCTTCGTCCGCTGTCATCTGTGTAGCAGACCGCGTATACTCCCGCTGTCTCGACGAAGTCGCGACGAAGTCGGGCGCGCACGTCCGGCTACACGGCGGCGTAGCTCAGTCGGTAAGAGCGCTCGACTCATAATCGAGAGGTCGGCAGTTCAAGTCTGCCCGCCGCTACGCACCAAGTAAGCCAACCAATCCCGGTTCACGGAGGACCAGACATCATGGCGAAGGAAAAGTTTGAGCGGTCGAAGCCGCATGTGAATATTGGCACGATGGGTCATATTGATCATGGGAAGACGACGTTGACGGCTGCGATTACGAAGGTGTTGGCTG
>JAUIIM010000130.1 GCA_030431785.1 Acidimicrobiia bacterium | reverse complement strand
GAAACGGGTCGTGATCCCGAGGATGATGAGGACGACGGCGACGCTCGGAACCCAGACCGGTAATCGCCATCGCACGTCGGCAGCAAACCTGCCTCCCAGTACCAGCCCTACCGGAACGAGGAACATGGCCGCTAGCAGAACCCATCCCTGTACCCCGTCGTACGGTGCGAGGACACCCGGTAGCGCACCGGTGTGTTCCATGCCGAACAGCATCCATGGCAGGGCGGCGAGGGAGAAGGAAAGACCGAAGACCCCGACGATCTCGAGGCGAAGACGGAGCGGTTCGGCAAGGGTGAACACCCACAGCACCGCGGCCGCCAGCACGAGGACATGCGACTCCTTGGTCATGAACGCAAGCGCCGCGAAGATTCCTGCGCAGCCGGACAGCACGAAAGGGTCCGGTCGATCGCGTGCACCGGCAAGCAGGGCGATGGTGACGATGACGCAGAGGACGGCGACCGAGTCCGGGAAGAAGTCGACCGCTCCTCCGAGTACGAGGAACGGCTGTGCAGCGACCAACAGACCGGTGACGACAGCTGCGAGGACTCGCTTCGTGAGGAGGAACACGATCGCTGCCGCAGCCACGACGATCAGGAGACCGGCGATACGGGAGACGAAGATCGCGACGTCCGCCGAGTCGGCACCCACCAGCCATCCGACCGACAGCCACAGCGGGTAGCCGGGACCTCGGAACGTGATCGCAGAACCGTCAGGAGCCGTGTACGTACCGAACTCGAGGATCGAAGACGCCTCCGCGAGGTAGGACGTACCGTCGAATCCGACCATCCATCCGGGCAGCACGAAGAGCGTGAACACGCCGGCGACCACCGGGATGAACACGACCGGAAGCCATTTCCAGACCACGCCCTCGGCGGATTCCACGTTCGTTTCGACCGTCACGTCGACAGCCTACGGTGCACCAGATCGTGAACCAGAAAACGTCGCCTTATTGGTGAGACGTCCTAGCATCGTTGGACAATGACCACCACGCTCACCTCTCCCTCACGGAGACGGCGACTGGCCAGCACCGTGGTTCTGGGCCTGTTCTTGTCGCTCCTCTTCGTCGTTCCCGCGTCCGCTGACGACAGCCCTTTCCGCTTCGAGGGGGACGGCTACGGGCACGGCGTGGGGCTCAGCCAGTACGGCGCACAGGGCCGCGCCCTGGACGGCCAGACGGGCGAGCAGATCGTCGAGGCGTACTACACCGGTGCCTCCGTGACCACGAATCCCACGTCGCTTCCGGCATGGTGGACGGAGGATCCGATGCCCCTCTGGGTCGGCTTGTTGGAAGACGAGTCCCGGCTCGATTTCTCCGCTGATGCGGGTCAACTGTCCCTGTGCCAGGGCGTCCTCGATTGCCCCGCCGAATCACTCGGAACCCCGGTCCCCGGCGAGTCGTGGTCGTTCCGTGCCAGCGGGCCGAACCAGTGTCAGTTCTACAAGGGCGAAACGCCACAGGGCGATCCGGGCAACTGCTACGCACGGATCCTGCTGGGTGGCAGCACCAACACCCGCGTCTACTTCGAGGACAACGACGAGGTGTATGCCCGGGGAGAGATCGTCATCCGCCCCGTGCCCAACGGGACGGCGACCTTCCACGTGATGGCCGAGCTCGCCGTCGAGGACTACATGCTCGGTGTCCCCGAGGCAGTTCCGAGCTGGCAGCCCGCCGCACTGGAGGCCCAGGCGTTGGCGTCCCGAACGTACGCAGCCAACAAGGCGCTGGCGATCGGCGACGCAAGCTCGTTCTCACAGTCGGTGAAGCTCGACTGCTGGTGTCACGTCGAGGACAACACGTCCGATCAGGTCTATGTGGGCTGGTCGCAGGAGGTCTACTCGGGCTGGGTCAGTGCAGTGAACGCCACGGCCGGCCAGTACATCACGCATCCCGACAGCGCCACCACAGAGTACGGGATCATCCTCGCCCTGTATTCGAGCGCCAACGGTGGAGCGAGCGAGACCAACAACGCCTACTGGGGCAGTGCGCAGTATCCGTATCTCGAGACGATCCCTGATCCGTGGACCAACGATGCATCCCCACACAACCCTTGGTCGAAGACATGGGGAGGAAACACGGTCGCCTCCGCCGTGGGCTTGGACACCGTCGAGCGCGTGTGGGTGTCCGAGTTCAACCCTTCGACAAGCGCCAAGACCGTGACCTTCGAGGGCTACGACGGTGGCGTCTACGCGACCACCGAACTCTCGGGCACGCAAACACGGTCGACGTTCGGACTCAAGAGCCACTTCCTCGACCGTGTGTGTCGTGAACGTGGCCCATACGACGATGACGGCTGTTCGTTCTTCGAGCACAACATCTTCAACATCAACGCCGCCGGTTTCGTGGGAACGCTCCCCGGCAACGACTACGACCCGGAAGCACCGATGACGCGGTCCTCGATGGCGGCGTTCCTCGCCGACGGTCTCAACCTTCCGGGAACCTCCACCGACTACTTCCCTGATGACGACAGCGATCCGAACGAGGCGAAGATCAACGCACTCGCCGAAGCAGGCATCGTGATCGGCTTCGAAGACGGTACCTATCGACCGAACAACTCCGTGACGCGTGCGGAGATGGCGGTGTACCTGACGAGAGCGCTCGAACTCACGTTGCCCGGTTCGGTGCCCGATCCGTTCCCCGACGTCCCCGGTGACTCCTGGTTCGGTCCGGCCGTTGCCGAAATCCTCGACCTCGGGGTAACCGTGGGGCATCAGGACGGTCTCTACCACCCCCACGAAGGCACGACCCGTGAGCAGATGGCCGGCTTCCTCGATCGTGCCTTCCTCGGCGGCTTTTAGACCGTCCTCCGGGTGAGGTAGCATCCGGCGATGGCCTCAGTGTTCAGCATGATCATCGAAGGAGACCTCCCTGCACACTTCGTGTACCGGGACGATGTCTGCGTCGCTTTCCTGTCGATCGAGCCCCTTCGCGAGGGTCACGTACTCGTGGTCCCGATCGTCGAGGTCGACCACTGGCTCGATCTCGACAAGGACACGATCGACCACCTGATGGCGGTCGCCCACCGCATCGCTGGTGCGCTCCAACACGCATACCCGAGCGAGAAGGTGGGCCTGATGATCGCGGGTCTCGAGGTCCCGCATGTCCACATCCACCTCGTTCCCATCGATGCGGCCACCGATCTCGATTTCAGCAACGCCACGCCGGCGTCCCCTGAGGACCTCGCGACTGCGGCAGAACGCATCACCGCGGCGCTCAACCGCTAGGTTGGACCCATGCCATCTGCGTCCGTGACCCACACCGCGTCCATCGACACCGACATCGACACTGCATGGGACCACATGCAGCAGATCGACACATGGGCGGGCGTCGGCCCCGTGTCCTACGCCAAGAACGCCCGACACCACGATGATGGCACGCTTGCCGGATTCGACTGGGGCGCCGAGGTCGGCGGGAAGACGTACTCCGGCACCGCCGAGGTGGTCAAAGCTGATCGGCCGGAGTCGTTCAAGCTCGACCTGACGACCAGTGAGATCGTCGGCAGTCTCAGCGCCGAGCTCACGCCGACGGGTGACACGTGTGCGGTCGAGGTCACCCTGCGGCTGTCGACCAAGGGGATGCTGTCGACGATGTTCTTCCCGGCGATCAAGGCGGCAGTCGCATCCGGATTCCCCCAGCAGGTCGATGATCTTGCCGCTGGCTTCTAGCCGTCTGGCGGTTGGGTGATGACGTCCCGCGACATCCTGGTCGTTCTCGGAACTCGCCCCGAGATCATCAAGATGGCCAGGGTGATCGAACTGTTGGGCGACCGAGCAGCGATTGTCCACACCGGCCAGCACTACGACGACAATCTCGCCGGGGCGTTCTACGACGAGCTGGGTCTCCGACCTCCCATGATGGACCTCGGCGTCGGGGGATCATCTCGCGCCGACCAGATCGCTGAAGGGACACGGATGTTGGCGGCAGCGATAGGCAAGATCCAACCGTCGGCGGTCGTCGTCCACGGGGACACGAATGCAACGGTCGCTGGCGCTCTTGCTGCCAACGCGACAGCGACTCCATTGATCCATGTCGAGGCAGGTCTCCGCTCGTATGACCGGTCGATGCCGGAGGAACACAACCGCGTCGTCACGGACCATCTGGCGGATCTCTGTCTCGCACCGACCGAGACGAACGTGAGCAACCTTGCCACCGAGGGGATCGAAGGGACGAGAGTCCTCCTCACGGGCAACCCGATCGTCGAAGCCGTGCGACGATTCCTCCCTGACGCTGCCACCACCGACGCAGCATTGGCGGAGTTCGGGTTGGATGCACCGTATGTGCTCGCTACGTTGCATCGACCCGAGAACGTCGACCACAAGGATGTGCTCGAACGCATCATGCGATCGCTCATCGATCTCGACGCACCTGTGCTCCTCCCCCTCCATCCACGCACCGCTATCCGGATCGCAGAGTTCGGATTGACGACCGTCATCGACCATCCGCGGCTCACGATCGTCGACCCCCTCCCCTATCAGCAGTTCCTCGGACTTGCACGATCGGCCCAACTCATCGTCTCCGACAGCGGAGGCATCCAGGAGGAGGCTTCCGTGTTCAAGACGCCCGTCGTGCTCGTCCGCTCATCGACGGAG
>JAUIIM010000129.1 GCA_030431785.1 Acidimicrobiia bacterium | reverse complement strand
CAGGACGCAGGATTGATGGATCGCATCGTCACCGACGACGCCATCGACCTCGCGATGGTCGAGCCTCCGGCCACGACGAGGGCGAGGCTCCGGGGCGAGTTCATCCGTGCAGCGAAGCAACGCCGCAGGGACTTCACCGTCGACTGGGTGCACCTCAAGCTCAACGATCAGGCACAACGCACGGTCCTCTGCAAGGACCCGTTCAAGGCATACGACGAACGCGTCGACCGCTTGATCGAGAGCCTCTGACGCAGGTTCTTCATTCGAGGACGGCATTCCGATACGCTGCGGGGGATGCAACGGGTGATCGAGCGGATCCTCAACCTGTTGGCGTTTCTCCTCACGGTCAATCATCCGGTGACGGCCGAGGACATACGCCACACGGTCGCAGGGTATGACCAAGACTCAGATGCGGCGTTTCGCCGGACCTTCGAGAGGGACAAGGACCTTCTGCGCAGCCTCGGTGTGCCACTCAAGATGACGGCGACCGACATCTGGGAGGTCGAACACGGGTATGTGATCCGAGAGGACGAATACGCCGTGAAGGATCCGGGTCTCACCGACGAGGAGCGATCGGCCCTCCTCGCGGCTGCGCAGGTCGTCCAGTTCGGGGGACAGCCCACCGAGATGTCGGCGATCTTCAAGCTTGGCGGCGCATCGTCGCTCATCTCAACACCCGCCATCGGCGCAGACCTCGGTGAGGACCTCGAAGGGCTCGGCGTGCTGTTCGATGCCATCGCGTCTCGACGTGAGGTGCGCTTTGCGTATGGGGATCGGCGCCGAACCGTCCACCCGTATGCGTTGGCGCATCGTCTCGGGCACTGGTATCTGGCCGCGCCCGAACGCAAGGAACCGCTCCCGGTGAAAGCATTCAGGGTCGATCGTATGGCCGGCATCGAACCTCACGGTGACGGTGATGCGTTCGAGGTCCCGGCAAACTTCGATTCGAACGCTGTATTCCCCGGTGGGCGGGATCGCGAGGAACTGCATGCACTGGTCCGATTCGCTTCGGATGTCGCTCCAGTCGCACAGAACCAGGTTTCGGGAACCGAGGTCGTCGACCACGCAGACGACTGGGTCGAACTGCGTGTGCCTGTCCACAACCGTCATGCGTTCATCGGGTGGATGCTCGGCTTCGACGACCGTGCCGTCGTGCTGGAACCGGCAGAACTCCGTGAATCGGTGATCGCTCATGTTCGGGGGGACCGATGAGCGCACGCACCCAATCCCGGATCGCTCGGATGCTGGCCATGATCCCGTACGTCGTCGAGCACGGTGGGGCGAGCCTTGCTGACCTGCGTGAGCGGTTCGACTATCCATCGGACAAAGCGGTCGTGAAGGATCTCAACGTCATCTTCATGACCGGGCTCCCGGGGTACGGTCCCGGGGATCTGATCGATGTCGACATCTTCGAGGACGAGGTCGTCATCGAGTCTGCGGACCATTTCCGGAGTGCTCTCCGCCTCACCCCGGGGGAGGCCCTCGGGCTGCTTGCGGCGGGTAGCACGTTGGTTGCGTCCGGCCAGGCGCCACCGGCACTTGCATCTGCCGTCGACAAGCTCGCTACTGCCATTGGGGTCGAGCTCGACGACCAAGTGATCCTCGATGTCCCGACCCCACAGATCGTGCACGACCTGCGATATGCACTCGAGTCCCACAATCCGGTCAGGATCGTGTACGTCGCCGCTTCCACCAACGAGACGACGACCCGAGTGGTGGAAGGGGAGGCGGTGTTCTTCAACCTCGGTGCGTGGTACTTCCGCGGCTACTGCCGGCTCGCCGACGACGACCGGCTCTTCCGGGTGGATCGGATCGCTTCGGTAGAGGTGCTCGACGAGGAGTTCGTACCGGTGGCTGCCGACTCACCAGCGGTCGCAATCTACGAACCGTCACCGGACGACCACATCGCCGTCTTCGACGTGGGGCCGACCTCACGTTGGGTGGCGGACTACTACCCAGTCGAGTCCGAACAGCTGACCGACGGCGTCGTTCGGATCACCATGCATGTGGCGGATCCGTTGGTGGCGGCGCGGCTACTCCTCCAGCTCGGCGACGACGCCACACTGGTCGAGGGCACAGCCGTCGATGAAGCGCTCCACGATCTACGAGACCGGATCCTCGAGGCCTACGCGACCATCTGATCCCGAGCACCGCAATGCCCGCGGGCTACGTGGCCGTCATCGTGGTGACTACCTTGCGAATAGTCCTTTACCCGTGCGGTGAGATGCCGATGTCCTAGGTGACGCTGGCTCTCACGGAGAACGCACAGACATGACAACCATCAAGACAACCTGCGATCAGTGTGGCGAGATCCACCTTGGAACCGCCGACATCGCTCTGGAACTCGAAGGCAACGGGGACGAAGGCAACTACCGCTTCGTGTGCCCCGAGTGCTACCTGGTCCAGCGTCGTCCCGCATCGGCCCGAGTCGTGAGCGTTCTGCTCGCAACCGGTGTCTCCTACGAGGTCACCCTCGCCCCGGCGGCACCGCTCTGTGATGACGACATCGACCGTTTCGCCCGGGAACTCGCTTCGGACGACTGGTTCGAGCGTCTGCTCAGCCTCGGGGGCTCCAGCGAGGGTCTTCGCAGCTGAAGCCGCTGTCGAATCGCACCTCGAAGATCGTGGCGCACCGGTGCGCCGCCTATGCTCACGCCGATGCCCATCGGCCCGCATTCCCTCGACGAGTACCTCGACGGACTCGCGTTCGCCCCTGACCGTTTCCAGGTAGAAGCGCTCGACGCGATCTCCGGCAACCGATCAGTGGTCGTCACCGCACCAACGGGCGCCGGCAAGACGGTCATCGCCGAGGGTGCCATCGTGGATGCGCTGGCGCACGAGCAAAGAGCCTTCTACACGACACCGATCAAGGCCCTGTCCAACCAGAAGTTTTCCGACCTCGTCGCGATGTTCGGCAAGAACCAGGTCGGATTGCTCACCGGTGACAACGTCGTCAACGGAGACGCTCCGATCGTCGTGATGACGACCGAGGTCCTCCGAAACATGATCTACGAGGATTCGAGCGCGCTGGATCGACTCCGCTCGGTGATCCTCGACGAGGTCCACTATCTCGCCGACCGCGAACGCGGATCGGTATGGGAAGAGATCATCATCCACCTTCCCCGCACGATCAACCTGGTTGCATTGTCGGCCACGATCGCCAATCCCGACGAGTTCACCGATTGGATCCGACTCCGGCGGGGGGCCACCGATCTCGTGATCGAGGAGACCCGCCCTGTCCCGCTCGAGACGATGTTTGCCTGGAAGGACCGGCATCGGGGCGGTTCCGTTTCGATGCTTCCGATGTTCGGCCGCAACGGCCGACCCAACGCGACGATCAGCAAGGTGCTCCAGTCCAAAGGTGGGCGCGGACGTCGTATCAACACGCCGCGACGCACAGAAGTCGTCCAGATGCTTGCGGAAGACAACCTCCTTCCTGCGATCTATTTCGTCTTCTCGCGGGCTGGTTGTGACCAGACGGCTCGCGATCTCGCCCACTCTGGTCTTGACCTCACCACCGCGGACAGCCGTCGGGAGATCGATCGGATCATCGCTGAACGCACCAGCCACATCCCCGAGCACGACCTCGTCGCCCTCGGATTCGACAAGTGGTGCGACACGCTTCGGCATGGCGTCGCAGCTCACCATGCGGGTCTGATCCCTGCGTTCAAGGAGACCGTGGAAGATCTCTTCATCGCCGGTCTGGTCCGCTGTGTCGTCGCAACGGAGACCTTGTCCGTCGGGATCAACATGCCCGCTCGTACCGTCGTCCTCGACTCGTTGTCGAAGTTCACGGGTGAAGGTCACGAGTTGCTACAACCGTCCGACTTCACGCAGCTCACGGGGAGGGCGGGTCGCCGCGGCATCGATGTCGAAGGTACCGCGGTGGTGCTCTACAGCCGATACGTACCGTTCGAGCGGGCAACCGGCATCGCAGGGCGTGGTGCAAACGTGCTCCGCTCGTCGTTTGCGCCGTCCTACAACATGACGGTGAACCTCATCGCTCGGTATGACCGCGACCGGGCGATCGAACTGCTCGAGGCGTCGTTTGCGAACCACGCTGTCGAGTCCCAACGCGATCGGCTTCGCGAGAACCTCGAAGACCGGAAGAGCGATCTGGCGACGTTCGAACAGGCGGCGCAATGTGAGCGCGGTGACGTCACATCAGTCGATCCTTCCGCTCGCCCTTCTCGTACCGTCGATCGACATCTCCTCCAGCCGGGAGCTGTTCTCGAGTTTGCCGGCGGCAAGTACGTCCTCGGAGCTCGGTCGTGGGGTGGGGGCCGCCCGCGGTTGGTCCTCATCGATCAACAGGCGCGCCGATCGACGATCGTCGCGAACGACCTGCCGACCGACGCCGTCGTGGTCGGTGAGCTCAGCCTCCCCACTCCGATCCTCGCGAGCAACCCGGATTATCGGCGTGAGGTCGTGTCAGCGCTCGAGTCGTTCATCCCGGATGACGAACCGAGACCCGTACACAACACGCCGGACGACGATGGAGTCCTCGGCTGTCCCGATTTGGACACACATCTGCAATGGCTCGCCCGCGCCGACCGTGTACGGCGAGACATCGCGCGTCTCGAACGGCGCCTGTCACGGCGTGCGGATCTTGACATCGTCGCCGATTTCCGGCGCCATCGGCGAGTCCTCGACAAGCTCGGGTACGTCGACGGTTGGGAGATCCTCGAGCCTGGTGAATCGCTCCGTCGCGTGTACAACCAACGCGACATCCTCCTCGCCGAGACGATCCGAGCTGGCCTTTTCGATTCGC
>JAUIIM010000128.1 GCA_030431785.1 Acidimicrobiia bacterium | reverse complement strand
GGCCTACCTCCCGAAGGGGAAGATCATCGGTTTGTCGAAGATCGCCCGGATCGTCGACGTGTACGCACGGCGGCTTCAGGTGCAGGAACGGCTCACAAACCAGGTTGCGGATGCCATGGGTGAGATCCTCGATCCGTACGGGGTGGGTGTCGTGATGGAGGGCAAGCACCTCTGCATGATGATGCGTGGCGTGCAGAAGCAGGAGTCCAACATGGTCACGAGCGCGATGCGTGGAACCTTCCGATCCGACCCGCGTACTCGAAGCGAGTTCCTCGACCTGGTCCGCTGAGCTCGCTGCGCTCGCGGAGCAAGGACAAAGGGACAAAGGACAAAAGGACAAAGGGACAAAGGGACAAACGACGAACGACGGTGAGTCAAACCGTCGCATCCCTTCTTCCCTTCTTCCCTTTTTCCCTTCTACCCTCTGGCTATGGCCATCAAGGACACGTTTGGTCGTCCGCTTCGGGATCTACGGATCTCGGTCACGGACCGGTGCAGTTTTCGCTGTGTGTACTGCATGCCGCGCGAGATCTACGACGACCACGAATATCTCAAACGGTCACAGATCCTCACCTACGACGAGATCACCCGTGTCGCGAGGGTTGCAGTCGATCTCGGTGTCTCCAAGCTCCGGCTAACCGGCGGGGAGCCGCTGCTCCGCCGAGAAGTGGAACAACTCGTCGAACGGTTGTCGGGGATCGACGGGGTCGAGGACCTAGCGATGACCACGAACGCTCTCCAGTTGTCGAAGAAGGCCCCGGCGCTCGTGGCCGCCGGTCTGGGACGTGTCACGATCTCACTCGATGCAATCGACGACACCCGATTTCGGGAGATGGTCGACACGGACGTCGATGTCGACGTCGTGTTGCGGGCCATCGAAGATGCGGCAACCGCCGGTCTCGGTCCGGTCAAGATCAACGCCGTGGTGCGACGCGGTTGGAACGAAGACCAGGTGCTGCCACTCGCCGAGTACTTTCGCAACACGGGTCACGTCCTTCGCTTCATCGAGTACATGGATGTCGGATCCACGAATCAGTGGGTCCTGGACGAGGTCGTCACGTCGCAGCAGCTGATCGATGCGATTTCGAGTGAGTGGCCGATCGAACCGGTCGACCCGAACTACCCAGGTGAGGTGGCGGAGCGATGGACCTATCGTGACGGCGCGGGTGAGCTGGGATTCATATCGTCAGTGAGCGCACCGTTCTGTGGATCATGCACCCGCCTCCGACTCTCGGCTGAGGGAAGCCTCTACACCTGCCTGTTCGCCTCGTCCGGTACCGACCTTCGCGGGCCCCTCCGAGATGGAGTCTCGGATGACGAGTTGCGAGGGTTGATCACCCAGACCTGGACGGATCGTTCGGACCGATACTCGGAACTCAGGGGCGCCACTCCTCTCCCGACGCCGAAGGTAGAGATGAGCTACATCGGCGGTTGATGCCGGCTCTCCCGGATCGGAACGGACCCCTTGATTCGCCTGTCACGATCTGAGACCTTGCGGTCATGGAGCCTGCAACCGCATATCTCGCCGGCATCGTTGCCATCTCGACCATGTGGGTCGTCACTGAGCGTGCCTGGAACCTTGTCCTCGAACTGGCGAACCGACCCCATCGCGCCATACCGATCCGTCGCATCGCACGCCACCTGGCCGTCTGCATCATCGCGGTGTCCCTGCTGCGAGTCAGCGTGGCGGCGGCGACCGTGACACCGCAGCATCACCGGATCGTCATCGCAGATGACACTTCGCCCTCTGTGTCGACTCGTTGGTCGTTCGGAGATGTCGAGGACGATCGTCCGTCGCCGATCGTCCCGCGCGATGTTCACGTCGTCGAACGGGGTGACACGCTGTGGGCGATCGCCAAACAGATACTGATATCGCGCAACGAATCCGCATCGGGTGCGGCCGTCAGTGACTACTGGCGAGCGATCTATGAACGCAATCGAGCGGTGATCGGTGACAACCCCAACTTGATCTTGCCTGGCCAAGTGCTCGAACTCCCAACGAGGTGATCGAATGGAAACCGAAGAACACGAACAGATCCCATGGTCCCACCTCGTCGCAGAGGCCGAGCAAGGCGTGGACAAGCGCCTGTATCTCCTCGTCGGAGGTGGTGCGGCTCTCGTCGTCGTGATCATCGCCCTCCGCTTCTTCGGTGGCGGACCAGCACCGCTCCCTCCCGCGGAACCGGCGTCCGCACTGCCGACGGCCACGGCCCCTGCGAGCGAGGTCGCTGAACCGGCCGCGATCGATCTGGAAGTGCCGACCACGGTGGGCGACATCTCACAGGCGGACCTCATGGCCGCCCTTCCATCGACATCGACGGGTCTGACGGACGAGGCTCGTGTCGTCGCCGAATGGTTCGTCACCGACTTCTACACACGCGACGGCTCTGCGGAGACCCTGGCCAGTCTCCAGAACCGATTGGAGCCAGCGTTGGCACCGGACTTGCCACACCTCGACCACGAAGGGCCTGACTCCTTTGTCGAGTGGGCGCACGTCTTCGGTTGGGACGCCGCAGCGAACGGTGTCGAGGTGGCCGTCGCCTTCCGAACCGTCACGCGGATGGAGGCCGGATTCGTCCGTGATCCCGTCGCAGCTGTTGCGATACGTCTAGCGATGAACGAAGGCGGTCTGTGGCAAGTTGTGGCGATGCCGACAGCGATCGCCGCTCCCTAGTTCCGCTGTTCTCGCCCCTGCGATACTGTCGCCAATGATGTTCTACCCAAAGGCGCCATCGAGGATCTCGACGATCGCCGGGCTCACTGCATCCCAATCTGCCTCAGGCTTCTTGGTGACCGTCACGAAGTCGGCGGTCGCAAACGCAGACGCAACCCCCTCGACTGCGAGGATCGATGTAAAGGGTTCGGCTGCTTCCGATGGATCGGTGTACGTCGCCGGTCCGCCAACCGGTACACCGACGGTGAACTTCATCGCGGCCGGGTTCGGTGTCGCTTCGATGTTGATGCCCATCAGTGCCCTCCTGCGGCGACGAGTGTTGGTGTCTCGCCCCGAGCGTAGTCAGGGTCCGAGATGATCCTTGGGGCAGACGTCGGCGGGACGTTCACCGACTTGGTCGCGGTCGATGATGGACGCGTCGACGTCCTCAAGGTACCGACGACGAACGATCAGAGCGAGGGCATCCGTGACGGTGCGCTTCGTCTCGCCCACGGTCGGACGTTCGAGACGTTCTTGCACGGGACGACGGTTGCTACCAACGCCCTGCTCGAACGAGCCGGAGCGCGCACGGTCCTCATCACCGATGCAGGCTTCGAGGACATCATCGAGATCGCCAGACAAGACCGTCCTTCACTGTACGACTCGTTTGATGACCGACCGGCGCCCCTCGTCGTGAGGGACGACCGGCATCCCGCAGACCACGTCGACGACGTGGACCTCAGTGGAGTGGAGGCGATCGCGATCGTGCTTCTCGACGCACACCGGGATGCGGAAGGTGAGCGAGCCATCGAACGTCGCTTGCGAGCGCGGGGGTTTCAAGGACCCATCAGCCGATCGTCAGCGGTCGCACCGGAGTTCCGAGAGTTCGAGCGAACATCGACGACCGTGCTCAATGCCTACCTCAGCCCGCGATCGCGTCGCTACCTCGAGCGTCTTCATGCCACCATGGTCAAGTCCGGCGTCGCGTCACATGTCGCCGTGATGCAGTCATCCGGGGGTCTGTCGTCCGTCGATCACGCCGCGGAGTTTCCGGCGAGCATCCTCCTCTCAGGTCCCGCGGGTGGCGTGATCGCCACCGCAGCGCTGGCGGATGCCAACGGTCATGCCGACGTGGTCTCGTTCGACATGGGTGGTACGTCAACGGACGTGTGCCGCATCAGCGACGGGGCATACGACATCTCCTATGAGCGCTCGGTCGCCGGGTTCACCTGCCGGTTGCCTTCGGTCGGTGTGCACACGGTCGGCGCAGGCGGCGGTTCCATCGCATGGATCGATCCGGGCGGGTCTCTGCGGGTAGGTCCCCAGTCGGCCGGGTCGGACCCCGGCCCGGCCTGCTACGGAAAGGGCGGGACCGAGGCCACCGTCACCGATGCCCACGCCGTCCTCGGTCGGCTCGATCCGAGCGCCCCCCTCGGTGGATCCCTCCAGGTGGATGTCGAGGCAGCGGTCCGGGCTGTCGGTCGTATCGCTGAAGCACTCGACCTGACGGTGTTCGATGCCGCACAGGGGATCCTGGCCATTGCCGATGATGCGATGGCGCGTGCCATCCGCCGCGTGACGATCGAACAAGGGTCGGACCCTCGAGGTGCCCTTCTCTACGCCTTCGGCGGTGCCGGTGGCCTGCACGCGGTGTCCGTCGCGAAGTCTCTCGACATGGCTGGCGTGGTGATCCCACCACACAGTGGCGTGTTCTCAGCCGTCGGTCTGCTCCTCGCGCAACCGTCGGTCGATGCGGCCGTGTCGACCCTCGGAGAAGCGCTGTCGGCGACCACGCTGACCCGAGCGGCGGCGAGGGGTCGTCAGACTGCAGCCGACGCTCTTGAGGCGGCCGGCGTGACCGTTGTCACGTCGACGCATGTCGCGGATGTCCGATATGTCGGCCAGGCGCACGAGATCGGTGTCGGCTTCACTCCCGGCGACGCACCCGACGAGATCGTTGCCCGGTTCCATCAGGCGCACGAGGCACGGAACGGCTACCGGCGCGAGAGCGACCCGGTCGAGGTCGTAGCGGTCCGGACTCGGGTCGCCGGAGAGCCGACGCTCGCGATGGAGGACTTGCTCCCACAGTCGGCAGACGACGTATCGGGTGGCAGGGTTCGGCAGGTGCTGGTCGGGGGAGCGTCGACAG